>JACQYN010000249.1 GCA_016208235.1 Deltaproteobacteria bacterium
CCCAAGACCTGATAATAATCTTCCGCCATAGTGTGCTCGCCAATATAGTATAAAAAAATTATAGAAGCAAAAATGATTTTGTCAAGCCCATGCGAGGGATAACTTTCGCATTTTATTGGCAAAATTTCTTAACGAGAAACGGTCCAATTTATCTCCTTGATTAATTAAGGGGTTTGTGTTAGTAATCACAATTTGTGAGGTTCGGTAAAGTTCCGACCCGGCGAGTAGCTGGACATTTTTTTCAAGGAGGTTGGGCATGACGGCGTTAATCGGCGGACTAGTGGCGGTAGCACTAGGATTAATCGGCCTGGGGTTATGGTGGCGGGATTTCCTCAGCTTGCTGGCCGGAGCAATACCCTTGTTGCTCCTTTTAGGCGGCGCGTTGGCCGTCTATCTGGGATTCGAAGAGGCCAAAGACAAGCTTTTAAAGAAAGAAGAGGCCCCCTCCTTTGAAGCTCCCAAGATGTCCGAGGCCGAGGTGGAAAAATATAAGGCCGAGGTGGAGACCCTGAAAACCGAGATCAACGAACTTAAGGGCAAAAAGAAGAAGTAATTCCACTATATCCCTGGCCCCTGGACTTGTTCAGGGGCCAGGGGCAATTTCCCCGGAGGTCACCCGAATGACCTCCCCCGTTTCCTGCCGGAGCAGCAAGGCCCCATCCCCGGCGACCTCCAGAGCCAGACCGGAAATTTCCCGAGGTCCCTGCCGCACGGTGACCGTCTGCCCCAGAGTCATGCTGTATTCCCGCCATTCGTCGAGAATCACCCCAAAGTCCCGGTTGAGAAATAGGTCGTAAAGGGCCTCGAATTCCTCCAGCCAGGCCCGGAGAATCTCCCGCCGGCAAAAGGATGAGCCCGTCGCCAGGGCCAAGGAAGTGGCGGTGAGATTGAGCGGCGGCGGGAACTCCCGGTTATTGACATTCAGTCCCAAACCCACTACCAGATGGCGGATGCAGTCGCTTTCCGTCTCCATTTCCGTGAGAATGCCCCCCAGCTTTTTGCCGTCCACCAAGAGATCGTTGGGCCATTTGATGCCCGGGGCCACCCCGGTGGCCCTTCTTAAGGCCCGGACCACCGCCACCGCGGCGGTGAGGGTGATTGGGGGCATCTCCGTGGGGGGCAGAGGCGGGCGGAGAAGCAAAGACACATAGAGACCCAACCCGGGAGGGGAGTCCCACTCCCGGCCCAAGCGGCCCCGGCCCTGGGTCTGGCACTCCGCCACCACCAGGGAGCCTTCCGGCGCGCCCTGGCTCCCCAACTCTTTGGCCAGATCGTTGGTGGAGGGGAGGCTGTCGAAATGGTGGATGGGCCCCTTAAGATAACGGGTCTTGAGCCCCTGGATGATCTCCGCGGGCAGGAGCTTGTCCGGGAGCCCCAGGAGCCGGTACCCCCGCCGGGGGGAGCCCTCAATACTATAGCCCATGGCCTTGAGGCGGTTCATGCGCTTCCAGACCGCGGCCCGGCTGAGGCCCAGGAGCCCGGCCAGGGCCTCTCCGGACAAAGGAGCGGGGGACTCCTTCAAGGCCCCCAGGATGGTGGCCAGCACCGCATCTCCATCCTTAGGGCCCCGAGGGCCCTGTGCCGTTTTAGGTTTCATGGGTCAGGGAGATTATTTCTCCGGCGCTGGTTCCGGCCGGTGCCGTTCCCATAACTCGCGCTTGAGGGAGTTGTTATAGACCGCGGCGCCGATGAGCCCGCCCACCACCAACCCCACCACCGCCGCGGTGGGCGTGGGGGAGACCAGGAGGGCGATGCACAACCCGATGAAGGCATAGGCCAGGGGGATGTAAATCTGGGCCGGGTTCACCATACAGGCCGGCGCCAGAATGAGGAGGAGGCCCAAGGCCACCGCTCTTTGCCAACCACTCCGGGTGCGCCGGTCTTTAAGGTTCATGCAGACTTATCCCAAAAATTGGCAGGGTTCCCGCTCCCTCGCCGCTTTCTCTGCCGACAGGTTATCCTGCTGATAATGATATACTTTTTTTACCATCTGCGCCACAAAGAGATTGCAAAGACGAGACCCATCAAGAAATGCATGGCCCAGGTGAGGAAACACAGGCGGTCAATGCCCGCTTCCTGGCGGTAGTCCTTCCTTTTGATGAGCTCCTGGTTGAACACCGCCAGGATAATCAACAAGATAAATCCGGTCCGAAAAGGCAGAGGATTGGCGGGAAACAGGAGAGCAACGACCAACCCGGCGATGGTCAGGATATTCACCACGGTGAAGATAAGAGCCCCGGCCACAGGACCCAGCCTTGCCGCCAGGCTGTGGCGCAGGGGCAGTTCTTCTCCTTCCAGGTGGGGAAAACCATGGATCAGGAAGAGGTTAAACGCGGCAAAGGTCAGGGGCAGGCCGTAAAGCAGGCCTTCGGTGAGCAGATGGCCGGTTTGCAGATATAAACCGGCAGCCACCGGCAGTAGGCCGAAACA
>JACQYN010000003.1 GCA_016208235.1 Deltaproteobacteria bacterium
GGAGATGTGGCCCTTAATGGCGGAGGCCCAGCGCCTCCGGGAGCGCCATTTCGGGCGGCAGGTCAGTTTTTGCGTTATTACTAACGCCAAATCCGGGCTTTGTTCCGAAGACTGCGCGTTCTGTTCCCAGGCGGCCACCGCCAGGGGAGAAATTCCCCGCTACCCTTTGACTCCCCAGGAAGAGTTGGTGGCGGCCGCGGCCCGGGCGGCCCAGGCCGGGGCCTCCCGCTTTTCCCTGGTGACTTCCGGCCGGGGTATTATCTCCAGGAAAGAGCAAGAAACTCTGCTACGGACGGTGGCGGCTATTGCGGACGCGGTTCCTATTCAGATCTGCGCCTCCCTGGGGATCGTGGATCTGGGTTTCCTGAAGGAATTAAAGGCCGCGGGGGTATCCCGCTATCATCACAATCTGGAAACCGCGGCTTCCTTTTTCCCCCAAATTTGCACCACGCACTCTTATGAAGAGCGGGTGGCCACCATCGAGGCGGCCCGGGAAGCGGGGCTTTCCGTGTGCGCCGGGGGTATTCTGGGGTTAGGGGAGAGTGTTGCCCAACGCTGGGAACTGGCCCAGGCCTTGAAGGAAATGCCGGTGGACGCCACTCCCCTTAATTTCCTGCACCCCTTGCCGGGCACGGCGTTGGCCCAAAGGCCGTTGTTGGCCCCCCTGGAGGCTTTGCAAATCATCGTGGCCTTCCGCCTCCATTTTCCGGATCGGCCCCTCATCATCTGCGGCGGCCGCCAGGCGACTTTGCGCTCCCTGGCCCCCTTGATATTCGCCGCGGGGGCCAACTGCCTGATGACCGGAGACTACCTGACCACCAAGGGCCGCTTGCCTGAGGAAGACCGGCAGATGCTGGCCGACCTGGGCCTGGAGCTGGTGCAGGAGGGGACAGGAAGCAGTGAGCAGTGAGCAGTGGCCAGTAGCCAGTGGCCAGTGGTCAGTGAAAAAACAGCGAGTCAAGATGTTATTAACTTTGAATCTTGAACTTTGAACTTTTTTGGGCAGTCATTCATGGCCCATAGCCCAGCCATAAATTATGAAAAGGTGGTAGGGCGGGCGTCTCGCCCGCCTCGGTAATCCGCACAGGCTGGAAAGCCTGTGCTACCACTTAAAACTTTTCGAAGCAGATGAACCCGAAACTACCTGATATCCCTGTAGTCAGGGGCATTTTCGTCACCGGCACGGATACCAATGTGGGCAAGACCCAGGTGGCGGCCGGGCTCACTGCGGCCTTAAGGCAGCGGGGGCTTAAGGCCGGGTATTTCAAGCCCGTCCAGAGCGGCTGCCCGGAAGAGAATGGGCGGCTGATTCCCACCGATGCTTTGCTGGCCCGGGATCTGGCGGAACTGCCGGACCCCCTGGAGCTGCTCACCCCCATCGCCTTGCGGCTCCCCCTGGCCCCGGGAGTGGCCGCGGCCCGGGAAGGGATCAAGGTGGACCTGGAAAAAGTGGCCGCATCTTTCCGAGACCTGGCCTCCCGCTACGACTTCCTGGTGGTGGAAGGCGCCGGCGGCCTTTATGTGCCCCTGGTGGATACTAAATTTTTAGTCTTGGACCTGGCCCGCTGGCTTAAGCTCCCCCTCCTGGTGGTGGCCCGAGCGGGCTTGGGGACCATCAACCATACGGCCCTCACCGTCCTGGCGGCGCGCCAGGCCGGGTTGCCGGTGGCCGGGGTGGTCCTGAACCGCTGCTCCGCCACCCCGGGATTGGCCGAGCAGACCAACCCCGGGGTGATTGAGGCCATTACCGGGGTTCCCATTCTGGGGAAGGTGCCGGAAATTGCCAACCTGGACGAACCAGAGGGAAGAAAGAATTTTTTAAGCGCAATCATCGAAGTCTGCGCCCAGACAGCTATTTTTAGAACCCTATAAGGGGTTGGGGGGGGCAGGGACCCGTAGGGCGGGCGTCCCCGCCCGCCTCTGGTCCTCTCCAAATCCTAATTCCAATTTTTGCTGAACCCATGTTCCCGGAACTTGCCCAAGAATTAGCGGCTTTAGAGGCCCAAGCCCTGCGGCGCCGCCTCCAGGTGGTGGAGGAGGTGTTGCCCGGCGGTAAGGTGCGGGTGGCGGGGCAGGTGCTGCTGAACCTGTCTTCCAACGATTACCTGGGCCTGGCCCAGGACCCCCGGCTCATTGCCGCGGCCCAGGCCGCCGCGGCCCGCTGGGGGGTGGGGTCCGGAGCCTCCCGGCTGGTGGTGGGCCACCTGGGTCTGCATGAGGCCGTGGAAGCGGACCTGGCCGCGTTCAAAGGCACGGAGGCCGCGGTCATCTTCAGCACCGGTTATATGGCCAACGTCGGCGTGATCGCCGCGCTCATGGGGCCGGGGGATATCATCTTCAGCGACCGGCTCAACCATGCCAGCATCATGGACGGCATCAAGCTTTCCGGCGCGGCCCTGCAGCGCTTTCCCCACCGGGACCTGAACCGGCTGGAGAAGATCTTTAAACAAGCTCCGGCAGGTAAAAGACGCCTGCTCATCACCGATTCCGTCTTTTCCGTGGACGGAGACCTGGCTCCTTTAAAGGAACTGGTGGAACTGAAGGAACGTCACGGCGCCTGGCTGATGATCGACGAGGCCCATGCCACCGGCGTCTTGGGGCCCGGGGGTGCGGGTCTGGCCCAGGCCCTGGGCCTGACCGGAGCAGTGGACATCCACATGGGCACCTTCTCCAAGGCCCTGGGTTCCCTGGGGGGGTATGTGGCCGGGGCGCGGCGGCTCATTGACTATTTGCACAACCGGGCCCGCTCCTTCATCTATTCCACAGCCCTGCCGCCGCCGGTTTTGGGCGCCATCCAGGCAGCTCTGCAGATTGTCCAGGAAGAACCGGAGCGGCGCCTCAATTTATTGGAGAACGCGGCTAAGTTCCGCCGGGGCTTGCAGGCCGCGGGCTTCGACACCCTGGGGAGCGAGACCCAAATTATCCCCGTGCTGGTGGGGAAAAACGAGCCCACCCTCAAATTCGCCGCGGCTCTCAGGCAGCGGGGCTTGATGGCCGTGGCTCTGCGGCCCCCCACGGTGCCTCCGGGGAAGGCCCGGGTCCGCTTTTCCCTGTCCGCGGCCCACCGGGAAGAAGACCTGTCCCGGGCATTGGAGACCATCGTGGAGACGGGCCGGGACCTGGGGCTGGCCCGATGAAGACTCTGATCCTGCTGCACGGTTGGGGCGCGGACGGCTCGTTCTGGGAAAAGCAGGTTCTGGCCTTCCGAGGGCAGATCAAGGTGGAAACCCCCACCATCCCGGCCTGGGACCCGGCCTGGTTAAAGGCTTATCTGCAGAATTTTTCCTTGGTGGATTGCCTCCTGGTGGGCTGGTCCCTGGGGGGGATGATGCTTCTCGAGGTGTTGGCCCGGCAACCCGCCACCGTGGGCGGCCTGATCCTGGTGGGAGTAGCCCCGGTCTTTTGCCGGCGGTCTGATTACCCCTGGGGACAGCCCCCGGTCGCGGTCCGGGCCATGCGCCGGGCCTTGCAGAGCAACCCCCGGAAGGTGGTGCAAGATTTTGCCGGGAGTTGTTTAAGTCCGAGTGAGGGGACTTTTCAGGAAGAGGTTACTTCTTTATTCTCCACCGGCAACAGCGCCAATCTGGCTGCCGGCCTGGATTATTTATTGAGCCAGGACCTGCGGCCCTTGCTCCCAAACCTGGCAACACCATGCACCATCATTCAGGGGGACGAGGACCGCATCGTGCCGCCGGGGCAGGCCCGGTTTCTCCATGAACACCTATCCGGCTCTAAATTGCACCTCGTGCCAGCCGCGGGCCACCTCCCTTTCTGGACCCAGGACGGGAGGTTTAATGGGATTTTGGAGGAGATTGTGGGCGGAGGGCAACAAGCCCCTAATTTAAAAAATTTTTGTCATTCTGAACGGAGCGAAGCGGAGTGAAGCGGAGTGAAGAATCTCTATTTTCCAATGAAATTAGAGATTCTTCGCTGCGCTCAGAATGACAATAGAGCCTTATGTTAGCGCCTATGGGGGTGAGGAGGGGTAAGGGTCCACGGCCTTAGCCCCCTCCCCCAAATCACAATACCAAACATGGATATTAAGCAAAGCATACGGCGGAATTTCGCACGGCGGGCCGGGTCTTATGACCGGCATGCGGAGGTGCAGCGTCTCATGGCCCGGGGGTTGATGGAGCGGGTGCAGGAAGAATTGCCCCGGGCCCGGCGCCTTCTGGAGATCGGCTGCGGTACCGGGTACCTCACCGATTTGCTGCGGCGGCACAATCCCCAAGCGGAGGTGGTGGCCCTGGACCTGGACGCGGCCCTGATCGAGCAGGCCCGCCGTCGTCTGGGGCCGGATCCCAAAGTCTCCTGGCTGGTGGCGGACGGCGAATCTTTCAGCCGGGGCTGCTTCGACCTCATCATTTCCAACGCCACCTTTCAGTGGTTCACCCATCCCCGGGAAACTTTAAGGGCCCATTTCCAGGCCCTGGGGCCGGGAGGTTGTCTGGCTTTTTCCACCCTGGGCCCCCAGACCTTCAGGGAGCTGGATGCTTCCTGGCGGCAGGCGGCGGCCGCGCTGCGCCTGCAAGAAGTGGCCGAGATACCGGCCCGGGGGTTCTTGACTCTCCAGGATTGGGAAAAACTCTTAGACCTGGCGGGGTTTTCCCAGGTGCAGTTGGCGCAGCAAATACTCGAGGCCCATTTCCCCTCGGTGCCGGATTTTCTCCAGGCCCTTAAAGCCACAGGGGCTACGAACCCCCGGCCCCGGGCCTTTTCTCCCCGCCTCTTCGCAGCCCTGATCCAGTCCTATGAGGCCCGGTTCCGGCAAAACGGCAGCATCCCGGTCACCTACGAGGTCATCTGGGCTCTGGCCCGGAAGTAGGAGCGAATCTGTATTCGCCCAAATTAGCAGGCGAGCACAAGGTTCCCCCGACATTTCAATGCCTTTTTGAGGCCCCTCAGTATTTGAGGCGGCCAGAGACGGCCGCTCCACCAAGAAAATCCACCATTTTATGGTGGGGCGGGCCTCCGTGCCCGCCATCATTAAATTTTCCTGGTTCGTTGTGACCTTTGGGCCAGATGGTTCGCTCAATTTTCTGCGTCCCGCCGGGCGTTTTTTATTGGCAAAATCTGGAAATATGTTAATTATAAAAGGTTTTACACTATAGACTGCTTATATTTTTTTGCAGTTCAACCAGCTTAAAGAAACTCAATTTTTAACCGAAGACCTAAGACCGAAAATGTCCGAATTACTTACAGGCCAGCCAGGAGAGCGTCGGTTATTCTTGGGAAACGAAGCCATCGTCCGGGGCGCGTTGGAGGCCGGCGTCGCCCTGGTCACCACCTACCCCGGGACCCCGGCTTCGGAAATCGGCGACCGCTGTTACGAAATCTCCCGGCAGTCGGACCTCTATTTCGAATACTCCGTCAATGAAAAGGTGGCCCTGGAAGTGGCCGCGGGGGCCGCGGCCTCCGGTTGGCGGTCGCTCTGCTCCATGAAGCACGTGGGCCTCAACGTGGCTGCGGACACCCTCATGACCCTGGCCTACGTGGGCGTCAAGGCCGGGATGGTCATCGTCAGCGCCGACGACCCTTCCCTATTCTCCAGCCAGAATGAGCAGGACAACCGCTTTTACGCCAAAATGGCGGGGTTGCCCATGCTGGAGCCGGCCTCCCCCCAGGAGGCCAAGGAGATGGCCCGGGCCGCGTTCGCCCTCTCTGAGGAGCTGCAACTGCCCGTGCTGCTTCGCACCACCACCCGCGTCAACCATACCCGGGGCGCGGTCACCCTGGGAGAACTGGCCCCCCATCCTGGCCCCGGCTTCTTCTCCAAGGAGCCTTTCCAGAAGGTGATGGTTCCGGCGGTGGCCCGCCAGGCCCATGCCCGGCTGCTGGAGGCCCAGGCCCGGGCCGCGGCCCTGAGCGAGACCTCTGCGTTTAATAAGATTTGCGGTAAAGGTACCTGGGGCATCGCCACCAGCGGCGTGAGCAGCAATTACGTGGAAGACGCGGTGGCCGAACTGGGGCTGCAAGACCGGGTCCAGGTCCTCAAACTGGGTTTCACCCATCCCCTGCCGGTGAACCTCATCCTCAAATTTCTCGCGCCCCTAGAAAGGGTGCTGGTGGTGGAGGAACTGGAGCCTTACCTGGAGGAGGGCCTGCGGGCCATCGCCCAGGCCCAGGGCCTGACCCTGCCCGTCCAGGGGAAAGGCCAGGCCTTGTTCTCCCGTCTTTACGAATATCACCCGGCCCTGGTGCGCCGGGTCACGGCCCGCTATTTCGCCTTGACCGACAAGGCCGCGGAGCCTCTGGAACCGGCCCAGATCCTGGGGCAACCCCTCCCGGACCGGCCCCCCAACCTCTGCCCGGGATGCCCCCACCGGGCCATGTATTATTCCGTGAAAATAGCCCTCAAGGACTTAGGCGTAGAAGGGGTCTTCCCCACAGACATCGGCTGCTATACCCTGGGGCTGCTGCCGCCACTAAGCATGGCCGATTTTCTCATCTGCATGGGCTCTTCCATCAACACCGCCGCGGGCATCTCCAAAGCCACGGATCAGAAGGTAGTGGCCTTTATCGGCGATTCCACTTTTTTCCATTCCGGGCTTCCCGGTTTGGTCAACGCGGTGCACCAGGGCCATGACTTCCTCCTGGTCATTCTGGACAACGGCACCACGGCCATGACCGGCCACCAGCCGCACCCCGGGGTTACCCTCACCCCTCCCGGGTACCCCTGCGAACACGTTCCCCTCAAGCGGGTGGTCCAGGCTCTGGGCGTGGAAAAACTCTGGGTGGTCAACCCCTTTAAATACCAGGAGGCCTTGGCGGCCACCAAAGAGGCGGTAAACGCCACCGGGGTACGGGTGCTCATTGCCGAGGCCCCCTGTCCTCTCCACGTGCATCGGCTCCAAGGACGCAAAAGCAGAGCCCGGTTCCGCGTCACCGATAAATGCCAGGACTGCCGACACTGCCTGGACTACTTCGGCTGCCCGGCCATGCAACTGAGCGACAAGCTGGAAGGGGGCCGCATGCTCATCGACACCGACCTCTGCTCCGGCTGCGCCTTCTGCGTCCAATGGTGCGAGGCGATTCGGCCGGTTAAGGCGAGGGGGAAATAATGTGGGGGGGAAAAGAGCTTGCTCCCCGCATCTGGGCAAAAATAATTTAAACCCTGCAAATTAAATAACTGTTGGCCATTAACATGACCTTATCATTTACCGAAAACCGAAAACCAAAAACCGAAAACCCCAAGATCAAGCTCCGCATCTTCCTCACCGGCGTGGGCGGCCAAGGCACCCTCCTGGCCAGCCGGGTGTTGGGGGAGGCGGCCCTGGAGGCCGGGTTTTCGCCCCTGGTGAGCGAAACTCACGGCATGGCCCAGCGCGGCGGCATCGTGGTCTCCACCGTGGTCCTGGGGGAGGTGAAAAGCCCCATCATTTCCCCGGGGGAAGCGGACGTGCTCCTGGGGTTTGAAGCCCTGGAGACCTTTCGGGCCCTGGACCGCTGCCACGCCCGCAGCCTGGTGATCGCCAACACCGCGGCCATTCCGCCCTATCCGGTGGCCACCGGCCAGGCCCAGTATCCCCCCGTGTCGCACCTGCTGCAACTCATGGGGGAGCACGTGGGCGGGCTCTTGGCCTTTGATGCCGGCGACAGGGCGCGGCAGGCCGGCAGCGCCCTGGCGGTGAACATGGTCCTCCTGGGGGCCCTGGCCGCCACCGCTTGCCTCCCCTTTAGTCAGGAGGACCTGCTCCACATCCTCCGCACCCGGACCAACCCCAAATTTCTGGAGGCCAACCTAAACGCCTTCCAAGCAGGAGTGGACGCGGCCCAGGATTCTCAGAATTGGGTACGCCGCCCGGCATCCTGGCATTGACGCACACCTGAACCATAGTTATTTTCTGAGGGAGGGGTTTGTATTTCTTTTGCAGGCGGGGCCATGACGACTGCTCCCGGTGGATCGAGGAAGGCTAAATACCGGCAACTGCCCCACACCGCGGACCTGGGCCTGCGTATCTGGGGGGCCACCAGGGAAGAACTCTTTGAAAACGCCGGAGCCGCGTTAGCAGCCGTCCTCACGGACCGCCGGCGCTTGCGGCTGCAAAAAACCGAGAAAATTATGGTGGAAGCCCCCGATCTGGAAGCCCTCCTGGTTGCGTGGCTGAATCACCTGCTTTATCTTTATGACGTGGACGCCTTTTTGGGACGGGAATATCAGATATTGGCATTGACCCCCCAGCGCCTGTCAGCCCAGGCCCGGGGGGAAACTTATGATCCTGAGCGGCACGTGGCCCGGACCGCGGTCAAGGCCGCCACGTATCACCATTTGGAAATTGTTAACTTAAATGGTGGCTGGCAGGCTACCGTGATTCTGGATTTGTGAGAGGGTTTATCAGTGGCCAGCTCAGATATAGGGCGGCCCGTGGCCGCCGTTGTGCTGATCACTGACCACTGACCACTATCTTTAACATGGCCCCACAAGTCAAGCTGCGGCAGGTGGATGAGTATCGCTGGGAGATCCCCCGGGAGGGGAAGATGCGCACCCGGGGTTTGATCTTCGCCTCCCAGAAGATGATCTCCAAGATCCAGGAGGATCAGAGCCTGCAGCAGGTGGCCAACGTGGCCACCTTGCCGGGCATTGAAGGCGCTTCCCTGGCCATGCCCGACATCCATTGGGGTTACGGGTTTCCCATCGGCGGGGTGGCGGCCTTTAATTTAGAAGAAGGGGTGGTTTCCCCCGGCGGCGTGGGCTACGACATCAACTGCGGTGTGCGCCTGCTCCGGACCAATTTACAGCGGCCGGAGGTGGAGCCCAGCATCGAGGAGCTGGTCAACACCCTGTTCAGAAACATCCCCTCGGGCCTGGGCTCCCGGCGCAAGGATTTAAAGCTCTCGGTTCCCACCTTGCATGAGGTAATGCGCTATGGAGCCGCCTGGGCGGTAAAAAACGGCTATGGGGATAAGGATGATCTGGCGCATATTGAGGCCCAGGGCCAGATTTCCGGGGCCGACCCGGAGTTGGTGTCCGATTTTGCCAAGGACCGGGGCAAGGATCAGTTAGGCACCCTGGGCTCCGGCAACCACTTCGTGGAAGTGGGTTATGTCCTGGACCTCTATGATGATGATCTGGCCTACAAGCTGGGGCTGTTTCGGGACCAGATCACCGTCATTGTCCATACCGGCTCCCGGGGTTTGGGGCACCAGGTGTGCGACGATTATATCAAGGTGATGCTCAAAGCTGCCCAGAAATACGGTATTGAACTGCCGGACCGCCAGCTTTGTTGCGCGCCTTTAAGTTCGCCGGAGGGCAAGCAATACCTGGCAGCCATGGCCGCGGCGGCCAATTTCGCGTTCGCCAACCGGCAGATGATCACCCATTGGGTCCGGGAGAGCTGCCAGCAGGTCCTGCAGATGGGCCCCAAGGACCTGGGCCTGGAGCTGGTTTACGACGTGGCCCACAACATCGCCAAGATCGAAGAGCACCGGGTGAACGGCAAGACCAAAAAACTCTGCGTGCACCGCAAGGGCGCAACCCGGGCCTTCCCTCCGGGCCATCCGGAGACGCCCGCGGCCTACCAAAAGACCGGCCAGCCGGTGCTTATCCCCGGGGATATGGGGCGCTATTCCTTTGTGTTGGTGGGCACGGAGCAGGCTCTCACCGAGACCTTCGGCAGCACCTGCCACGGCGCGGGCCGGGAGATGTCCCGGCATGCGGCCATGAAGGTGGCCAAGGGCCGGAACATCGTCCGGGAGTTGGCGGCTCAAGGCATCGTGGTTCGGGGCGCGGGCCGGGGCACCATTGATGAGGAGATCTCCGAGGCCTACAAAGACGTGGAAGAGGTAGTGGAAGTGGCCCACGGCGCGGGCATCAGCAAGAAGGTGGCGAAGTTGAAGCCGTTGGGGGTCATTAAAGGATAATGAAGGGCGGGCACCGCCCGCTGAAAAATGGTGGGCAGAGCGCACCCCCCGACTAATAAAATCATGCCAACTAAATATTTTTATAGAAAAATTATCTTTTCGTGCGTTTTATTATTTTTATTATTTTCCTTTATAACTAATTTTGTTGATTTAGAAAAGTTATTTTTGCCTAAGAAATATTGGGAAAAACAAGTTATTTCATTGCAGAAAAATATTAATTTATTAGAAATGCTAATAAGAGATAAGCTATTAGAAATAGAGAAAAAGGACCTAACAATGGATTTAGATATACAACGATCTTATAATATTTTTTCTCAACATGGTTCTTTTAAGATTAATAAAGAATAATATAATTGAATTGCACAAGATAGAAAAACTCAAATTGCAAGCAGAAGTTGAGGATTTGATTGATAAAATAAATAAGTTAAAGAATAAGCTTGAGAAGACCCAAATGGAGCTTGAGAAACATTCATAATTTAAAAATCGGTTATTGCTTTAGCTCCAATTTCAAGCACACCCAAGGAGCAAGGGAATCCAATAACCCACCGATACTTGAGAAATAGGCAGCAAGGGTTCCCCCTCCCTTGAGGGGAGGGGGTTAGGGGGAGGGTGGCGACTTTGGGAAACCAGGGTTCAAAGACGCCACCCCCTCCCTAACCCTCCCCCCTCAAGGGGGAGGGAATCAAGTGGGGTCGCCATTGATCTAATGGAGTTCCGGCGAATTTTGTAGTTAAGGGCATAATCGAATTTAAAATATTAATAAGGTGTCCAAGCAGAGCTTGGACTGAAAATATCGTTCCCAAGCAGGAGCTTGGGAACGAGAAGAAAGCTGACCGCTGAAAGCTGATAAGCTAATATGTTCGATAGACTCACCGACAAACTGGCCGTGGTCTTTAAAAAACTGAAAGGCCATGGCAAACTCACCGAGGCCCAGGTGGAAGAGGCCCTGCGGGAGGTGCGTCTCGCGCTCCTGGAAGCCGACGTCCACTATAAGGTGACCAAGAGCTTCATCGAGCGCATCAAGGAAAGGGCCGTGGGCGAGGAAGTGATGCGCTCGCTCACTCCGGCCCAGCAGGTGGTGAAAATCGTCCACGAGGAGCTGACCCAGCTTCTGGGGGGCGAATCCCCCCGCCTGGACCTGGGCGGCAAGCCCCCCATCGCCCTGATGTTGGTGGGCCTCCAGGGCTCCGGTAAGACCACCACCGCGGGCAAACTGGCCCGGCGCCTCAAAAGCCAGGGCCGCCAGCCTTATCTCGTGCCCGCGGACGTACAGCGGCCCGCGGCCATTGAGCAATTGAAACGCCTGGGCGCGGATATCGGCGTGGACGTCTATCCCTCCCAGCCGGACCAGAACCCCGTGGCCATCGCCGACGCGGCCATGGAAGCGGCCTATACCGCGGGCTACGATATCGTCATCCTGGACACCGCGGGCCGCCTCCATATTGACGCGCCCCTGATGGATGAACTCAAGGCCATCAGGGAAAAGACGGAGCCCAAAGAGATTCTCCTGGTGGCCGACGCCATGACCGGCCAGGACGCGGTGCAGGTGGCCCAAAAATTTCATGACCTCCTGAAGCTCACCGGGGTCATCCTCACCAAGATGGAGGGCGACGCCCGGGGCGGCGCGGCCCTGTCCATGCGCGCGGTGATCGGCAAACCCATCAAGTTCCTGGGGGTGGGGGAAAAACTGGACGCGCTGGAGGTCTTCCACCCGGATCGCCTCAGCTCCCGCATCCTGGGCATGGGGGACATCCTCACCCTCATCGAGAAGGCCCAGGAGACCTTCGACGCCGACCAGGCCCAGGCCCTGGAAAAAAAGCTGCGGAAAGAAGGCTTTACCCTGGAAGATTTCCGGGACCAATTGCGGCAAATTAAAAAGATGGGTACAATGGAACAATTGCTGAATATGATCCCGGGCATCGGCAGGAACAAGGCCCTCAAGGACCTGAAGCCCGACGACCGGGAACTGAAACGGGTGGAGGCCATCATCAATTCCATGACCCCTAAGGAAAGGGCCGACCACCAGCTCATCGACGGCAGCCGGCGCCGCCGCATCGCCCTGGGCAGCGGCACCACCGTCCAGGACGTCAACCGGCTGCTGAAAAATTTTAGTACAACCCAGAAAATGATCAAGCAGATGACCCAGGGAGGCAAAAAGGGGAAAGTCCCCTTTTTCCCGGGGAAGTTTTTTTAAAGATTGTGGGGAGGGGGCAGGGGCCGGCAGCACAGGCGTTCACCCCGGGCATCCTCCCCAAAGACCAAACCTAAAGGAGGGTAAAACAGCCTCATGGCCTTACGTATCCGGCTGGCCCGTTTCGGCGCCAAAAAGCGCCCTTACTATCGCCTAGTGGTGACTAATAATGAGTCTCCCCGGGATGGCAAATTTCTGGAGATTGTGGGCTCGTATGATCCCAATCAAGATCCGGCTGCGGTCACGGTGAAAGAGGAGCTCCTGGCCTTGTGGATGAGCCGGGGAGCCACGCCTACGGACACCGTGGCCAGTCTCTTAAAAAAGCGGGGAGCGCCCGCCGCAGCCGCATCGGCAGACTAGATCGAGCCCACCCGGGAGACCGTGAAGAGGTGGAGCCCACCCCATCCTCGACGAGGTGGCGACAATGAAAGACTTGGTAAAGTTCATCGCACAGGCTCTTGTGGACCAACCTGACCAGGTGCAGGTCAACGAAATTGAAGGGGAGCAGACCTCCGTCATCGAGCTCAAAGTGGCCAAGGAAGATCTGGGGAAGGTGATCGGCAAGCAGGGGCGTACGGCCCGGGCAATCCGCACCATTCTGAGTGCGGCCTCCACCAAGATTCGCAAGCGGTCGGTCCTGGAAATTCTTGAGTAAAGGACAAGGGGCCGCACCCTCATTAGTGGGATTGGGGCGAATATCCGGAGTCCATGGGCTCCGGGGCGCGCTGAAATTAAGGGCGGATGCCGCCACCGCGACCACCGACCCGGCAGTGATTGCCGCATTGGGGGAAGTGGAAATCGGGGGCCTTCGCCACCGGGTGCTGGACGCCGACCGCCTGAAAGGACAGATTTTGCTCCGCCTGGAGGGCATCCAAACCCGGGACCAGGCGGAAGCCCTCATTGGTCAGGAGGTTAAAGGAGAGTCCGGCCGCTTCCCGCCGTTGCCTCCGGGAGAATATTACTGGTTTCAGGTTCTGGGATTGCCGGTCCTCCAGGCGGCTGACGGGACCTTGTTGGGACATCTTTGGGAGATTATTCCCACCCCGGGCCATGACGTTTACGTGGTGCGCCAGGGGGAGAAGGAGTTGCTCCTCCCCGCGGTGGAGGAGGTGATTACCGAAATCAATCTGGAAGAGGGGTGGATCAAGGTGGCGCCGCCTCCGGAGCTGTTGGAGGCTTATGCTCATTGAGCTGCTGACCCTGTTCCCGGAATTTTTCAACTCCCCTCTCAGCCAGAGCATGCTTCAACGGGCCCAATCCCAGGGGGCCGTGGAGTTCCGGGTCCTGAACCTCCGGGACTTCACCTTCGACCGCCACCGGGTGGTGGATGACCGCCCCTTTGGGGGCGGCCCGGGCATGGTCCTGAAGATCGAGCCCCTGGTGCAGGCCATTCGCGCCGTCAGGGAGCAGGACCCGGAAGTGCGGGTTATTTTGCTCAGCCCCCAGGGTTTTTTGTTTTCCCAGGACAAGGCCCGGGAACTGGCTGGACAAAAACACTTACTGTTAATTTGCGGCCATTATGAAGGAGTGGATGAGCGCATCCACTTTTATATTGATGAAGAGCTGTCCATCGGCGATTATATCTTAACCGGGGGGGAGATTCCCGCCCTGGTGGTGGTGGACGCAGTGACCCGGCTGCTTCCCGGAGTCCTGGGGGGCGAAGGGGCCGTGGAAGAAGAGTCCTTTCAAACCGGGTTGCTGGAATATCCCCACTATACCCGGCCCCGGGACTTCGAAGGCCACGAAGCGCCGGAAATCCTGCTCAGCGGCGATCACCAGCGTGTCGCCAGGTGGCGGCGTCAGGAGGCCCTGCGGCGCACCGCTAAGGCGCGGCCCGATTTGTTGGAAAAAGCGGTCCTGGAAGACGCGGACCGAGAGTTTTTGGCAACTTCAACCGATTCCGATAAGAAAGATTAGGTGGTATTTTTATGGAACGCGTAGACCAATTATCCCGGGAACAGATGCGGGCGGATCTTCCCGCCTTCCGCCCGGGAGACACCGTGGAAGTGCACGTGCGCATTGTGGAAGGGGACAAAGAACGGATTCAGGTCTTTAAAGGAGTGGTTATCCGCAAACGAGGCGCGCTCACCGGCTCCACCTTCACCGTACGCAAAGTCTCTTACGGCGTGGGCGTGGAGCGTATCTTTCCCCTACACTCCCCGAATATCGAGCAGGTGGTGGTTCTCACCCGGGGGGATGTCAATCGCAGCCGTCTTTACTACCTGCGCCAGCGGGTGGGCAAAGCGGCCCGGATCAAAGAAAAGCGGACCCCCCAGGCATGAAAAGGCCCCGGGCCGGCAAGCAGGTCTTTGCTGACCCGGAGGCTTATTGGCGTTTACAGGGGATTCCCCTAATCGCCGGGGTGGATGAAGTGGGCCGGGGGCCCCTGGCCGGGCCAGTAGTGGCCGCGGCCGTAATCCTGCCGCCGGAGGCCCGGTTTCCTGGGCTCCGGGACTCCAAGCTCCTTACCCCTGAAGCCAGGACCGCTCTGGACGCCGAAATCCGGAGCCGGGCCCTGGCTTTTGCCGTTCGCGAACTGGGTCCCCGCCACATCGAGCGTCTGGGCATCCTGGCCGCGTCCCTGAAAGCCATGGCCCAGGCGGTCCAGGCCCTCTCCCTGCTCCCCGAAATGGTGCTGGTGGACGGCCCTCACCCCCTGCCCCTGGCCTTTCCCCAACAGCCGGTGGTCAAGGGGGACGACCTCTGCCCCTCCATCTCCGCGGCCGCGGTCCTGGCCAAGGTGTACCGGGACCGGCTGATGACTTCCTTCCACCGTCAATATCCCCAATACAATTTCCCGCGCCACAAAGGCTACGCTACGCCTGAGCACCTGGAAGCCCTGCGCTGTTGGGGGCCCTGTCCCATACACCGCCGCACCTTCAGCGGGGTTAAGGAATGGCTAGAGGAGAGATAATGATCTCAGTTTGCAGCATTTCTAATACCAGGATGCGATTAAACAGGTGTTTTCCCTTGTAGGGGCGGACCCATGTGTCCGCCCCGGAGGGTCGCACACGCGGATGCGCCCTGGAGGGGGCACACATGGGTGCCCCCCTACTTCCATGATCGTATTTATTTTTAAGGACTGATTAAAATGCCTGTTTGGCCATGGAGACGTAAGTCCCCTCGTTTAGAAGAATACGACTATTCCAGTGAAGGTGCTTATTTTGTTACGGTTTGCATCCAGAAACGTGAATGTTTATTAGGGAGGGTGGCTGAAGGGATTCTTCAGTCAAATGATGCCGGGAAAATGGTGGAAAGGTGGTGGCAGAAACTGGAGAATAAATTCCCTTCAATCAAAATAGACTCTTTTTATGTGGTTATGCCCAATCATTTTCACGGGATTGTGTTTTTGCGAGCGGCCGGGGGCGCACACATGGGTGCGCCCCTACAAAAGATAGTGCAGTGGTTCAAGACCATGAGCACTAACGAGTATATTCATGGAGTTAAGGAATACGGTTGGCCGCCGTTTAAAGAAAAATTGTGGCAACGCAGTTTCTATGATCATGTTATACGTAATGAAGAATCTCTGAGCCGCATTCGCGAGTATATAGCCACCAATCCCCTGCGTTGGGATCTGGACCGGGAAAATCTTCAAGCCAGAGGGAAAGACGATTTTGACGGCTGGCTTGATACTTTTAAAGCCAGGCCGCAATCATCCCCCTGTAGGGGTGCACCCAGTAGGGGCGGACCCATGTGTCCGCCCTCAGATGATAGGCGACAGTTAGGCGACGCGGGCGAAGCCCTGGCCGCCGCGGCCCTGAAGAAACAGGGCTATAAGATCCTGGAGCGCAATTACGTCACTCCCCTGGGGGAGATTGACCTCATCGCCCGGCACGGCCGCGCGCTGGTCTTCATTGAAGTGAAAACCAGGCGCAGCCTCCGGTTCGGGGAGCCCCAGGACGCGGTGACCCCGGCCAAACAGGCCCGAATACAAAAACTGGCGGATTATTATTTGCAGCGCAAACGCGTGGGGGAGGTGGAAGTGCGGTTTGACGTGGTGGGGATTACCTTTTCTGATAATAGGTCTAGCGTTGAAATCATTCAGAATGCTTTTTAGTTAATCTGTAGGGCGGCGCTGTCCGCCACTATTTGCCATATGCTTTACATCGTCGCCACTCCCATCGGCAATCTGGAAGACATTACCCTCCGGGCCCTCCGGGTCCTCAAGGAAGTGGACCTGATTGCCGCGGAGGACACCCGCCACACCCGCAAGCTCCTCACTCACTATGGTATTTCCACGTCCCTCATCAGCTACCACGCCCATAACCAGAAGACCCGGGGCCCGGAGCTGATCCAGCGCTTGCAAAACGGCCAGAATATCGCCCTGGTAAGCGACGCGGGCACCCCGGGATTCTCCGACCCCGGAGCCGACCTGGTGGCTTTGGCTTGGGACGCGGGCGTCAAAGTGGAAGCCGTGCCCGGCCCCGCCGCCGGGGTCGCAGCCCTGTCCATGTCCGGGTTTAAGGGCGACGTCACCTTTGTGGGCTTCCTCCCCCACCGGGAGGGCAAGCGCCGGGAATTGCTGGGCCGGTTGGCGAATGAGCCCCGGGCGGTTATAATATATGAGTCTCCTCGACGCCTCCTTACTACCCTGGAGGAAATCGCGGCGGTGATGGGCAACCGCCAGGTGCTGGTGGTCCGGGAGCTTACAAAAAAATTTGAGGAGGCCTGGCGGGGGCCGGTTAAGGAAGTGGCGGCCGAACTCGCGGGCCAAGAAATCAAAGGGGAATGCGCCCTGGTCCTCTCGTGCCCTGAAGGAGAGCCGGCCCCGGAAGTGGACCTCACCGGGCACCTGATGAAAAGGGCCCGGGAAAGCGGCCTCCAGGGACGGCAGCTCACCGACCTGGTGGCCGGAGAACTGAAAATGCCCCGGCGCCCGGTGTACCAGGCTTATCTGGTTTTGAAGGCCCGGGGTCGCGTTAAATAGAATAGACTTGTGGAGAGAGAGATAGAGGATTAGCTAGCAGCGGTCAGCTATCAGTTGTCAGCTTAAAAATGATTTTAGATGAAAGCTGATAGCCCTATTCCCACTTGAGACTTTTGCGAAAGTCTTTAAGCTGTCATTCTGAACGGAGCGAAGCGGAGTGAAGAATCTCGTATTTTGAGATTCTTCGGTCGCTCCGCTCCCTCAGAATGACAATTTATGCATTCTAACAGAGGTTTCCACTTGAAATTCGCATATGTCTAAGTTAGCCGTGTCACACAAGAAATCGAAGATCCCAGTAGTGGAAAAGGAAATTTGGGTGGAAAACCGTCTGGGACTCCATGCCCGCCCTGCGGCCCAGGTGGCGCTGCTGGCCCAGAAGTTCGACGGGGACGTCATCCTGGAAAAGGACGGCACCCGGGCCAACGCCCGGGACTTGCTGGCCCTCCTGGCCCTGGATTGCCCCCAGGGGACCCGCCTGGTGTTGCGGGCCACCGGCCCCCAGGCCCAGGAGGCCGCGGTGGCCCTGTTTTCCCTCTTTGCCAGCAAGTTCGGAGAAAAATGACTCGTAAGAACCTGGTCCTCGAGGGTATTCCCGCCTCCCCCGGCATTGTGCTGGGCCGCGCCAAGGTGCTGGCGGAAAAGGTGGAGGCCCAGCCTTACTACTGTCTTCTCTACTCCCCGGAAGAGATCAACGACGAGATGGGCCGCTTCCTGAAGGCCGTGGAGCAGGCGGAAGCGGACCTCATCGTCTTGAAGGAATCCCTGTCTCCGGAATATCAGGAACACGCCCACCTTCTGGACCTGCAAATCCTGGTGCTCAAAGAGCGGATGATCTTTCAGGAAACCCAGCGGCTCATCCGGGAGGAGCGCTACAATGCCGAATGGGCCCTGTTCCAGGCCTGGCAGAAGGTGCGGGAGCTGTTTAAGGGGATCGGCGACCCTTACATCAAGGGCCGCATTCAAGACGTGGAAGAAGTCTACCGCCGCCTGCAGAGCATTCTCGCCGGCAAAGAGGCTCTGAGCCTCTCCTCCCAGGAGCCGGTGGTCATCGTGGCCCGGGACCTTTCCCCCGCGGAAGCCACCCAGATGACCAGCTCCCAGGTCCTCGGGTTCATTACTGAGCGGGGCGGGAGAACTTCCCATACCGCCATTATTGCTCAATCCCTGGAAATTCCGGCAGTAGTGGGAGTGGACTTTGCCACCCGGGAGATCGCCACCGGCGACGCCTTGATCCTGGACGGGTTGACGGGCCGGATCATCCTGGAGCCGGACGAGGAGCTGAGTCACTCCTATCGGGCCCGCAAGGAGGAATTCGAGGTCTTCAAGGGGGAAGTGGCCCAATCCAGCAGCCTCCCCGCCACCACCATGGATGAATACCCCACGCAAATCCTGGCCAATATCGAGTTGCCGGAAGAGGTGGAACTGGGGCTCAAGTACGGCGCGGACGGGGTGGGGCTCTATCGCACCGAGTTCCTCTATCTCCGGCAGCGGCATCTGCCCACCGAAGAGGAGCTTTTCCAGGATTACCGGCGGGTGGTGGAGGCCATGCAGCCCAAGGTAGTGACCATCCGCACCCTGGATATCGGCGGCGATAAGTTTCTCTCGGCCCTGGAATACGCGCCGGAAATGAACCCGGCCCTGGGGCTCCGGGCCATCCGCTTCTGCCTCAAAGAAGTGAATATCTTCCGCACCCAATTAAAAGCCATCCTTCGGGCTTCGGCCCACGGCCGGGTCCGGGTTATGTTTCCCCTCATCTCCAGCGTCCGGGAAATAAAAGACGCCCGCCAGCTACTGGAGGGGGTGAAGCAAGACCTGGAGCGGGAAGGCCTGCCCTTTGACCCCCGGATGCCGGTGGGAGCCATGATAGAAGTGCCCGCAGCGGTGACCCTGGCCCATCTTTTGGCCCAGCACGCGGACTTCTTTAGCATTGGCACCAACGACCTGATACAATATGCTTTGGCTATTGACCGGGTCAACAAGCAGGTGGCCGACATGTATCAACCCCTGCACCCCGCGGTGATGCTGATGATCCGGGAGGTGGTCCACGCCGCCCGGGTGGCCCGCATTCCCGTGGCCATGTGCGGCGAGATGGCCGGTGACCCCCTCTATATCCCCGTGCTTCTGGGGTTGGGAGTAGCGGAATTGTCCATGAACGCGGTGGCCATACCCATGGCCAAGCACATCATCCGCATGATCACCATTGAGGAGGCCCGGAAGATCGCCCGCCACGCCTTGCGTCTGGTCACGGTGGAAGAGGTCAATGACTATGTGGACCAGGAGATTAATCGCCGCTTCCCGGAAATTTTTCGGTTCGGCCGTACCATGGCCGCCAATCATGCAATATGAAAGAAGAAAAAGAAGAAAATCTCAAGGTCATCTGCCGCAATCGCAAGGCCTACTTCGACTACGCCATCGACGCCTTCTATGAGGCCGGGATGGTCTTGAAGGGCACCGAAGTAAAGGCCCTGCGCGAGGGTAGAGCCAACATCAACGACGCCTACGCCCGCTTCCGGGACGGGGAAATCTTTCTCTATAACGCCCATATCAGCCCCTATTCCCACGCCGCGGCGGATAGCCACCAGCCCGAGCGGCCCCGGAAACTGCTTCTGCATCACTGGGAAATGAAGCGCCTCCTGGTCAAACTCCAGGAACGGGGCTACACCCTGATTCCTTTAAGGCTGTACTTCAAAAATGAACATGCTAAGGTGGAACTGGGCCTGGCCAAAGGCAAAAAAAAGGCCGATAAACGGGAAGCCATCCGCCGCCGGGAAGAACAGCGGGAAATAGACCGGGCCCGCAAACGGCGGAAATGAGGAGTAGGGGCGGACCCATGTGTCCGCCCTTGGGTGGGCGGACCCATGCTTCCCCCCCGGGTGGGCGCACACATGGGTGCGCTTCTACAACTCACCGTTCACAGGTCTCCTGACCCCAGAAAAATTGATCAAACAAGGAAACACCGTGGAATTTTTTCAAAGGATCGCGGAGAATCGCATCTTGGAGGCCATTGAAAATGGCCTTTTTGACAATCTCCGGGGCAAAGGGAAGCCCCTCAAACTCGAGGATGAGAGCCATATCCCCCCGGAGTTGCGCATGGCTTACAAGATCTTAAAAAATGCCGACTGCCTGCCTCCGGAGCTGGAGCTGCGCAAAGAAATCGTGCGTCTCCAGGACCTGGTGGCCGACCTCCCCGACGAAGCGGAGAAGCTCGCGCAGATGCGCCGCCTCAATTTTCTGATGATGAAGCTGGGTATGACTCGGCCGGTCTCCGCGCAATTGCTGGAGCATGACCTTTACACTCCCAAGATTCTCGAGCGTCTGGAATCCCGGCGCAGTTAAATCAGTCAAATGAAGCTCCGCTGGGATCATCCCCTCTGGCGCCGCCTGGCCCCGCCCCTGGCGAAGACCCTGGCCCAGGCCTACCTGCGCACCTGCATTGCGGATTTGAGCATCGGTACGGAAGTGAAAAACCTGGCGCTTTCGGGCCGGCCGCTGATCTACACCGTCTGGCACTGCCACCTCCTTTATCCCCTTTATTATTTCCGGCGCTACTATCCGCAACTGCCGCCCACGGTGGTGATGGCCAGCCCCAGCCGGGACGGGGAATTTATCGGCGAAGTGGCCCGGGGCCTGGGTTTCACGGTCTGCTTCGGCTCCCGGCGCAAAGGCGGGGTGCAGGCCCTGCAGCAGATGGCGGATTATTTCCGCCGGGGTTACAATTGCGGCCTGATTGCCGACGGCTCCCGGGGACCGGCCCGGGTGGCCCAGAAGGGCCCCCTGTACCTGGCCCGGGAGACCCAGGCTCCCATCATCCCCCTGGCCGTGGCCGGCAGCCGGAAGATCACCTTCAACACCTGGGACCGTTTTGAATTGCCCCTGCCTTTTAGCCGCCTGGTGGTGATGGTGGGCGAGCCCCTCTATGTCCAGCCCACAGACCGGGGCCGCCTTCTGGAGGACCGTCGCCTGGACCTGGAAACCCGCCTCAATCTCCTCTTCGACCAGAGCCAACAATATTTTTCCCTTTAAAAAAATTGACATAAAAGTGGGGCAGCCAGTATAAATAGTTTCCCCTGGGGGCGTAATATGGTAAATTTAAAGGAAATCCTTTATTTGATGGTATGACATGCGATTTGAAGAATTGGACGCCCAAACCCTGAGCCAGATCGGCACGCCGGAGGCCATCGCCAAGGCCAAGGCCTTGGTTCAGGGACATCACGTGCTGCACGGTTACCGTCTGCCTGACCGGGTCCGGGGAGTGGTTTGGGATGACCAGGCCATCCAGGTGGAGGTCAGGACGCAAAATGACCAGATATCCTATGTCTGTTCCTGCCCCCAGGTGGAAAGCGGCGAGATCTGCTCCCATGTCCTGGCTTTGTTATGGGGCTGGGTGGAGGAGCCCGGCAAGTTCCTGAACCGGACGGAGCTCACGGATAGGCTGAAGAAGTATTCCAAGAAGGAGCTGCTGGAGATCATCCTGGACCTGGCGGACCGGACCCCGGAAGTCCGGGAAATCCTGAAAGAAGAGGAAGAAGGCCTGGAGGATATCCTCGAGTCCATTGACCATGTGGTGGAGGAGGTCTCCGGTGATTCCACCTCTTTACCCGACGCCGAGAAAAGGCTGCGCCGGGCCCAAGCCCGGGCCGACCGTCTGGCCCAAAGCGGGCAGTTGGCAGAGGCCCGCTCCATCTATTTCTATATCCTGGACAATATCCTGGGCCTGGAGGAACGCTTCCAGAAAGGTCAGGGTTTTTCCCCGGAACTCAAAACCGAACTTTTTGAGGAATATTGCCAGTTCATCCATGAGGACCGGCACCTGGAAAAGGAGCTGGTGCAGCAGGAGATCGAGCAACTGGAGAGCCGCCCCCCCGCATCCCGGGAGGGGTTGGACCTAATGGAACTGAAGCGGGAGGTTCTGGGGATAGCCTGAACCACCAAAAACCAAAAACTGAAAACTGTATTCAGGACCCATCCCCCGCCGGGGCGATGGGTCCTTCTTTTTCCGGCAGGGGCGCGGCGGGCGCAAGGACCGGTTTCATCAGGATGGTCTTCTGGTAGATGCGCAGCAGCGACAGGAGAAAGGAGAGGATCAGCGGCCCCAGGATGAAGCCGATCATCCCGAAATAGGTGATCCCCCCCAGGATGCTGAAGAGAATGAAAATTGAGGGTGTGGAACGGCTGCCCTTCATCAGCAGGGGTTTGAGGAGATTGTCGATGACGCTCACCAAGACCCCTCCCCAGATGATCAGCCCCACCCCGGGGCCCACTTGCCCGGCAACAAGGAGGTAAATCGCCGCGGGCCCCCAGATAATGGCGCTGCCCACCACCGGGATCACCGCCGCGGGGATCATCACCGTGCCCCAGAACGCGGGCTGGGGCAGGCCGAAGATCCAGAACCCCACCCCTCCCAGGATGCCCTGGACAAAGGCCACGATCACCGTGCCCCAGAGAGTGGCCTTGATGGTGGTTTCCGTCTCATGGAGAATCTCTTCGTTGTGCGCGGCATCCAGGGGGGAGAGTCTCTTGATCTCCTCAATGAAGTCATCCCCCTGCAAAAACATGAAAAACGCGATGAACAGCACCAGGACCAGGTCCAGGAAAAAGTAGGTGAATCCTTTGAGCAGCCCGATGGCGTTGGTATAGATGAATTCACTGGCCTTGGTGAGGACCGTCTGGACGATCTGGTCCAGCTTGATCTGCTCCGGGGGCAGGGGTAGGTTCAAATGAATCAGCCAGGCGTGGAGGGCGTTGGCCTTGGCGTCCACCCACTGCCAGAGCTGGCCGCTTTGTATACCCTGGCGCACCACCCCGGAGAACTCCAGGGCCTGGTTGGCGATGATGCTCACCAGGCTGAAGAGGGGTATCAAAATCACCAGGGCCAGAATGAGACAGGTGATAAGAGAGGCCAGGGTGCGCATGCCGTAAAAAAGCCGGGTGAGGGCCCGGTGCAGGGGTCTGGCCGTGAAAAAGAGCACCATGGCCATGAAGATGTCCAGGAGATAGGGCTTGACCACCAGATAAGAGAAATAGAGGACCAGCAGGGTGATGGCCCCGAAGAAGAGGCGGGCGAAATGGGTGGGGAACGCGGCCCGCTCCTCCGCCGGAGGGCAGGGGGGGCAAGGTTCCCCTGGCGGGCCCGGCGGCGGGGCTGCCCCGGGAGCTGCCCCGGGCTGGCACTGGCTCTCTTTCTGGGATTCCGGTTCGGCCATGGTTGATTACTTGTTGATTACCTTAGCCGCAGGCTTTAGCCTGCGTGGTTTGACTATTTCGGGCCTGTTCTGCGCAAGCCAAAGCTTGCGGTTACCAAAGACCTTTAACCTATGTTTTCGTAGGCAATATACGGCAAAAATCAGGGTTTGCAAAGACGAAAAGGAGGGGAGGGCAACGGCAGCAGCCCGCTGCCCCCTGACTCGCCTATTTTAGTGGACCGGCATCCCTGCCGGTGCGAGATAAAAACCCCAGGCTGGAAGCCAGCGTCACCAGTTGCAGGGATTTGGGAAAAATAAATAAATTTTGAGGGAAATTTGTGCTATCATTCCCCCCACAAGACAAATTGACCACACCCAGTTTGCCGCCTCGGGATTATCATAAATTTTGAGGCCGCTGCTTTCTCCCCCTTAAGGGAGGGAGGGCCGGGGTGGGGCTGATCATTTTGCGGTGGGGCGGGCCTCCGTGCCCGCCACCCATGACGGCCGAGACGGCCGCCCTACGCTCCCTCTCCCCAACCCCCTCCCACCTGGAAAAGGGAGTTTGAGGACCATGATTTTGTAAAGTATACTCAGGACAGGATAGAGGAACCTTCTCCAGGCCATGCCCGAACGACGCCGCCATCGCCGTTATCCCCGCCAACTGCGGGTTCGCTGTAAGAACCCGCAACTGGCCTTTGAAAGCCTGACCCGGGACATTTGCGCGGGCGGGGTGTTCATCATCACCAGTCATCAATTGCCTCTGGACAGCTCCATTGACCTGGAAATCTCCTTTGGGGCGGACGAACCGTTCATTCACTGCCGGGGCCGGATCGTCTGGATCAATGCGGGCCAGTTGGAGACCTTTCCGCCGGGTTTCGGAGTGGAATTTCTGGAGGAGGACGAACAGGTGATGGGGCGGCTGTTACATGATTTGGGCGTTTGAAGGAGGAGAGAAGCAAGGCAAAGAGGCCGTTGGGAAAATCAAATAAACCGGCTCCCAATCTCCCGTCCATCTCCTGGTTCCCAAGCCCCCGCTTGGGAACCTTTTTTGTAACAAAGGCCTGCTTGCCCAAAACCCGGCAACCCCCAGGGCAACCTGATTTTCACCAAGCAGGAGCTTGGCAACCAAGATGCGTTCCCAAGCAGGAGCTTGGGAAAGAGGGGAAAGACCGCACATAGTCTAAGTTTTTGGGCGCAAGTTGGTATCATCCCTTCAAATCCGGGAAAATTTAACTGAAATCCCCTTGGGGCCGAAATAATTTTCAAGGCCCAAAGCTTGCTTGTGGCCAAGGGACCTTTGCCGCCCCGGAAGCACCGAAAAGGACGACAACCATGAGGTTTTCCCCCCAACTCGACAGGGTCTGGAAACGAAACCCCAGCCGGGTGTTCCTGATGAACATCCTGGGCGGCCTCATCATCGTGGCCATCCTGGGGAGCGTGGCGTACCCGGTATACCAGGCCAGCCGCGCGGGCGAAAAGACCCGGTACCTGAAGCAGGAGAAAGTAAGGCCCCCCTGGGCCCAGGATTTTTGGGCGGATCCCAAAAACTATTTTGCCGTTTATGCATATATCCCCCTGGTGGTGCTGGGTACGGTGCTGGTCACCAGCATGCTCCTGGTAGGGCGGGACCTGCGGGAGATTCCCAAATACGTGGAATTGACGGGGGAAGGAGTAAAAATCGGCCGGTGGCTTGCCGGTGAGGAATATATCCCTTACGCCGATATCACTGGAATTTACGAGCGGCCTTTTTATGGGTATGCCTCGGCGGCCGTCTGCCTCCGCACCTTCAGCAGAGGTTCCAAAAAAATTTGCATCCTCAAGTACGCCTATGACAACTGGGAGGAGTTATACCGGCAGCTCCGGGAAAGGACGGTTTTGAAAAGATTTGATGAGCGGTTATTAGAAACTGCTTCGAAAAGTTCTTAGTGGAAGCGCATTTTCCCTCCTGGCCAGTAAAGACCTGCAAGAATTCCGGATGAAGAGAAGGGTCCCCCGACAAGCGCAGCGTTATCCGGCAAAACTGGCGGTGACCAATCTCAACGGCCGGCCAGTGACTGATACCTTTTTGATGGATATCAGCGCGCTGGGCGCCAAACTGGAGTCCTCCACCCCCCTGGCCCGCCGATATCCCGTAGAAATTAATATCCTCTTCCCCGGGGCGCAGACCGAGACCAAGCTTGCCGGGATGGTAGTGTGGATGCGGCCGTCGGTGGCCTCTCCCGGACGCTATCTAATGGGGGTGAAATTCCATCAGCGATTTTGGGACCTAGACCAACTGGGCCGCGCCGGCAAAATCTGAGTTACCACGTGGTTTTCCCCTGGCTCTCAGGACCCAGGGGCAGTTAGTCGGTAATAGGGGGCTTACATGTGTTGCATGGTTTATACCCTGCAGCCTGAGCTTCTTTTGCTGAGTTAAAATAGAGCAGTAATCTGGAATCTACCCTCTGAGCATATTCACAGGTGGGGTAATGATACTTTTTCCCCCTTTTTAACGCCACATACTTATAATCGAGGGCAAGGGCTACCGAAACTAAAAGCAATGCCGCAATCAGAATAAGAGCCGGAAACGCACGATTCCTCCTAATCATGATACGCCTCCTAAAGATTCGCGGTCTCAAAGCTTCATATTTCTGGTTCCCCAGCTCCCGCTTGGGAACGAGGGAAAATTGGAAAAGGCGGCCGGTAGGCCGCCTTCGAGGTTAAGATCAGGTTATCTTTTTATGAATGACGATTTTTATCTCTTGCGGAGGAATTGAAGTGACCTGTTTTTACCCAATTTAGCAAATCCTCACGCAACCCATTGGGAGAATGAAACCGTTGGGCCCCTTTTACGAACTCCAGTCTCATTCTTAACGGCATGGTAAAGTATAGCGGACTTTCCATGCACATCGCGATAACCTTCTTCCTACCCATAACATCCTCCCCCAGGACATCATGACCTATCTCCGCGACCTTGATTTTTAGGCATAAGTTACCGGGTGATAATCCCACCCTCAAGGTTGCGCTGCAAAGTTGATAGGTCGGTTAGGTAGAATCTCCCCCCTTAACCATTAATAACCTATGGGCTTCTTTGCCATTTCCTCCTTTCTATGCGAGATTTTCCACCAAACTTTTACTAGGAGTAAGATTATATTTCGTAATATTATTTTGTCAATGAATATCTCAATAACTTGCATATCTCAATAACTTGCAGGAAAAAGTTAATAAGCCAAAAATAGGGCTAATACCCAGTCGCAAACAAAAGACGCAGTTCGTAGGGGCGCACCCGTGTGTGCACCCAGAGACCGGGCGGACACATGGGCCCGCCCAATAATTACCGCGTAGTTGTATGGAGTGGATGAGAATATCTAAATAGGGCTTGCGGGTGAAGGTGGGAATCCCTTTGACCTTCTTGCAGGTGATGAAGTAGGTGCCGCCCGGCTCTTTAATAGTATAGCGGCTTCTCATGGGCCCAGAGGGAAAAGGAGGCGAAGCAGAGCTTCGCCGGAAAATGGCGTTCCCAAGCTGGAGCTTGGGAACGAGTTTAAATGACATCATCCGGGGGAACCGGACTATTACCGCGGACACCGCGCTCAGGCTGGCCCGGTATTTCCGCACCACGCCTCAATTCCGGCTGGACCTCCAGCCCCGGCTAAGGGGTAAGGAAGACAGCCTCCGGGTCTTGCGCATTTATTTCCTTGATGACGGCTTTGCCGGTATTCTTGCCGAACTCTTTAAAATTCGCCACTATCAGAAAATTAAGGACCGTCCGGAGGTCCGAGGAGGGGCCCAGGCTGTGGGCCTCCCCCACCCAAACCGGCCGCGAGATCTTCTGGGTCCGGTACGGGGGGCCCTCCACCACGGTGAGCTGGAGCCAACGGTCATAAAGGGGGGTGACGTCGGCGGAGTAGCCTGCCAACGGTATCCCGACATAACCGGCGGGGCCGCCCCAGCCCCAGTCGCCCCCGCCCAAGCCCACCCCCCAGCCGATACCGCCGTAATAACCCGGGGCGGTGACGACGCTCCGAGGTTCTCCCATGCCATACTTGAAAAACAGGTAAAAATCAGCCTTATCAAAAGTGGTGACCGGATACCCGCGCATTGACAGGAGTTTATTCAGTTTTTCCTTGATTTCCTTGTCCAGGAGAGGGTTTGGGGCCTCCGGGTTCTCCATGATGAAAAAGGAGCCCCCGGGTCTGACCTGCGCCTGCGTGCCGGGATCGGTGTAACCGTTTACCTTGATCGTGTAAGTCGTGCTGCAACCTGGCAGGCACCAGCCCAAAACCAGTATGGCCAGAAATCCGATGGCTTTCTGCATCGCTAGCCTCCAAACCGCAGAGGAATTATGGCTGCGGCCCCGGGATATCGTGGTAACCGAGATTACGCGGCGGCCTTGGCCACCGAAGTCAGAAAATGGTTTAGATGAAAATTATGAACCATCAATTTTCTTAAAAATAACATTTTGAATCCAGTTATTCATTAACCTTTTGGAAAAGCTAATGAGCAGATAATGCAGTGGGGATATCCTTATGCTGACGGCAAAACTTGTAGGGGCGCACCCATGTGTGCGCCCCTGGGGCCGGGCGGACCTCAGGGGCGGACACGTGGGTCCGCCCCATCCATTTGATACCAATTCGACATCAAACGGATATTTTCCGTAGGGGCGAACCTTGTGTTCGCCCAGCAGCATTTGGGGCGAACACAAGGTTCGCCCCTTCATGTCAATAGCTTTTGAATGCAACTCAGTATGACCATTGTACAGGTGATGAAGTACGTCCCGCCTGGTTCTCTAATCGCATAGCGGCTTCTCATGGGTCAAGGGGGTGAAAAGGTGGCGAAGCAGAGCTTCGCCGGAAAACGGCGTTCCCAAGCTGGAGCTTGGGAACGAGTTAAAAAATCTATCATCTGAGAGGTATACTTGAGATAAAAATCTTGTCTCTGGGATCTCTAACACCAGCCTCCAAAAGTAGGTCAGAGAAAGCTTCATACATTACTTGAGGATATTGCGTTGGTCCAATAATTATCCTATCTATCAAGGCTGGAATTTCAATGCCTATCAGTCCTTCATCTGGGATGTCCTTGAGGGGAATTTTGTATATAGGTTGAGGAACCCCTCTGACCACTATAATTTCTTTTTTCAAGTGTTCCGATTCTTCCAAGCTAGGCGAATAAACAACACGCCATTCAATCTCTTCGGCAAACCCTGGATGTTTTGTACAAAGCACAGCATATTTAAATGCATTAAAAATAAGTTTTATTATTATTTGTCTATCTTGTTGTTTTAGAAAAGGTTTATCATTAATAATGTTTTCGGCTATTTTTAAAAACTCTTTTTCAAATTCCTGGTCGCTCAAATATGCAACTGGACTTACATAAGCCTTGAGGGCCTGGGATGGGGTTACGAAGGGCAAGCTATTCATTACAAAGGCTACACCAGTAGTCTCACTATAGGCCCTCCACATAGAAAGGCGGCCAAAGCTGTCTTCTGAGTCCTTATGCTCTGAAAAGCAAGTAAAATAAGTATTTGTTTGAAAATGGGGTATCCACCCATCGAATAGTTGCTCAACCTCGGTTAGAATACCTTCAAAGATGTCATTTATTGCGCTTTTGAACGCCTTGCCGGCTTCGCTTTCCCTATATGTCTTGAGTAAACAGTCTAGTCCGTGCTGAACTTCTAAAAAGTCATTCATGCAGGATGATTTTCGCATCCATACTTCTTTACTTCTTAGAATGTTTATAGCCGCGTCTGCACTTGTGTAATGGACGAAACGTATTCTGCCCGTCAACACGGCAGATTGCCGTTCATATGCATATGGGAAAAAAATTTTTAAGAGTCGTTCTTGCTCAGAAGTAAGTTGCATGCATTATCTCTTTGTAGGGGTGGGAAGGGAGATTCAGGAGGGCAGGGACCCGCGGCCCCTGGCCCCCTTCCCCAAAAATCATTAGCTACACCGTGAAAACCCGCACCCCCTACACACCAAGCACCCGCTCTCGTGTTCAATCGTTCCGCCGCAGTCGGGGCAGGAGGCCATGATCATGGTGGGGGCCGGGGCTTCTACTTGGGCGATGTTGGAGAGGACTTTGGCGATGGCGTCCGGGCAGGAGAGCACCTGGTGGCCGTTTTGCCAGATGGAGCTGGGGCAGCGGATGCCGGTGATTTGCTTGATGATGGCGTCGATCTTCACCCCGGAGCGCAGCGCCAGGGAAATGAGCCGGCCGGTGGATTCGATCTGGCTGGACGCGCAACCCCCGGTTTTCCCCATCTGCGCAAAAACCTCGCAGAAGCCCAGGTCGTCTTTGTTCACCGTGACGTAGAGCTTGCCGCAGCCGGTGTTGATGAGCTCCGTGGCCCCGGTGGTGCGCGCGGGCCGGGGCCGGGGGGTGATGTACTCCAGCTCTTTGGGCTTGGCGCCGAAGCTCAACACCTGCTGGTCCCGGCTGCCGTCCCGGTAGATGGTCACGCCCTTAAGGCCCATCTCAAAGGCCTGGAGATAGACCTGGCGTACGTCTTCGGGAGTGGCCTGGTGGGGGAAGTTCACGGTTTTCGACACCGCGTTGTCGGTGTATTTCTGGAACGCGGCCTGGAGCCGGATGTGCCAGACGGGGGAGACCTCGTGCGCGGTGACGAAGCGGCGGCGGACGTCTTTGGGAATCTCCTTGAAGTCCCGGATGGAGCCGCTCTGGGCGATCTGGCGCATGAGCTCGGTGCTGTAGAACCCCCGCTCCTTGGCCAGTTCCTCGAAGTAGGGATGGACCTCCACCAGTTCGGTGCCCTCCAGGACTCGGCGCACGTAGGAGACCGCGAAAAGCGGCTCGATGCCGCTGGAGCAGCCGGCAATGATGCTGATGGTGCCGGTGGGCGCGATGGTGGTGGTGGTGGCGTTGCGCATCCGGCCCACGCCGTTGCCGTCAAAGCGGCTGCCCGCGTAGTAGCGGAAATTGCCCCGGCGGTCGGCTAAATGCGCGGAGGCCTGGCGGGCCTCTTTCTGGATAAAGGCCATGACCTCTTCGCCCACGGCCACCGCCTCGTCGGTATTATAGGAGATGCCCAACTGAATAAGCATATCCGCGAAGCCCATGACCCCCAGGCCGATCTTGCGGTTGTCCAGGGTGCGTTCCTTGATGCTCTCCAGGGGAAAGTTGTTGGCGTCGATGACGTTGTCCAGGAAATGCACCGCGGTGTGCACAATCTTTCTAAGCAGGGTGTAGTCCACGGTGCCGTTTTTGACCACCTTGGCCAGGTTTAAGGAGCCCAGGTTGCAGGACTCGTAGGGGAGCAGGGGCTGCTCGCCGCAGGGGTTGGTGGCCTCAACCTCACCCAGGTGGGGCAGGGTGTTGGCCCGGTTGATGGCGTCCAGGAAGATGATGCCCGGCTCCCCGGTGGCCCAGGCGCTCTCCACGATGAGGTCGAAGAGTTGGTCGGCCCGGACCCGTTTCACTTCCTCCCGGGTGCGGGGGTTGATCAGGGGGAAATCCGCCTTTTCCTTCACCGCGTCCATAAACGCGTCGGTGAGGCCCACGGAGATGTTGAAGTTGGTGAGGCGCTTGGTGTCGTTCTTACAGGTGATGAAACGTTCGATGTCCGGGTGGTCGATGCGGAGTATCCCCATGTTTGCCCCCCGGCGGGTGCCGCCTTGCTTGATGGTCTCGGTGGCCACGTCGAAGATGTTCATGAAGGAGATGGGTCCGGAGGCCACGCCCTTGGTGGACAGCACCCCATCGTTTTCCGGGCGGATGCGGGAGAAGGAGAAGCCGGTGCCGCCGCCGGATTTGTGGATGATGGCGGTGTGTTTGATGGCGTCGAAGATGCTCTCGATGGAGTCCTCCACCGGCAGGACAAAACAGGCGGAGAGCTGGCCCAGCTCCCGGCCGGCGTTCATCAGGGTGGGGGAATTGGGCATGAAATACAGCCCGGCCATGAGCTCGTAGAATTTACGGGTGGTGGCGGCCACCTCTGCCTGGGGATCATAGTCGCGGTCCACCTGGGCGATGGTCTCCGCCACCCGGCGGAACATCTCCTGGGCCCCTTCGGTGACTTCGCCGTTGTCGTCCTTTTTCAGGTAGCGGCGCTTGAGCACCACCACGGCGTTGGGGCTTAAAGGCAGTTCACCGGCTATGGTCCTGGATTCTGCGAGTTGGCCCATGTTCTCCTCCTTCTTTCAAGGGGTTGCTTATTTCTCTTTGCAATACAACATATTGTATATTTAGCAATTCCATTATACAAAATAGTGGGAGAAAGTCAAAAGATTTTGGAAAGATTTTCAAGTGGAGTGGAAGATTGCCGGAGGCGTGCTCTGTTGCCATTTAAAGCTAAATTTTATCTAAATTTTATCCTATAAAATAAGAAGTTGCCACTAGTTACCAAATCCATTTGCCCCATTTCCCGGTGTCTGCAGACGTCCATTCCGTTTGCCTTTTCCCTGGTTCTGAGTTATAAACTCATGCAAATACTCTTGTGAGATCAGGGGGCGAAATTGGCCGCTAAAAATATCAACATCCTGGGGACCGGAGCCTACGTGCCGGAGCGGGTCCTCACCAATGAAGACCTGGAAAAGATCGTGGACACTTCGTCCACCTGGATCATGGAGCGCACCGGCATCCGGGAGCGCCGCATCGCCGCGCCGGATGAAGATATCGTCACCATGGGAGTGGCGGCCGCCCGCCTGGCCCTGGCCGCGGCCGGGTTGGAGGCGAGGCAACTGAGTTATATTATTTTGGCCACCAACAGCCCCAATTATCTCTACCCCGCGGCAGCCATCCGGGTCCAGGACGCCCTGGGGCTGAACGGCGTCATCGGGGCCTTTGACCTCCAGGCCGGTTGCTGCGGTTTCAACTACGCCCTCTATGTGGCGGAGCGCCTGGTGGCCCAGGAGGGTAAATACGCCCTGGTCATCGGCAGCGACGCCAATTCCCGCTTCACGGACTGGACCAACCGCTCCACCTGCATCCTCTTCGGGGACGGGGCCGGCGCGGTGGTGGTGGGACCGGCCCAAAAAGGGCGCATCGTCACCTCTTTTATCGCCTCCAGCCTGAATATGAACCTCCATTGTGAAACGGAATTCAACCAGGAGGTGAGCCCGTTCCTTCCCCCCCAGACCCACACCGAACGCCATTTCCTGACCATGGACGGTCCGGAGGTCTTTAAGTTTGCGGTGGGCGCGGTGAAGGAGTCCATCCGCCGCATCATGGAGACGACCCAACTCAACCGGGAGGACCTGGACTTTCTCATCCTCCATCAGGCCAACTGGCGTATCCTGGACGCAGGCGCCCGTTTCGCCAAGGTGCCCATGGAAAAGGTCTTCGTCAATGTGGACCGGTACGGCAACACCTCCGCGGCCTCGGTGCCCATCGCCCTGCACGAAGCCGTGCAAGAAGGCAAGATTAAGGAAGGAGACAAGGTGCTCCTGGTGAGCTTCGGGGCCGGAGCCACCTGGGGCGCGGCATTAATAGAATGGGGGAAGTAGCTTTCAGCTATCAGCTATCAGCAGTCAGCCAAAAAAATTTCAGGAACCGTATTACCTTGGTAACACGGTTCCTTTCTTTTTTTCTGAAAGCTGAAAGCTGAAAGCTGAAAGCTGATAGCTGATAGCTTTATCACATAATCCGAATCTTCTTAGGTTGCTCCGGTTCGGGCTCCTTGACGGGAGCTGGTTTCTCTGGAGGAGCAGGCTTGGCCGCCGGGGGCGCGGGCTTTTCCGGCGCGGGAGCAGGCTTGGGAGCAGGCTTGGCAGCAGGCTCCGTGGGCTTGGCGGGCCGGGGTTCCTCCGGCTTTTTCTTGGGGGGCGCAGGCGCTTCCCCGGGTTTAGCGGGTTTAGGCTTCTCCACCACCGGGGGTTTGGCCGGAGGCGGCTTTTCCACCGGGGGCGGCGCGGGGGCTACCAGCGGGGGAGGAGGCGGCGTCACGGCCGGGGGCGGCGGTGCTTCGGGAGCGGCGGTCACCGGCTCCGGGGAGAGATAGCGAGTCGTGACCCAGCCCCGGCGTCCGTCCCGCTTGACTATGACTTCGCACCAGTCATCCATTTCCCCTATTTTTTCCACGACTTCATTCTGTTCCAGCGTAGAAATTTTGGGGCAGTCCATGCCCGCACAGCCCCGGAGATTGAGGCGGGTAGCCGCGACGTAAAATACCGGACGCTGGACTTCGGGGGGCGGCGCCGGCTTGGGGGGCAGCGGTGGGGGTACGTAAGGGGTCTCGTAAATCCTGGGAGCGCAGCCAATCAGCCAGAGAGCCAGGCAGCATCCCAGGAGCCGCGGCCATAGAAGCATTCCTGCAGACAGGGTTTTCACCTTAAGAAGGTCCCCCTCCCTCTTCCCGGCTATCCCGGATTTTCCAATTGTCGTCGGTTTTCTCCAGCATTATCTTGTAGCTGGGGCGGAGCAAGGTATAGTCATGGGTGCGGTGATCCCAAACCTGAATGTTCCACACCAGGTCGGCGTTGGCCTGGCGGTCGCCCTGGCGCTGGACGTTGGAAATGCGGTAGGATACTTCCCGGACATCATAATTTTTCCACAGTTCCAGGATCTGGCTTTCCAGGCGTCCCAGGTGGGGATAGGCGGAATGATAGCAATTGAGCCATTTATTGATGTCTTTATTGAGATGGGCGGAGCGGATCTTTTCCGCCAGCTTTTCCACCTCCAGCCGCATATCGTCCTGGGGAGTGGCCACGGTGGGCACTCGCGGCGTGGGCGCGATCTTGGGCAGGCGAGACCACAGGTAGACTCCCCCCAGGCCCAACAGCATGATGCCCACTAGAAACAGGGCCAGCTTGGGCCGCCGCCGGGGACGGCGGGAGCGGGGCTCGGAGTTGCGGGGATAAAATAAGGGAGGCCGGGCCGCAGGCTCCTCTTCTTCCGTGGTGACCCGGGCCACCCGCAAGGGCAACCCGCAATCGGTGCAAAATTTCTGTCCGGGAAAGGTCCCGGTGCCGCAGCGGGCGCAGGGTCTGCCTCCGGCCTGGGAGCCTTTTAACAATTGCCCGCAACGTTGACAGAAACGGTGTTCTTCGCCGTGGATTATTTGACATTGTTTACAATAGGGCATCTTTATCTCTGATTCTCCGAGGTTCCCAAAATTTCTAACACATTCCCAGGCAAAAGCAAAGAATAATCAAACATGTACCTGCCGGGATGAAAAACGCCCAACGCCGTGGGAAAGACAAAGTTCTAGAGGTAAAATAGCCGGAATAGGGGAAAATCATGTATGCGCCCCTTGACAACCCCTTGGCGGCCCGGATATAAATATACGGTTATCAATCAGGAGCGTTATCTCATGAAAAGCTATATGGCCCGGAAGGGAGAAGTGCCCCGCCAGTGGTATGTGGTGGATGCCCAGGGCAAGGTGTTGGGTCGTCTGGCCAGTCGCGTGGCTATGGTCCTCCGGGGCAAAAACAAGGCCAATTTTACTCCCCATGCGGACGCCGGGGATTTTGTGGTGGTGGTGAACGCCGCCCAGGTGCTCTTGACGGGACGGAAGCTGGATCAGAAGTTCTATTACCGGCATTCCGGTTACACGGGAGGTTTGAAGACCACCACCGCCCGCCAGCTCCTTAACAAGAAACCCGAAGAGGTCCTGCGCCACGCAGTGCGGGGGATGCTGCCGAAAACCAGCCTGGGCCGGCACCTGTTGAAGAAATTGAAAATCTACGCCGGAGGCGAACATCCCCACCAGGCCCAGCAGCCGGTTTCCTTAACTTGGGAGGATTGATGACTGCCATTACCAACATTCAGGCCACCGGCAAACGCAAGTCCGCGATAGCCCGGGTTTATATGCGGCCCGGCACCGGCCGCATCGTCGTGAACCATAGGGCTTTTGAAGAATATTTCCCTATGGAGACCACCCGCAACCTGGTGCGCCAGCCATTAAACCTGGTCAACGCCGGCCCCGAGCTGGATATCCTCATCAATGTCATGGGTGGAGGGTTGGAAGGCCAGGCCGGCGCGGTCCGCCACGGACTCAGCCGGGCGCTGGTAGCACTCAACGCCGAGTTTCGGGGCGTCCTGAAAAAGGCCGGGCTCCTCACCCGGGACCCCCGGATCAAAGAACGGAAGAAATACGGCCGCCGGGGCGCCCGCCGGGGCTGCCAGTATTCCAAACGGTAAGTTATCCTCACGGAAACTCTGGGCCTTTGCCCTGAAAAGGGTTAAAAGGGGAAAAGGCGAAAAGGGGAAAAGGGTTTATCCCTTGCTCTCACCCTTTTCCCCTTTTCCCCTTTTATCCTTTTACCCCCTGGGCACCTACAGGGCAGGAGCAAGTTTTTATGAACAAGATCAAAGTCGCGATCATCGGCGCGTCCGGCTATGCCGGCCTGGAATTGGTGCGGCTTCTGGCCCGCCACCCCGGCTGTGAGCTGGTGGCCCTCACTTCCCTGGAATACCCGGGCCGTTCCTTTGACCAGGTCTTTCCGGCCCTGGCCGGCATCGTCCGGCTTCCCTTCAGCGACTCCGGGCCGGAAGAAATCGCGGCCCAAGCCGAGGTGGTCTTCACCGCGGTGCCCCACCAGGCCGCCATGGGCATGATTCCCGGTTTCCTGGAGCGGGGGTGCAAGGTAGTGGACTTGAGCGCGGATTTCCGCTTCCCGGAAGCAAACCTTTATGAGAAGTGGTATCAGGCCCATACGGCTCCCGAGCTGTTGGCGGAGACGGTTTACGGCCTTCCCGAACTACACCGGGAGGAGGTGCGCAAGACCCGCCTGGTGGGCAACCCCGGATGTTATCCCACCTGCGTCATCCTGGGGCTGGCCCCCCTGGCCAAGGCCGGTCTGCTCCAGCCCGATTCGGTGATCGCCGATTGCAAATCCGGGGTGAGCGGCGCCGGCCGCCAGGCCCTGTTGGGCATTACCTTCTGCGAAGTCAATGACGGCTTCCGGGCTTACAAGGTGCTGGAGCACCGGCATACCCCGGAGATGGAGCAAGAGTTGAGCGCACTCGCGGGGACGCGGGTAAAAGTTACCTTTACCCCCCATCTCGTCCCCATGAGCCGGGGTATCCTGGGGACCCTTTACGCCGGCTTGACGGAGTCCCGGTCGGAAGAGGAACTCCGGGGACTCTACTACCGGTTTTATGAAGGGCACCCCTTTGTGCGCCTCCACCCGCCGGGGAGGCTGCCGGATACCCGGGACGTCAGGGGCGCAAATTTTTGCGACCTGGCCCTGCGGGTGGACCCGGAAACCCGGCGGGTCATCGTCCTTTCGGTCATCGACAATCTTAACAAAGGCGCGGCGGGCCAGGCGATTCAGAATTTCAACCTTATGGTGGGATTCCCGGAGACCATGGGGCTGGAGGTAGTGCCGTTCGTTCCATAGTAGCTTTCAGCTATCAGCTTTCAGCGGTCAGCTTTAAGCAACCAAATATGAAAATCCGATGTAGGGGTGACGCCTGAGTCACCCCTTTTTCTTTATAATAACTATCAGTTATTAAAAGTATGTTTTGAGTAGGGGCGAACCTTGTGTTCGCCCTGAATGGCGGGGGCGAACACAAGGTTCGCCCCTACTCGGTATAATCTCTTTAAATGCAATTCCTTATTGGCTATAAGATAAGTATTTAACTGAAAAAAGCTGAAAGCTGACCGCTGAAAGCTGATAGCTACTATATGCGCAATATCCGTCTCCTCCTGGAATACGACGGCGCCGCCTACCACGGCTGGCAGCGCCAGAAAAACGCCCTGACCATCCAGGAAGTGGTGGAAAAAGCCCTGGCCAAACTCATCGGCGAGCCGGTCAAGCTCCTGGGTTCCGGCCGCACCGACGCAGGCGTGCACGCCTGGGGCCAGGTGGCCAATTTCCACACCGCCAGTCATATACCGCTGAAAGCCTTTCACGCGGGCTTGAATTCCCTCCTGCCCCGGGATATCGCGGTGCTGGACGCGGCGGAAGCCCCGGCGGACTTCCACGCCCGCAAGTCCGCCCGGGCCAAGACCTATGAATACCGGATTTTGAACCGCAAGGAGCCCTCGCCCTTAAACCGCCGATATGCCTGGCTGGTGCGGCAAACCCTGGACCTGGAAGCCATGGCCCAAGCTGCAGCTATGCTCCTTGGGGAGCACGATTTTTCTGCATTCCGGGCCAGCGGCGGCAGCCCCGGCCATGCGGTCAGGCAGATTCTGGCCGCGGCCTGGCATCCGGGAGCGGAAGGTAGCCTCCGTTTCTCCATCACCGCCAACGGCTTCCTCCGGGGCATGGTGCGGAGCCTGGTGGGCACCATGGTGGAGATCGGCCAGGGCAAACGTCCCCCGGAGGACCTGGCCGGACTGCTGGCAAGCGGCGACCGCTCTGGTGCCGGCGCCACCGCCCCGGCCCATGGCCTTTTCCTGGTGGAGGTGGTTTATTGAGCGGATTGTGGGGGGAGGGCCAGGGACCTCAGATCCCTGGCCCTCCCCTCAGGCAGACCTTTTTTACTTCGCCAGCACGAACTTCCCGTCTTTTACCTGGACCATGACCATGGAATCCACGTCCAGGCCGTTGTGGTCTTCCGGCGTCAGATTATAGATCCCGGAAATCCCCACGTAGCCCTTGGTGCCCTCGATGGCTGCGCGCAGAGCCTTGGGGTCCGTGCCCGCCTTTTTCATGGCGTTGGCCACAATGTAAATGGCGTCCCAGGCGTACCCGGAGTGGGTGTTGATGGGAAATTGCTTATCGTACTTATACTGGTCTTTGTAAAGCTTGATGAATTCCTGAATCGGCCTTGTTCTTGGAAACAATGGCCCCAGCCGGCCCGATGGTCCAGCAGATGATAGCCTGGGGCTTGGCGTTCTTAATCTTGGTGAGCTGCGCGGTCATATCCGTGTCGCTGGGGCCGAATGACTCCTTGGCCACGAAGGTGATGCCGAAGTCCGGGGCCAGTTTCTCCAGCCACATGGCGCCGTCCTTGCCGAAAGCGTCGGACGCGGTGAGCAGCGCCACCTTGGTCAGCTTCTTCTCTTTCAGATAGCCATAGAGCTTTTTCACCGCGGTGGAGGACCGCTGGGGGGATTTAAAAACGTAATCAAAAGCCCCTAATTTCTCGCCACCCATGATAACCGGATCGCCCCCCACGGTCATAAAGGTGGGAATGCCTGCTTCCACCACGATCTTTTTGACGTTCATGCCTTCGCCCGTGGAAGTGGGGCCGATGATGGCCGCCACCTTATCGGCATGGATGAACTTCTTGGCGATGGTGGCGGCCTTGGCCGGGTCGCTCTCGGTGTCGCCGATGATCAACTGAATGGGCCGGCCATTGATGCCCCCTTCTTTATTGATCTTATCCACCACCATCTCCGCCACCAGCTTGGTGGGGGTGCCGATGTGGGCCGCAGGTCCCGACAAGGCAAAGAACGCGCCAAGTTTGATGGGCTCTTTTGGGTCCGCAGCCTGGGCCGATAATGACACGGTTCCCACCAGGGCGACCGCCACCACGATCGCAATCCACCTGCTCTTCATGAATGGTTCCTCCTCTGTTTTCCTTAAGCGCATTTTTCACCTTTACCACAGAGACGCTGAGGACACAAAGAGGAAACAAAAAAAAGATTGTGCCCGGGCACAATCTTTTTCTCTGCGTCTCTGCGGTTAAAACCTCTGGGCGCCGACTTCCTCACCAGGAACCGCTCATCCCCGGCGGGCAGCCTGGGGAGCAGGTGGCATCCGCACCCCAATTATAATTGGATGACGGAATCGGCCGGGGTGACGCCGTTCCCTGGCCCTCCATGCCGCCGGCGCACCCGGCCAGGGCCAGCATCAGCAGCAAGGCAAATATTAGTCCAAACTTCTTCATGATTAACTCCTGTTATAAGGGGTTGGGGGAGGGGGTTTGGGGGAGGGGGCAGGGGCTACGAGCCCCTGGCCCCCTCCCCTAACATCCTTTCTATTTATATCACGGAATCCGTGATGCGCGTATCAAAAACCCTCTTGCTCTTCCGGTCCGTGCGGGGGAGTGCGCCGTATTCCACCACCTCCACCTCCGGGGTGGCCAGGAGTCAGCCGATTTACTTTTTTCAAGTACGAACTTCCAGGGGCAATCGGCCAAGGATAGCCTTATGAATCTCATGGGCCACTTCCAAAGCCTCTTGTGTTTCCTGAAGGGTAGGTTCCTCCGGATCTCCAGGATAACGGAACTTCCAAGCGTACTCGGTCAAAGGCACCGCCCGGTCCACCTGTTTCCGTAAAGTGGCATCCAGATCCAGACACTGCTCGCCAAGCTCTTCCAAACTGTGGGTTTTGCGAAAAGGCACGCCGTGCCACATAAGGAAGGCTTTTAGACTTTTTTCCACTGCCTGCTGGCAGTGGAACGCGGCATCCGCAAGCAAAGGCGGGGATGCGGCCAGGTCATGCTGTGCGGCCCGGAGGTCCGTGGACGCTTTCCGCAACCAAGAATGGGTATCGGCCACGAGTACCGGGTCAAGCGGCATAGACCAGCTTTCCTTCCCGGATAATGGTGGCCGGGAGCGAGGCAGGAAGGTGTAGGCGGCTGTCAAAAGCCTCCCGGGTCCATACCAAAACGTCAGCCGCGGCCCGGGTGCCCCGCAGAGCTTGATAAGCCAGGCGGCTCCGTCTTTTCTCCGGTGGGGCTTCATCTGGAACCACGATCATCAGATCGTAATCGCTGTCCGGGCCCGCGTCGCTCCTGGCTTTGGACCCGAAAAGATAAACCTGCTCCGGTTGGAAGGCCGCCACCAGGCGTCTCAGAATCTCCCGCAACACCTCATCATCCGGCAGGCTCGGTCTTTGGCTGGTCATTTCCCTAACCACTTAAAAATAAGCTTATTATTGCTTATCCCTATACCACAGAATCCGTAATCCTGGTATCAAAAACCCTCTTGCTCTTCCGGTCCGTCCGGGGGAGTGCGCCGTATTCCACCACCTCCACCTCCGGGGTGACCAGGAGCTTGTGTTTGGCTGTGTAAATTATTTCCCGGCCCAACTCATCCGCCCGGCCCGGCTCCACCCCTTCCCCCCGCTCCACTTTGAGCAGCATGTGGTCCCGGCCTCCCGGATCCCGGGTCAGGTGGATCTGGTACTCGGAGCCCAGGCCCGGAATCTCCGAGAGAATCTTATCGATGCTGGAGGGGTAGATGTTCACCGCCCGGAACTTGAACATGTCGTCCGTGCGGCCCCGGATGCGGGAGTGCCGCGGCAAAATGGACCCGCAGGTGCAGGGCCCGGGGATGATGCGGGTGATGTCCCGGGTGCGGTAGCGGATCAGGGGCGCAGCCTCCTTGGTCAGCGTCGTCACCACCATCTCTCCCCATTCGCCGTCGGGGAGGGGTTCAAGCGTCTCCGGGTCCAGGATTTCCAGGATATAGTAGTCCCCCCAGTAATGGATGCAGTCATGGTCCGGGCACTCGATACCTGTCCCCGGCCCGTAAAGCTCGGTCATGCCGGGGATGTCGAAGAGCTCCACACCGCCGAAGAGTTCCGAGACCTTGCGGCGCATGGACACGCTGGAGCGCTCCGAGCCGTAGATGACCTTTTTCAGATTAATCTTGTCGGCGATCCCCCGTTTGTGCACCTCTTCGGCCATCAGCAGGCCCATGGACGCGGTGCAACACAAAACAGTGCTCTGGAGGTCCACCAGGAACTCGCAGTGCATGTCCACGTTCCCCGGGCCCACGGGCACGGCCATGGCCCCCAGTTTTTCCACCCCCGCCTGGAAGCCCACGCCTGCGGTCCACACGCCGTAGCCCACCGCGATCTGCACCCGGTCCAAAGGCGTGACCCCGGCCATTTCGTAGGCCCGGGCGAAAAAGCGCTCCCAATCGTCGATGTCCTTTTGGGTATAGCAAAGAATCTTGCGCTTGCCCGTGGTGCCGGAGGAGGCGTGGATGCGCACAATCTGTTCAAACGGCACGGCCCGGAAGGGGAAGGGGTAGCCGTCCCGGAGGTCGTCCCCGGTGGTCAGGGGGAGCTTTTTCAGATCGTCCAGGGAACGGATATCATCAGGCGTGACGCCCGCGGCCTCCAATTGGGCCCGGTAAAAACTGGAGCCCTGGTAAGCGTGGCGCACGCTCCATTTCAGGCCCTGAAGCTGGTGGGCCTGAAGTTCTTCCACAGTTTTAAAAGAAGGCATAAAAGTTTGCTTGCTCATATCCGGTTTTTCCAGTCTGATATTGCTTGTCGCTCCGGCCCTGGCCCACGATTTTGCCGTTGGCCAGCAAGTAAGCGGATTTGGACGCGGTCAGGGCCCGGGCCGCGTTCTGCTCCACCAACAGGATGGTCACCCCGGCCCGGGTGAGTTGTTTGATGATTTCGAAGATTTCATCGGTGATCAGTGGCGCCAGGCCCAAAGAAGGCTCATCCAGCAGCAGCAGCCGGGGCTGGGCCATCAGGGCCCGGCCCATGGCCGCCATCTGCTGCTCGCCGCCGGAGAGGGTGCCGGTGCGTTGGTTGATGCGCTCTTTCAGTTTGGGGAAGCGGGTAAAGACCTCCTCCAGGCGATTATAAACCTCTCCCCGGCTGATTTTCAGGGCCAGCGCGCCCAACTCCAGGTTTTCCTTCACCGTCAGGTCCCCGAACATCTCCCGGCCTTCGGGGCATAAGGCCACGCCCCGGGCAGCCATGGCCGCAGGCGGGCTGCCGGTGACGTCCTTGCCATCCAGGATGATGCTCCCCCCGGAGGGGGGCACCAACCCCATGACGGCCTTCAGCAAACTGGTCTTCCCCGCGCCGTTGGCCCCCACCAGGGCCACGGTCTCCCCCCGGCCCACAGCTAGGGAGACGCCAAAAAGGGCCTGCGCCGCGCCGTAGTGAACGGTGAGGTTGGAGATATTCAATAAAACGTCATTTTTGTCGGCGGTTATGGTCATTTTGCTTTATATAATAATCGCATGAAGGAGGAAGATGCACAATATGAGAGAAATCCGTTAACTAAGAATAAAGGGTTGAAGCACACTTGGGGTCATTCGCCTACGCACATGCCTCAATAATCGCCTTCTATATCGTCTGGTTTATCAAATTAATTAATACGAATGCGGCCTTCATAGTCCCATTGATTGATTTTGGTTTTTCGGACTATATTTCTTATCAGCAGTTCATCTCGGCCAATTAGAAATCTTTCAGTATACTGGGCGACATTCAAGTTAATATTTCTAACTGTTTGTTTATTTGCTTTATGATGAATTAATAAATCTCCATGGTCCAACATGATTAGGCATGTGCTTTGAGAAATTGGAAAAACTTTGCGGACCCCTTTAAATAATATTCCCATTCCATAAGGTCCTTTTGGAAAATCTTCAGAAGGAATTAAAACTATAGGATTATCGGTAGTTATAAAAGATGTGTCTTTAGGCGCATGTAGAAAAAGCCAATCCATTTGCTTAAAATGCTGAAATATATTAAAAGGACTCTTTCTTCATTGCAATACATCATCTTCAATGTATGCTTGATAATATTCTCATAAACATCATTAACTGATTTTTCAAAATCTGGGACGCGATTCATCATAAAGGCTATAAATAATGAAAGATTTTCTTTTTCTTCTGAAGTAATATTTTCCATATTAATAACTTTATTAAAAATATTCTTTGCGTTGCCCTCTATTTGTGATAACAACTGCTCAATATCAGTTACCTTATTCCCTCCACTATCTTCAAAAGTATAATAATTTGATTTCAAAGCGGTGTTTATGGGTGTTTGTATTCTGAACTCCTTTGATTTTCTGTCGAATATCCAAAAATTACCGTCTTTGCAGAAATATTGTAGATAAAATTGTGGCAAATAATGATGCCTTTTAGGTTTGGTCACGTTAATTCCTCTGGGTTAGTCCTTTAGGGTGGGTATCGCCCACTATAACTTTAGCGGCGGACAGGTCCAGCTCCATGACGATATGCCTACACCTGCCAGGGCTCATCCGCCCTGATCTTTCCCGCCTCCCGGTTCTCCCGGTCCAGGGCCCAGTTTATGGGGTTGGCGGCAATGTATTCGGAGATGCGTTGCCATTCCTCCTCATCTCTGACGATACGTTCGTAATAGTTGCGCTGCCATAACTTCCCCGGGAAGGGCTGCCAGCCATATTCCCGAATGCCCCGGAGGTATTGGTGGGTCGTCATGGATTTAAACGCTTGGACGATACGCCCAATCGACCCTGCCGCGGTCCCCTGGGGACGAATTTTCCCGTAGGGGCGATCCTTGTGATCGCCCAGACGCCGGTCCCGGTCTAGGGATATAAAATTATCAGGAGGCGCACAAGAGGGGCGAATACAAGATTCGCCCCTACGGATGACCGCGATGGCATGGAAATGGTTGGGCATGAGAACCCTGGCGTCCAATTCCAGGACCGGAAACCGCCTGGGTAATTCTTCCCAGGTCAGGAGAACCATTTCTCCAGAGGCATTGGGATGCATCGAGCCATCGACAATCTCGCCGAAAAGATATTCCCGATTCTGGGTGCAAACCGTGAGGAAATAGACCCCTTCCCGGGAATAATCCCAGCCGTGGAAACGCAGGGAGCGCCGCCGCTTTTGCGCCGATTTAATCATGCCGATGGCCAACCGTCCATGTCAGGCCCGTGGGGGCGAACCTTGTGTTCGCTTTAGTCGTGAGCATCCTACAGCATGGGCGCGTCAGGGGCGAATACAAGATTCGCCCCTACGGATTACGGATGTCTAGTTCCCCTCTCAAGGCCCGGAAATCAGGGAGATCGTCTCTCTCCCGCCACATCCCCCAGGCCTGCTGCAAGAGCGCCTGGCGGTCCCCTGGCTCCAGAGGTTTAAACCTGCAAATAAAATCGGCAATGGCCCGGCGAATCAATTCACTCTGCGTCTTGCCGGTTTGACGGGCAAGGTTGCGGAGCGCGTCCCGTTCCTTTTCCGTCAAATAAATCTGAGTCCTCACCATGGGGACTATCCTAAATGATGTATATAAATAATGGATAATAAATTTTCTTTTTTCAAGTAACCTTAGAAATATATGGAGCTTCTGTCTTGGCGATCAGAAACTCCTGCCCTGTTCGCCGCGGCCTGGTAAAATTTCCCGGGAAGATTATATTATGATAATGATGGTAGCAACAAAGGCGAAAGATTTACAGGAGAAGTTCAAGAATGCAGGAATACCATGTTGATCCCTTCCCCGAGGTGGTGGAAGAACCGACCCAGTTGGTGACCGCGGTTTTTTCCCATCCTTTACACGGGCGGTTGGTGGAACGGCTCATTCTCTGGGTGCGGCCCCATTTGGACATGGAGGGCGAGCGCTATAAACTGACCTGGTGGGGGAACGGAGTGGCCTATTATGAGCCGGTCAGCCGTTGAAGCCCCTGGATGGCCCAGGGAATGAGGGAAATGGCTTTTCTCAACTCTCCCGGAGAAGTGCCAACGCGGCCTCCAGGTGCTCCAGGATTTTATAATGGGATTCGCACAGGAGGCAGGGGACGATGTTGTCCCGACCCCGGGCGGTGAAGATAGTTTCCCGGGTCCCTTCGCATTGGCAGTTTTGTGCGGCCTGCCGTACTTCCGCAACCAGCTGAGTCAGGGTCAAATTATCAATATCCACTTGTTAGCTCCTTTGAAGAACGGATTTCCCATAGTATCCCCTAGCCGCCGCCCCCCGGCAATATATATCGACCGCCGGCTGCAGGGCCGGGGTCATTCCTCCCCGGAGTAGCCTCCATAAGATCCCCACCGGCAGCGCGCCAACTTGACATCCCTACAAACAGCCTTAATTTGAGGGAAATTCAGGAAAAAACTTTCATCCAGAAAGGACCAAACCATGCGCGCGCCAAGGATTTTTATGGGTCTAGCCGTTCTGGCAATTGTCCTTCTGGCCGTCTCCCCCGGTATCGGCCAGCAATCTTATCCAGCCAAGGGCACAGTGTCCATTGACATCACCGGCGTGGCCGCAGGGGTAGGCGTCAGTTGGGGCTCGGGCACCCTTTCGTTCGAAGGTAAGCGCTATCCCTTTAGTATCCAGGGAGTCAGCGTGGGGGACGTGGGCATCTCCACGGCCCGGGCCGTGGGCACGGTCTATAACTTAAGGAGTGTGGCCGATTTTCCCGGCAATTACATGGCAGTGGGCGCGGGGGTCACGGTGGCCGGAGGTATGGCCGGCCAGACCATGCAAAACCAGCGGGGGGTGATCATCGATCTTTATTCCGTAACCCAGGGGGTCCAACTGACCATCGGCCCCCAGGGTTTCAGCATCGAGATGCGGTAGGCAGGCAGGGCCCCGGGGCCGGCTTGTAAGGGGCGAATACTGCGAAAAACCGCGGTCTTAGCCCCTTGTTTCTTTGATATACATTAAACTTAATCTGTAATCTTTGAACGATTTTTTAATTTTTTTAGCCGAAAAACCGAAAAAGATAGGAGACCGCATGCTTGACTATCAGGCAGACGGTCTTAATTTGAAGAAAATGCAGAAAAAACTTTAAACAAAGAAAGGGCCAAATGATGGGTGCGAAAAGGATTCTTTGCAGTCTGGCTGTGGCGGCAATGCTTCTGGGCGTGGTGTGCGCGGTTGGGGCCCAACCCCAGGACCCTTATCCCATCGGGGAAGTGACCATTGAGAGCAAACAGATAGCCGCGGGCGTGGGCATTACCTGGGGAGATGGAACTCTGAAATACAAGGGCAAGGAATACAAATTCACCGTCCGGGGTCTGGACGCGGGCGCGGTGGGCATCTCCCGGATCAGCGCCAAGGGCGACGTCTACAACATGCAGAAAGTGGAAGACTTTGCTGGCAACTTCGTGTCGGCCCAGGCTGGCGTCGCAGTGATCAAAGGCCCTGTCGGTCTGTTAATGAGGAACGCCAAGGGCGTGGTCATCAACCTGAAGGCCACCCAGACGGGCGTGCAACTGAGCCTGGGAGCCCAGGGCCTGAGCATCGCCATGAAATAGCGGGTCACCCCCAGAGAGATACTAATACCAAGTTGCGGTCAAAAAAGTAACATTGTCATTCTGAGCGCAGCGAAGAATCTCAAAATACGAGATTCTTCACTCCGCTTCGCTCCGTTCAGAATGACAGCTCAATATTACTTCTATGACAGCAACTTGATATAATCTATTCTTTCACGGGGGCGGGCTTAAGAAATACTGCCGGTTAACTCCCGGCCAAAGGCCTCCCTACTCTTTGACATATTCTGGACTGTTTAAGCCGTAAGGCTCATCCGGCCCAGGTAGGCCTCGAGGACCAGGGGGTTGACCCGCACTTCGTCGGGGGTCCCGGCGGCGATGCGGCAGCCGCCGTCCAGGACCACCACCTGGTCCGACACCCCCATGACCATCTCCATGTCGTGCTCCACCAGGATCATGGTCTTCCCATACATGCGCATCTGCCGGATGAGTCCGGCGATCTGGGCGGTCTCTTCGGGATTGAGGCCGGCGACCGGCTCATCCAACAGGGTCAGCACGGGCTGGGACACAAAGGCCCGGGCCATTTCCACCCTTTTTTTGTCCCCGTAGGAGAGGACGCCTGCGGGCAGGGCTGCCTTGTCCGCCAGGCCGAAGGTGTTCAGGGCCTCCAGGGCCGTGAGCTTGAGGCGCCGCTCCCGGTTCCGCAGGCCCGGCAGCCTGAGCAACGCCTCCAGGAAGGAATCCCCGGCCTGGACCGTGAGGCCGCAGAGCACGTTGTCCAACACCGACAGGCGGGGGAAGAGGCGCAGGTTCTGGAAGGTGCGGGAGATCCCCAGTCGGGCCACCCGGGGGGCGGACATGCCGGCAATGTTGGCGCCGTCGAAGAGTATCTCCCCGGCATCCGGCTTGATAACCCCGGAGAGACAATTGAGCAGGGTGGTCTTCCCCGCGCCGTTGGGACCGATGAGCGCGGTGACCTGGCCCCGGGCCGCCCGGAAACTAACCTCCGAGAGGGCCGGGAGGCCCCCGAAGCGTTTGCTGAGGCGAGAAATTTCCAGAAGGTTTTTAGACACGCGCATAACTTCTCATCTTCCCTGCCAGGAGGGGACCCAAAAGGGTAACCAGCAACACCAGGGGCCAAAGCCTTCCCTGGAAAACGTTATAATCCGCGAGGATAAGCTGCCAAGAAAGGCCCAGCAAATAGCGGCCGAAAAGGCATTCAAAGGCGATGGTCAACACCGTCCAAAATATCCCTAAACTCAAAAGGGCGTTTGGGGTCGCGTCCTTTAATTTTCTCACATAGATGTATATCAGCAGAAAAATACTTGCGCACACCAACAAGGTGCCGCCGGCCCTGCCGCCCAGGGGCCCTAACGCCGGGGTCAGAATTTTTTCCCGAACAACCCCGAAGGCGATGGCTACTGCCAGAAATCCCAACCAGAAGAAGAAAGCTTTTGCATAATTCATCAAAGGCATCTTATGCCAATCCGCCAGCAAACGCGTATTTTTGCAGGGGCGAATCTTGTATTCGTCCTAAATTGCTGGGGGAACACAAGGTTCGTTAAATTTGTTATCAAAGAGAAGTATTTCCTTTAACCGCTCCTAACTTGAGGCGGCGCTTCGCTACCCGCATCCTGAAATAATCCACCAAACCGGAGACAAACCCCTGGGGCAGGAAGAGGAGGATCACCACCAGGATCAGGCCGTGGATAATGTCCATATAGGTCTCGAAGAATTCCAGGAAGTGGGGCAGAATGGTGATCAGGGCCACCCCGAAGAGGGTGCCCCAGATGGAGCCCATGCCTCCCACCACCACCATGATGACCAGGTCCAGGGATTTGAAGATGCTGAACCCGTCCGGGTTGACGTAGCCGAAATAGTGGGCGTAGAGGCTGCCGGCCACCGACGCGAAAACCGCGGAGAGCACAAAAACCTGCACCTTGTCCCGCTGCACGTTGACGCCCAGAGTGGCCGCGGCCACTTCGTCCTGGGCCAGCGCGGCCAGGCCCCGGCCCACGCCGCTGCGCACCAGGTTAAGGCACAGGGTCAGGGCCGCCAGGGCGCAGGTCCAGACCAGGTAGTGAAATTTGATGTCGCTGTTAAAGGCGAAACCGAGAATAGACAGGGGTGGCACCCCGGAGAGACCCGCAGGGCCGCCGGTAACGGCATCCCATTGGACGAAGACGCCGTGCACCACATAGTTGAAGCCCAGGGTGGCCATGGCCAGGTAGTGGCCGGAGAGGCGGAGGGTGGGCACACCCAGGGCCAGGGCCACCAGCGCCAGCACGGCTGCGGTCAGGCCCATGGCCGGCCATGCCGGGAAATTATAGCCGGCAGTGAGCACCGCGGAGCCGTAGGCCCCCAGCCCGAAAAACGCGGCGTGCCCCAGGGAGATCTGGCCCGCGTAGCCGATGAACAGATTGAGGCCCAACACCACGATGACGTAAAGGCCGATGAGGTTGAGGATCCCCAGATTGTAAGGGTTGTTGACCACCAGGGGGGTGAGCAGGAGGATTATCGCCAGGACCCAGACTGCCAGGCCGGTGCGGTGGCGGATAACAAAAAATTTTGCTCTTTCCCAACCCCTCATGCCGAGTCTTCCATAACTACCGGGAAGACTTTAAAAATCGGGCAATGCTGCGATCGTAAGTCCGTTCCACTTCCGGAGTAAAATAGCATGCGGGCAACTCGCTCCGATCCCGGTGATAGCGCAGGCACTCGCAACAGAGTCCCTTGCGTTCACAGGGTTCATAGGTGCAGGAGCATTGCGTTAAATTAATTTGTTGCCGGGGGCATTCATTCATACTTCAAGCCTCCTTCGCCTCAAGACGTCTTTGCAGGTGTTTTCTCCATGTGCCTCTATTATAATCCTTTTTTTGCCGCGGCCGCTCCCAGACGCAGGGCCTTGAGGTTCATGTCCCGGAAGCGCTCCGGGGTTTGGTCCCGGATGATCTGCTCCAGCAGTTGCGCGCTGCAAAAAAGCCCCTTTTTAGCTGCCACATAACCCAGGAGGATGAGGTTGGCGGCCACGGGCGCGCCCATCTGCCGGGCCAGACCCTGGGCGTCAAGGCCCTGGTAATCGCCGGGAGATGCGGCATTGACAAAGACCTTGGCGTCCCCTTTCAAGTAGAAGCGGTGCACCGTCAGGTTTCTGGGGTCCAGGAACAGGCCCACGTCCGCCCGGCCCGCGGGAATCAGGGGCCCGCGAAA
>JACQYN010000250.1 GCA_016208235.1 Deltaproteobacteria bacterium
GCCTGGAAGACACCAACGGCATCGTGGACGCGCTTGACTCCCTGACCCGCCTATTCCTGGCCCTGGGGGACCGGGACGCGGCCCTGGATTACGGCGAACGGCTCCTGAAGATTTACCAAGCCAGGGGGCAGGAAAAGGAAGCTGAGAAATTGCAGAAGTTATTGGGAATAGAGAAAGGGAGAGAGGCTAAGGGGCGTTAGCGGGAAGCTTTCAGCTATCAGCGGTCAGCTTACAGCTTTTTTTATCCATACGACATAAAATTGCGCCTCTCCAAATAACTTCAAAGCGAGGATAATTTTCGCATCCTCTTAAAAAGACGGCAAAATCCCCTCCCCCTTGAGGGGGGAGGGTTAGGGTGGGGGTGGCGTCTTTTGGGGAGGTTCAGGGTCACAAGTCGCCACCCTCCCCCCAACCCCCTCCCCTCGAAGCTGTGCATTACCCACAAGTCAGGAAGTAGTTGATTTAAGATAGTTTTTGGTGGCACAGGCTTTCCAGCCTGTGCAGGTTTTTCGGCACAGCCTGGAAAGGCTGTGCCACCGCTTAGAAAATTTTGTGGGTAATGATAAGCCTCAAAGGGAGGGGGAGTTTGTCAGTACTACGTCCTGGATTATTAATAGATTGACGAAAAAATAAATGACGTTGAATATAATTAGGGCGAAGGTTGACAGAGGATGCCTGGCAGAGCTTAAATTTACGTCAACCTCTGGATTTTATTTCTTAAGCTGACCGCTGAAAGCTGACAGCTTTTTCCCCTGACTTCCTCCATCCATACCAAACCATGTTGTTCTCCACCCCTCAACGTGCGGCCCTCATCAGCATCGCCTCCAACACCTTGCTGGTGGCGGGCAAGGCGGTGGTGGGGGTGTTGAGCGGCAGCGCCGCGTTGCTGAGCGAGGCCCTGCACTCCGGCCTGGACCTCCTGGCCGCGGTCATGGCCTGGATTTCCCTGAGGTTCTCCGGGCATCCCCCGGACTGGGAGCATCCCTTCGGCCACGGCAAGTGGGAAAACGTCAGCGCCTTCCTGGAGGGGCTGCTGATCATTGCCGTGGCTGTGGGGGTTTTTTATCAGGCGGGGCGGCGGTTGTTCGAGCCGGAGACCATTACCCTGGTGCCCCTGGGGATCGCGGTTCTGGCGGTGTCCGCGCTGGCGAACCTGGGGGTGTCCTGGGCGCTGCGACGCGCGGCCCAGCGCTTCGACTCCGTGGCTCTGGACGCGGACGCGGCCCATCTCTCCACGGATGTCTATACCTCCCTGGGGGCGATGATCGGGCTCCTGGGCTATCAGCTCACCGGTTATCATCTCTTTGACACCCTGGCCGCGCTGGGAGTGGGGGTGATCATCCTCTGGATCGGGGTGAGAGTGACCCACGGCGGCATCCATGGCCTGCTGGACACCAGGTTGCCGGAAAAGGAAGAGCAGGTGGTGCGGGAGTTGGTGGCCGGGGTCTCCCCGGTCCTGGAACTAAGGGAGCTGAAAAGCCGCAAGGCCGGGCCGGTGCGCTACCTCAACCTCACCCTGGTGGTCTGCCGTTGGGAGAACCTGGCGGAGATCCACCGCCTCTGCGATGATCTGGAAAAACAGATCCAGAGCCGCTTTCCCGGGGCCTTGGTCTTCATCCACCCGGAACCCTGCCTGATCCAGCCGCCCCCGAGCGGGGAGGCGGGCGAATGTACCTGCCCTTTAAGGCTGAATATCAGCTATCCTTTAAAATAGTTCCAAGTTCCGGGTTCCAGGTTCCAAGTTAAAAAGCTGCAGGATGGGGCCGCTTGACACCCTGGCGGGAAGCGGATAAAAAACCGGAGAGAAATGAGGGTGCGTTTTACCAAAATTGCATTTAAAAAAGTACTTCAAATGTAGGGGCGAACCTTGTGTTCGCCCGGTGTCTGCCGCCATTCAGGGGCGAACACAAGGTTCGCCCCTACGAAAAAATATATATTTGTTGAAAAATTGGTGCGCCAATAAATCGCTGAACCTTGAACCTTGAACCTTGAACTTTGAACTTTCAGGAGAATTTTTTGATGTATTGGGATAAAGCCTACGAAACCCTGCCCCGGGAAGACCTGGAAGCCCTGCAACTGGAGCGCCTCCGGGAGACGGTGCGGGTCGCCATGAATAGTCCGTTTTACCGGGAGCGGCTGCAGGAGGCGGGGGTGACCCCGGAGGGGCTGGGCAGCCTGGAGGACGCGGGCCAGATCCCCTTCACCACCAAGGATGACCTGCGGACCCAGGGGCTGGCCCTGCTGGCCCGGCCTTTGGAGGAGATGGTGCGGCTCCATGCTTCCTCGGGAACCACGGGCCAGGCCACGGTCATCTATTATACCCGCAGAGATATCGAGACCTGGGCGGACTTGCTGGCCCGCTCCATGTACATGACCGGCATGCGGGCCACAGACGTCTTCCAGAACATGATGGGCTACGGGTTGTTCACCGGCGGCCTGGGTTTTCACTACGGCGCGGAGCGCCTGGGCGCGCTCACCATCCCCGCGGGCGCGGGCAACAGCCGCCGCCAGGTGCAGTTGATGCAGCAGTTCGGCACCACCGCGTTGCATATCATCCCCAGTTACGCCCTGTATCTGCTGGCCACTTTTGAGTCCATGGGAGTGAATCCCAGGGATTTGCCCCTGCGCCTGGCGTTCATCGGCGCGGAGCCCCATACCGAGGACACCCGGCGGCGCATCGAAGAGGCCTACGGGCTAAAAGCGTATAATTCCTACGGGCTGTCGGAATTGAACGGCCCCGGGGTGGCCTTTGAGTGTCCGGAGCAAAACGGCCTGCACGTCTGGGAGGACCATTTTCTCCTGGAGGTGATTAACCCCCAAACCCTGGAGCCCTTACCGCCCGGGGAGGTGGGGGAAGTGGTGCTCACCAACCTCAGCCGCCGGGGCATGCCCGTGTTGCGCTACCGCACCCGGGACCTGGCCGCGGTGGTGCCCGGGACCTGCCCCTGCGGCCGCACCCACCGGCGGCTCTCCCGCATCCAGGGCCGCACCGACGACATGCTGATCATCAAGGGGGTGAACATCTTCCCCATGCAGATCGAGCGGGTGCTCATGGCCATGCCGGAGGTGGACACCAACTACCTGGTGGAACTGACC
>JACQYN010000004.1 GCA_016208235.1 Deltaproteobacteria bacterium
GTTTTAGCATCTGACCAAAGATCGTGTTACAATGGGCCATAGTCCGAATTCCCCTTTCTGTTTGATGAGTTAGGGCAAACCCATTGTAACAGATTTAAGGGCGTTTTCGGACTATTTCTGTTTTTTAGCCGGACAGAACTGAGTTTGAATTATTAAATGGGAAAATGGCATATTCCGTAACTTCCAGCAGGCGCACGTAACCAGGGGGAAGAGAAATGAATCATGGTTCATCCACAGCCTATTAACCGTAGTACACGGAAAGCCGTCCATAGTTTTTTTTAGGCATTAAAAAGGTAACAGCTTCCACCCCGGAAATCCCCCGCAAGAAACCATCCGTCATCTCTTGCAGGACTTCCAACCGGGCGGACGCTTCATAAATTTTGGCCATCGATTTCTTATCCAGTCTGGATTCGGGAGTGTTGATCAGAGGTTGCAGAGCCGTCGTGGCAGAATCCAGATTATAACGGATGTAGTAAAATACCCGCTTTAATTTCTCCAAGATTTCCCCATTTATGGGAGCAAACCAGGACGCTGCCGCCAGATCGCTGGATTTTCCGGGGGTTCTCTTCAGCCAGGCGGCTACCCGCCGCCAGAGTTCCGCCAACCTGCAGGGCATAAAGAGATAATCATCCACCTCCAGTTGATAAGCTTCTAAGGGGAAGGCCGTTTCCCCGTCCCTGCTGCACAAGACCAGCCTGACCTGGGGGTGGAGCCTTTTGACTTGTTTCAGAACCGCCAATTCCTCTCCGCTACCCCGGTTGACCTGGGCCAGGATCAGATCAATTTGGCGGATATGGATGGCCTCCACCTGGGCAGCGTCCCTCAGGACCCTACAACCCTTATGTTCCAAAACCCATCCCAGCTTCCGGTAAAGGTGGGAATCCTCAGCGAGCATCAGCACGGTGCACTTGGAAATCATAAGCTGTCTCCTCCACATGGTGCCTGCAGTTCTGGTAGGTGGGTTTCAGAAAACCGGTTAATAATTAGGTTTGATTTTTTATCCCCCTCTATCCGGCGCGGCCGTGGAAACGGTAAGGTTGCTTTTCCCGAGAAGTTCGGCGACCACCTCCTTCAGAAGATCGGTGTCCTCTCTTTTTTCCAGAAACTTCGCGGTTTCCGGCAGATGACTCTCAGATTCCGGCAGGAAGGAGTGGATTATCACCGGCAGGGAAGGCAGTTTCTCCTGAAGCAATTCCAAGACCTTGAGCTCGGTGACGTAAGGCAGCTCCAGGTCCAGAATCAGGAGGTCCGGGGGAGTCCGGCCGTGGATCATCTCCAGGACCTCCCGGCCGTCCCGGGCCACCTCCACCTGGTAGCCTTCAATCATCAGCTCCCGCCGCAGAAATTCCCGCACATGGCGGTTGCGGTCGGCGATGAGGATTCTTCCTGGCGCGTTCACAGATGTCACCCCTAATATCGACTATATGAGCAACGGCCGTGCCAAGCATAGGAGTAGGGCGGAGCAGCTTAACCCCCAGGAAAATAAGCATTATCGGCCTGGGGCCAGGAATTTTTGTACAGAAGGGTGTCGAAATTCTTTACATTCTGTAAAAGCCCGCGCTGCTGCCGGGTTTGGGAAGGAAAGATCTGGAGGGATAAGGGAACTGGAGCCCGGGGCTTACGTCTGCTCGCTCTTGATGGAGGTCTCCACTTTCAGGCGGTATCTATCGATCTTGGAAAGCAGGGTGGGCCGGGAAATCCCCAGGAGTTTGGCGGCCCGGGTGCGGTTGCCGGCGGTGAGGTCCAGGGCCTCGCTGATCACCAGGGAGGCGAAGCGGTCCATGAAGGCTTCAAACATGCTGTCTCCGGCGCCGGACAGGAGCGTCTGGCGCACCCATTGGCGGATGGCCTCCTCGGTGCGCTCGTCGTCGGCCCGGGGGGCCGCGCCCTCGCTGCCGATGGCCCGGGAGACATCCTCCGGGTGGATGGGATAGCCCCGGCTGAAGATCAAGGCCTTTTGCATGGCATTGGCCAATTCCCGGACGTTGCCGGGCCACTGGTGGTTGTTGAGCATCGCCTTGGCTTCCTGGGTGATGCCGGGGTTGGGGAGGTCCATCTCCCGGGCGAACCGGGCCAGGAAGTACTCGGCCAGCAGGGGAATGTCCCCCACCCGGGATTTTAAGGGGGGAAGCCAGAGGGTGACTACTTTGAGGCGGTAATAGAGGTCCTCCCGGAAGCGGCCCGCGGCCAGGGCGGCTTCCAGGTCCCGGTTGGTGGCCGCGAGGATGCGCACGTCCACGGGGATGGGCTCCCGGCCCCCCAGCCGCTCGAAGCTCTTTTCCTGGAGCAGCCTGAGGATCTTGGACTGAATGCTGAAAGGCATATCCCCGATTTCGTCCAGGAACACGGTGCCGCCGTGGGCCTGTTCGAATTTCCCCACCCGGCGGTTGACCGCGCCGGTGAACGCGCCTTTTTCATACCCGAAGAGTTCGCTTTCCAGCAGCGTTTCGGGAATGGCCACGCAATTGATCACCAGAAAGGGCTTGTCAGCCCGCAGGCTGTGCTGGTAAATGGCCCGGGCCGCCAGTTCCTTGCCGGTGCCGGACTCGCCCCGGATGAGCACGGTGGCGTCGGTGGCCGCCACCCGGCCGATGGCCTTATAGACTTCCTGCATGGGTTTGCTGTTGCCGATGATGGCGTCCCCGGCGGTGGCGTCCGGGGGCACGTTCATCTCCACCCGGGAACGCATGAACCGTCCGGCGTCCAGGGCCTGCGCGATCAAAGCCAGGATGTCCGGGATATCGAAGGGCTTGAGCACGTATTCGAAGGCTCCCAATTTGGTGGCCTCGATCGCGGTCTCGGTGGTGCCGTACGCGGTCATGATGATCACCGGCAGCTTGGGCTCGGTCTCATGCATGGCCCGGAAGGTCTCCAGGCCGCTCTTGCCCGGCAGGCGCACGTCCATGATCACCAGGTCCGGGGCCGCGGCCCGGACCATCTCCAGGGCGGCTTCGCCGGTGGCCGCGGTCCTCACCCGGTGGCCTTCTTCGGTGAGAAGCTTTTCGAAACTCTGGCGCAGCTGCGGATCATCGTCAACGATTAAGATGTGGCCCATGCCTTATCCTCTGGAAACGGCAAGGTGATAATAAAAGTGGTTCCCCGGCCTTCCTGGGAGTGGAGCTCCAGCCTGCCGCCGTGGTCTTTGACGATGCGGTTGGCGATGCTCAGGCCCAGGCCGGTGCCTTCCTCCTTGGTGCTGAAAAATGGCTGTAACACCTGGTCCTGAATGGCTTCGGGGATGCCCGGGCCGGTATCCGTGACCCGCAAGACAGCCACCCGGCCCAGGCCTTCCTCCACCCCCTCTTCCTCCTGGATGGTGAGGGAGCCGCCCCCCACCATGGCCTCACAGGCGTTGACCATCAGGTTGACCAGGGCTTCCCGCAATTGCTCCGGGTCGGCCATAATCTCCGGCAGACGGATCTTGCGGTCCAATTTCACTTCCACCGCGTAGAGCTGCAAACGGTTGTTTAAGAGCTTCAGGGCCTGGTCCACCACCTCGGAGGGGCTGATCATTTCCTTCTGGAGCTTTTGGGGTCGGGAAAACTGGAGAAAATTAGCGACAATGGTGTCTATGTGTCGAATCTCTTCGGAAATAGCCTCCAGGTCCTCCCTCTGGGGGACGTTCAGGTCCAGGGAGCGGTTCATGGACCAGAGCCGCATCTTCACGGAAGTCAAGGGGTTGCGGATGCTGTGGGCCGCGCCCGCGGCGAGTTTCCCCACCAGGGCCCACTTCTCCGCCTGGGCCAGGTGCTCCTGGCTCCGCTCCAGTTCGCTCTGGGTCTGATCCACATTCTCCATCAGGCTGTGGACCCGGCGGCTCAGGGCCTTTACTTCGTCCGGCAGAAAGGCGTCGCTGGGGGCCGGGCCCGTCTCCTGGGCCAGCGAGCGGATGGGCTGCAGGATTTGTCTGGTCAGGATATAGGCCAGCAGCACCCCCAGGATGGCCACCCCGGGCATCACCACGAGGGCCAGGGTGGTGATAAAGCGGGCCCGGGCCCGACTCTCGGTGCGGGCCCGGTCAATGGCGTATTCATGCATTAACTTGTAGCGTTCACAGAGATCATAGAGCGTGACAAACTGGCGGCGGGTTTCCCAATGGAGCTTGGCCCCCTCTTCCCGCTTACCTTCTTGATACAATTTGACCACCTGGTCCCGGGAATCCCGGTAGCTCTGGTACTGGGATTCGATCTGGTTGATGATTTCCTTCATGGCCTCGGTATAGGCCGATTTCCGGGCCTTGCTCAGCCAATCCTGAAAGGTCTGGTGATACCGGTTAAGTTGCTGCAACCAGTCGGGATTGCCGTCCAAGAAGTAATAGGTGGCAAAGCCCTTTTGCATCAACAGCGCGGTCTCCAGTTCCTCCGCCGCCTGGAAGGACGTCACATTTTTGTCTACCAGGGCGCTGATCAGGGAATCCATGGCTTTGTTGTGCCAAATGGTGATCAGGCCCCCCCCCAGGGTGGTCAGGACCAGGGCGGCTAAAAGAAAAAAGATGCGGGCGCGCAGGCTGAAGCGCTTCCACATGGGTTTGGAAATGCTCCTTTTTATTTATTGTTGGCCCAGGCTTCCATACCGATTGTCATTAAACGTATATTTTTTCGTAGGGGCGAACCTTGTGTTCGCCCACCATCCTGGGCGAACACAAGGTTCGCCCCTACAGGTCAATGCCTCTTTGACTGCAACTCAGTATCAGCCCGTGTCAGCGCAGGCTGAAGCCTACGGCTACCACCTTCTCGTTCCCAAGTGCAACTTGGGAACGAGAAAAAGCCTACTGGCCACATCGTTCCGGTTCCCAAGTTTAACTTGGGAACCAGAAAAAACCCCTATTAACTCCCATATCCCAGGCGCCGGAAATTGACAAGTGATTTAATTCCGGCGTAAAGAAACGATATATCCCGGTTTGATCTCCCGGTCGGCGGGGACCACGGCCAGGGCGTCGGTGGCCGTGGCCTCCTGCACTTCAGCGGTTCCCATCTCTTGCTCCTGCTCATTAAAAATAACTATCTTGCTGCCGGGTTGCAGCCCCTGGGCGGTTCCCAAGCCAAAGCCGATCAGGTATTCTCCCTCCCGGGAGGCCACCCGGTAGATTTCGGCGCGGCCCAGGCCGGCCAAGATCTGCGCCCTTTTCTGGGATAGATAATAGACTCCTCCGAAAAACAGCAGGATGGCCGGCAGAAAACCGGCGGCCGCGGCCCAGGGAGAAAGGCCCGCATGGCGACTGATTAAAGATTTGTAACTGTGCTGTCGGCTCAACGGATCGGCAAAGACCAGCACCCGGTAAGGGGGCAGAGGCCGAGCCGGGGTCTTACCCTTGACGCCCACGGTCAGACTGTATTCCCCCGGCGGGGTTTGGGGATCGACGCGAAGCTGCCCCCGCCACATGTCCCCCCCCAGGAAGTAGCCTTTGTGCGCGGCCTCAAAGGTGAGGCGAAGATGGGGGGAACTTCCGGCATACGTCAATTCCCGGACGTCCCCCACTTCCTCTTCCAGGGGGCCGTTGACCTCCAGGGACATGCCCGGGAGGACCTTCAGGACATTGGGGGGTTCCCGAAAGCGGGCCGCCAAGCCGTCCAGCAGGGCCAGGAACATAAGGAGGCAGCAACAGGCTCCCACCTTGCCCAGAAGATTGCGCCACCAGGAAATTTGATCCAGGGTTGTCATAAAGAAATGTTCAAAGTTCAAGGTTCGAGGTTCAAGGTTCAAAGTTCAAAGTAAAGACTGCGGCTCTCGAGAACTTTAGATAATTTATTAGGCAAGCTAAAGCTCATGAATGACTGCCATGGAAATCGCCCCGGGTAAGAAGGGGGAGAGAACCCGGGGCGAGCTGGCAAAGGGCAAGGTTTCTAACCCTGCCTATTTCTTAAAGATGTCAGTTCTGGTGATATTCATGAATCTCAGGGCCTTGCCCGGCTCCTTGTAATAGACCCGGACTTCATCCCCGGCTTCCCAGGTGTCGTCTGGCAGCGCGAAGTATTCCTCAGGCAAAGAGAAGGTGATCAGGATCTTTTGCCTGCCGGAGTAGATGGTGACAGTCTTCTTGGCTTTGTCCACCGCGGGGAATTTCTTGTCCTTCACCAGGGGGTTGTTCTTGTCCACCCCGTCTTTCTCGTCGATCAGGGTGTAGGGAATCTTCTTGAAGCTCTTGGTGGCGTCATCGAAAATCACGATTTCCCTGGCCTTGGTGTCCAGTTTCATCCTTTTGCCGAACTTGGGGTCCTCCCCCCTTTCCGAGGGAACTTTGGGAAGGGCAAAGGTTATGGGCGCGCCGCTATAATCCGGATTGGCGGGATCGTGCTTCACGTCCACGATAAAGGTCACGGTCTCTTTGTTTTTATCAAAGGCGATCACCCTGCCCTGGTCCACTTTGCCCATTTCTCCGCAGCCGCATAAGAGGGCGAAGGGCAGGATGGCCAGCAGCAGAATCATCCAGCTAAGTTTTTTGGCCATATTGTATCTCCTTCTCCGTAAGATCTACGCTAATCCTTAATGCGCCACCGAGACTTGGGCCTTCTTTTGGGCGATCTCCGCCTTGGCGCCAATAATCATCCGGATACCGATGTAAAGAGACATGGCTGCCACCAAGCCCAGGATGAGAACCGTGGCGCAGGCGTCAAAGGCGCCCCCCCAGGCGGGAAACCACTTGGCCATCATCTTGAGGAGGATGGACAGGCCGCAGCCGATGACCGCCAGGCCGAAGGCGATGCGGATGCCGTAGCCCTTGATGTACTTGGTGGCCACGGTGCCGATCTGGGCGCCCACTGCGGCGCCGACGAGCATAATCATAGCCGCCACCAGCTCCGTCCGCCCTTTATAAGTATAGGTGGCCGTGCCGTAGAGGCCGGAGATCATGACCTCGAAGAGGTCGGTGCCCACGGCCACGTGCGTGGGACAGCCCACGAAATAGATCAGGGCCGGCATGCGGATCAAGCCGCCGCCGATGCCCAGGATGCCGGCCAGCCAACCGGTGAGGAAGCTGACGAAGATGGGCAGCCAGGCCGTGCAGTAGATCTGAGCCTCTTTGAAGTGCACCATGGGCGGGATCTTGATCTTATGCAGGGTTTTGTGCCATTCAATGCCCGTGGCCAGTTTGTCCACCTCTTTTCCGACCGCCGCTGCCTCCCGCTCTTTGCGCTTTTTCTTGGCCACGTCGGCAAAGACCATCCAGGCGATCAGGGCCAGGAGAATTAAATAGAGATAGCGGACATACTTGTCCACCTGGCCGATGCGCTCCAGCCACATGACCATCTGGGCGCCGATTTCAAACCCCACCACCGTGCCCGCCAGCATGATGAGGCCCAATTTGTAGTCCACGTTGCCGAATTTGCCGTGGCGCATGGTGGAGATGAGGGACTTGCCCGCCATGTGGGCGATGTCCGTGCCGATGGCGAAGGCCATGGGGAAGCCCAGGATGTTCAGACCCGGCGTCACCATCCAGGCGCCCCCCATGCCGAAGAATCCGCCGATGATGCCTACGCCCACCCCTAAAATGATCAGCCCCGGCCAGAATATTTTTACTCCCGCAATGGGCATGAGAACATAAAAGAACTCCATAGATTTTCCTCCTACCGTAAAGTCTTTAACGCCTTACCGCGCTTAATGTTCCGCCAGTTCCCGGGACTTGAGGTCCAAACCGATCCAGTTCATGACGATGTCGGCTATCACCCCGAAGATCAGGCCCACCACGGGAATAATGACAATGGTCAGGAGAGCGAAAAGAATATGACTCTCGTTATACAGATTGGTCCACCAGGCCTTCCAGCCGGTAAATTTGCGGGTATCGGCCACGATCACCAGAGGCGCGGCCTTGGGTCCGGCGGCCGCCGCGAGTTCCGGCAAAAGCAGGGCGGCCATGACCCCTAAACCCAATATCCTTGTCCATAGCCTACGCATTTTCTTTAACCTCCTAGAAATTCTTAATTTCTTATCTGACAACGGTCACTTCGCAGGGGGCGTGCGCCACCACCTTGGCCGCGGTGCTGCCCATCAAGATCCTTCCCAGACCATGGATACCGCTGCTGCCGATGATGATCCGGTCGAACTTACCTTCTTCCGCCTTGCGGATAATATTGTTGGCCGGCACCAGGCCCGCTTGTAACTCGGTCTCGACCTTGATACCCTTTTGGTCAAAGAGGGCCTTGGCCTTTTTTAAGGACGCCGCGGCTTCGGATTCCAGTTTATCCTGGATACCGGGGGGCATTTCGTCAAAATAGTCTTTGACATAGTAAGCCACCGCCATCAAAGTCACCTGCGCCTGCTGCTTCTCGGCCAGCTCCAGGGCCCTTTGCACGGCTTTCATAGAGTGTTCGGAGCCGTCTGTCGCCACCAGCACTTTCATGGATTGACCTCCTAAAATTGATGATTGCCTGTATAGCCACCTCGTTTATGACTGCCCCCGTGGGAGATAGTCTGCCTAGGGAAAAAGCAATGCTCATGCCAAGTGAAAAGAAGAGAATTGGCTGCATAACTAACAGATATTTTTAATGATTATTTACGACAGGAAGAATGTTGGCTGGCTGCTAAGGGATACTTTCTGTCAGGGTTTTTTACAGATTGTAAAGGCTTATGCCCGGGGATGGGTGGGGGAGGGAGTCAGGAACTAGAGGCGGGCACGGAGGCCCGCCCCACCAGGTCCCTTACCCCCTATCGTAAAATGCCTCTTCCTTAAAAATTCAATGATCTGGTATAATTATTGAAATGTGTATTCCTGCCTGGATCAATCCAGGGGGCGATTTTATGCTATTGTCACTTTCAAATAAAACCAACTTTCTGTGTAATTCATTGGCAAACCAAATTCTTTTTAACCGAAAACCGAAAACTGAAAACCGAAAACTGTATTAAAGAGCGTCAGGTGCGAATATGCTGGAGACGCTTAACTTATTCCGGAATATCTACCATAAGTGGAAATACCCCCGGGGAAAACTCTCCAAAGATAAGATCGCCGAAGCCGTACGCTTTAAATACGTCCTCTTCAAAGACCTGCTGGACTCCAACGCCCAACTGCTGAACATCATTACCGACCTGGAAGAAAAGCTCCAGGGGCGGCAATTGTTCGGCATGTCCTACGTCCGCTCCCAGGCCACCCGGGCCGCGTTCCACGCCTTTCGGATGATCAAGAGCCTGGACGTGCTCTCCGGGCACCGTTACCCGGGCCTCTATCAGGTGTTGGCAGAGATTAACCGCCGCCTCAAAGAGGAGTTGGGCGTCCGCAAGGAACTGCCGCCCAGCGGCTTGATCTTGCCCTACCGGGAGATTACCAAGGAGATGATGGACGGGGTGGGGGGGAAAAACGCCAACCTGGGGGAGGCGCTGAACCGGGTGCATCTGCCCATCCCCCCAGGCTTTGCCATCACCACCACGGCCTTTGCCTCCTTTCTGGCCTTTAACGACCTGGTGGATGAAATCAACAAACTGAAAATGGAGATCGACCCCCGGAACACGGAAACCATCCGGGAAGTGAGTGAAGAAATCCAGGAGCGCATCATCAACGCCCAAATCCCTCTGGAACTGGAGGAGGCCATGGCCGGGGCTTACCGGGAATTGGCGGGAGAAAGCGCGACCCCGCCCCGGGTCTCCATGCGCAGCAGCGCCATCGGCGAAGACGCGGAGCTCTCCTTTGCCGGGCAATACCTGACCTTACTCAATGTTCCCGGAGAGGATCTGCCTGCGGCCTACAAACGCATCGTCGCCAGCTTGTACACTCCCCGGGCCGTGGCCTATCGCCTCAATCAGGGTATCCGGGACGAAGACATCGCCATGAGCGTGGCCTGCCTGGCCATGGTGGAGTCCGTGGCCAGCGGGGTGATGTATTCCCGCCATCCCTTCCATCCACCTCCTGGAGGACCGGGTGGTGATCACCGGGGTCTGGGGCTTGGGGCCCTATGCGGTGGACGGGGTCATCACCCCGGACACCTACCTGGTGGCCAAGGACCAGGACCTCACCATTTTAGAGAGCAAAGTCTCCCATAAGCCGGTGCAACTGGTGGGCAACCCCGAGGGAGGCCTGAAAGAGGTCCCCGTGTCTCCTGACCTGCAAGATTCCCCCTGCCTGACTCCGGAGCAGATCCGCACCCTGGCGGGCTACGCGGTAAGTCTGGAAAACCACTACCAGTCACCCCAGGACATCGAATGGGCCCTGGACCCGGCAGGAAGGGTGCTGGTCCTGCAAACCCGGCCCTTGCGCGTCCAAGCCCCGGAAAAGGAAGGGGCCCTGGCCGTCCCCCCGGTGAGCGGCTACCCCCTGCTGGTTGAGGCCGGCGCGGTGGCCTTTCCGGGGGTGGGGTGCGGGCCCGCGTTCCACGTGCGCACCGATGAAGACCTGGTAAATTTCCCGGAAGGAGCGGTGCTGGTGGCCCGGCATTCCTCCGCCAAATTCGTGCTGGCCATGCCCAAGGCCCAGGCCATTGTCACCGAGTCCGGCAGCGTGGCCGGGCACATGGCCGCGGTGGCCCGGGAATTCGGGGTGCCTACCGTCCTGGACGCGCACGCGGCCACTAGCGTCATCCCGCCGGGTCTGGAAATCACGGTGGACGCCTACACGGGCCGGGTGTACGAGGGAAGGGTGCCGGAGCTGCTGGCGCTGGAGCGGCCCCGGGAATCATCCCTGAAAGACACTCCGGTTTACCAGGCTCTGCGCCGGGTGGCGGACTTCATTGTGCCCCTGCACCTGGTGGACCCCAAGTCCCCGGACTTTCGTCCCGAGGCCTGTCACTCCCTCCATGACTTAGGCCGGTTGGTGCATGAATACTCCTACACCGAGATGTTCCAGATCAGCGACCTGGTGTCCCACCGGGAGGGCGTAGCCCTGAAACTGCAAGCCCCCATCCCCCTGGACCTCTATCTCATTGACCTGGGGGACGGCCTCACCGGGGTTAAAGAAGGGGCCAGCAAAGTGACCCTGGAGCAGGTCGCGTCCGCGCCGCTCAAAGCCCTGCTCCAGGGCATGACCCACAAAGACTTGCAAACTATGGAGCCCCGGCCTATTGAGTTAAGCGGCTTTTTCTCCGTCATGCGGGAACAGGTCCTGGCCCCCCCCAAGGAAGCAGAAAGATTCGGGGAACGGAGCTACGCCATCATATCCGACAAATACCTGAATTTCAGCTCCCGGGTGGGCTACCACTACTGCGTCCTGGACGCTTACTGCGGCAAAACGGTGAATAAAAACTACATCACCTTTTCCTTCAAAGGGGGCGCGGCCGACGAAGTCCGCCGCCAGCGGCGGGTGCGGGCCCTGGCCATCGTCCTTATCGGCCTGGACTTCACCGTGGAGGTCAAAGGGGACCGGGTGGACGCGCGGCTGCAAAAATACCCCTGCCCGGTGATCGCCGAGAAACTGGATCAGCTCGGCCGCCTCCTTCACTTCACCCGCCAGATGGACATGCTCATGGCTGGGGAAACCAGCGTCGAAGCCGTGGCCCAGAACTTTTTGGCCGGTAACTACCACCTGGAACCGGGTTTGTTGGAGCACTGAAATAATGGTCATGGATACAAGCCTTAACTTAAACAATGTTTGTCATTCTGAACGGAGCGCAGCGGAGTGAAGAATCTCGTATTTGAAGTCAAAAACCGTGTGGATTTACTCAAAATACCGGTCTTTGAAGATTTTCTCCTTTAAAATTATTGAGGACTTGGTTGTCGAGATGAACCAATACTTCGTCTACATTATGACGAATAAATCCGGAACAATTTATGTGGGTGTAACTAATAATTTGGAAAGAAGAATATTCGAACACAAGAACTCATTAATTAAAGGATTTACCAAGAAATATAATATAAATAGATTAGTCTATTATGAAGAAACCAACGATATTCTTGCAGCAATTGAACGGGAGAAACAGATTAAAGGCTGGCTGCGTGACAAGAAAATTGCCCTTATTGAGTCAATCAATCCAGAGTGGAAGGATTTAACCGAAGACTGGTTTTAAATGGAGGCTTTTTTGTAATAGAGTGTCATTCTCAGCAAAGCGAACTTAAAATACGAGATTCTTCACTCCGCTGCGCTCCGTTCAGAATGACAAAATAACCAACAATTATAGAAAAATTATTTGTAAAAATTCATTAAGCTAGCGCTTAATGATTGGTCACGGGTGAGGGGACTAACAACTTAGCTGTCAGCTGTCAACTGACAGCTTTTTTTATTAACTGATAGCTGACCGCTGAAAGCTGAAAGCTTCGGGCCCCCCGGCCCTCCTCAAAATTTTCCTACAAACTCAACGCCGGATACCCTAGGAGGCGGTTCACTTCTTCTGCCAGTTGGGGGGAGGGGGTGAGGTGCAGTTCCGGGGGCAGCGCCAGGACTGCGTCTTGGTTCTGGGGGGCCAGGAGGTGGAGGAAGGCGGGAACAGGCCCCGGGTGGCGGCTGAGGATTTCTTTGAGGGCCAGGAGTTGTTCCCGGGTAAGGGTGCGGGTTTGCAGGCGCAAGTCCAGATTTTCCGGCCAGCGGGGCAGGGCGTTTTCCAGGGGCGAGATCTCCTGGGCCACCAGTTTGGGGCCTTTTTCTTCCTGGATCACCGTGCCCTTGAGCCACAGGGGCAGGCTGGGCTTCTGCAGCCAGGGCGCGACCCGATCGTAGAGTTCGCCGAAAACCAAAACCTCCACAGACCCGGCCAGGTCCTCCACGGTAAGGATGGCTATCCGCCCTCCCTTTTTGCTGACCTTTTCCTGCACCCGGGTGATGACCACTCCCAGGGCCACTTCCTGGGAATCGGGAACGTCCGCCAGGTCGGCGCTGGTGACCTTGGCCCGGGATTTCAGGAGGCCCCGGTACGCGTCCAGGGGGTGGCCGGTGAGGTAGACCCCCAGGGCTTCTTTCTCCCGGGAGAGTTTGACGGATTCCTCCCAGTCGGGGACTTCCGGGAGCCAGTCATCGCTGCCGGATGCGGCCAGGCCCCCGAACATGGACATCTGTTTGGAGTCCTGGAGACGCTTGAGATTCTGGGCCTTTTCCAGGGCCCCTTCCAGGCCCTCCCAGAGCCGGGCCCGCTGGGGCAGCAGGGAATCGAAGGCCCCGGCCTGGATCAGGGCTTCCAGGACTTTCTTATTGACCTTGGTGAGGTTGGCCCTTTCCAAAAGGTCTCCGAAACCGGTAATAGGGCTGGCCTTCCGGGCCTCCAGGATATCCAGGATGGCCCCCACGCCCACGTTTTTCACCCCGGCCAGGCCGAAGCGCACCTTGCCGTCCTCTACGGTGAAATCCCGGTCGCTGCGGTTGATATCCGGGGGTAGAAGCTCGATCCCCTGCTCCCGGGCCTCCATGATGTGTTTGGCCAGGGAGGTGGTCTGGTTGATTTCGCAGTTTAAAAGCGCGGCCAGGAACTCCAGGGGGTAATGGGCCTTGAGATACGCAGTCTGATAGGCGATGAGCGCGTACGCGGCGCTGTGGGACTTGTTGAAGCCGTAGCCCGCGAATTTCTCGATGAGATTAAATAAGGCCTGGGCCTTGTCCTGGGGAATGCCTTTGGCCTTGGCCCCGGTGACAAAACGCTCCCGCTGGGCCGCGAAGACCACCGGGTCCTTTTTGCCCATGGCCCGCCGCAGGATGTCCGCTTCGGCCAGGGAATAGCCGGAGATGGTGGCGGCGATCTGCATCACCTGCTCCTGATAGAGGATGATGCCGTAGGTCTCATTCAGCAGGGGCTCCAATTGGGGCAGCAGGTAGGTGACCGACATTTCCCCGTGCTTGCGGCGCACGTAGTCGTCGTGCATGCCGCTTTCCATGGGGCCCGGGCGATATAAGGCCACCAGGGCGATGATGTCTTCGAAGGTGGAGGGTTTGAGGCGCACCATCAGGGCCCGCATGCCTGCGCTCTCCAACTGGAAGACGCCCGCGGCGTTGCCGGACTGGAGCAAGGCAAAGGTGGCCGCGTCATCCAGAGGGATGGCCCGGATATCGAAATCAGGATAGTGGCGGCGGCGCACCAGGCGCACCGCCTGGTTGATGACCGTCAGGGTGCGCAGGCCCAGGAAATCGAACTTCACCAGCCCGACTTTTTCCACCCCTTTCATGTCGAATTGGGTGACCAGCTCGCCCTTGCTGCCCTTGTAGATGGGAAGGTACTCCACCAGGGGGCGGTCGGCGATGACCACCGCGGAGGCGTGGGTGGAGGCGTGGCGAGGCAGGCCCTCCAGGGTGGCGGCGACAGCCAGGATCTCCTGGACCGCGGGGTTGGTGTCCCGGAGCTCCCGGAGGCGAGGCTCCATCTGCAAAGACTGCTCCAGGGTGATATTCAGCTTTTCCGGCACCAGCTTGGCGATCTTATCCACCTCGGCATAAGGCACTTCCAGGGCCCGGCCCACGTCCCGGATCACCTGGCGGGTCTTCATGCTGCCGAAGGTGGTGATATGGGCTACGTTTTCCCGGTGGTAGGAGTGGATCACGTAATCAATGATTTCCCCCCGGCGCTCAAAACAAAAATCCACGTCAATATCCGGGGGGCTCACGCGCTCCGGGTTGAGGAAGCGTTCAAAGATGAGGCCGTAGGCCAGGGGGTCCAGATCGGTGATGCCCAGGGCGTAGGCTACCAGGCTGCCGGCCGCGGAGCCCCGGCCCGGACCCACGGGAATCTTACGGCTCCGGGCGTGGTTAACGATGTCCGCGACCACCAGGAAATAATCGGCAAAGCCCATCTTGCCCAGGACGCCCAGTTCATAATCCAGACGCTGCTGATAATCCTGGGGTGAACGCTTCCCCGCGGGAGGCGCGGTCTTCAGCCGGGCCTCCAGCCCTTCCCTGGCCTGGCGGGCCAACATCTCCTCGGTGGACTCTCCTTCGGCCCCGGGAAAGACAGGAAAGTGGAGAGTCCCCAGATCCAAGGTCACGTCGCAACGGGCGGCGATTTCCCCGGACGCGGCCAGCAGGGCCGGATAGGGAAAGGCCCGGGCCATTTCTGCCGGGGTTTTGAAATAGAGCTGGTCCGTGCTGAACCGCATGCGGCCGGACGCGTTCACGGTTTTCCCGGTCTGGATGCAGAGCAGCACGTCATGGGCCTTGGCGTCTTCCGGCTTAAGATAATGCACGTCGTTGGTGGCCACCAGGGGGAGGCCCCAGCGGGGGGCCAGGTCCAGCAAAGCGGCGTTCACCTTGAGCTGCTCCGGGAGGTTATTGGCCTGGGCCTCCAGGTAAAAACGCCCCTGGAAGATTTCCGCATACTCCCGGGCCGCGGCCTCCGCGGCCTTGGGGTCATCCGCCGACAGATGCCGGGCCACTTCCCCGTGGAGGCAGGACGAAAGGGCGATCAAGCCCCCATTGAGTTCCTGGAGCAACTCCTTATCCACCCGGGGCCGGTAATAAAAACCCTCCAGGTGCGCCCGGGTGACCAGCTCGATGAGATTTTGGTAACCCTGGCGGTCCATGGCCAGGAGAACCAGATGGTGGTTTTCGCCCTTCCCGGCCTTGCGGTCATGGCGGCTGGCCGGGGCCACGTAGAGCTCGCAGCCCAGCAGGGGCTTGATGCCCGCGGCCCGGGCCTTCTGGTAGAAATCCAACACCCCGAAGAGAGAGCCGTGATCGGTAATGGCCACCGCCGGCATTTCCAGGGCCGCGGCTCGGGCCAATAGGTCCGGCACGCGCACCGCGCCGTCCAACAGACTGTAGGCGGTATGCACGTGGAGGTGGACGAATTCCGAAGGCGCCATGGGTTATCTCACAGTAAGAGCTTTGGTGAAGTGATGCTGAGGAAAAGGGCCAGGGCTCTTTCCTAATCCTCACGGTTGGTCTTTTTATTGCATCTTATCTGGAAAAGGCGCTGGTGGCAAGCATGGGTAATATACCGATATAGCAATTAAATTTTGGCGGCAGGGGATTGAGCCCCAATTGCTGGGGGGTTGCAACCCGGAGTTTATTTCCTATCTTTTAAGAAAAAAGGGAAGACGAAAATGAACCACGAATGGCAATTCTTCTCTTTACGCTGGTGGCTGGTGCATCTTCTGGGGTTTTCCCTGGTGTACGCCGCGGCGCACCTGAACTCCCTGTTGTTTAAATGGTGAGATCAAGGTCCGCTCCCGGCCGAAGCTTGATTGCTACTCTCCACCTTCCCTCCGTAACTGCGCTTTTGGGCGACCTCGCGATGGGATTGGTTCGCCACCGGACGCCCATGGCCGGGCAGTGCCTGATGATTTCCCCCCTTCTTGAGTTCCGCTAACCTTCTCTCCTTTAAAAATTTGGTTGGGCTTTTCCATCGATTTCTTTGCCGGACCTGCAAGAACCGCAAGCCCGCTATCCTTGACAAGCAGGGCAAAAAGATAATATGATGGTATATTTAATGGCCTTATCAACTTCCGGAAAAAGCAATATAATTAACTGGATGCGCAGGAACAGGCAGGGGGTCAAAAAACGGGGGATGGTCTTCGCCCTGCCCCCAGGAGGGAAAAAGATGAGGCAAGGGAGCTGGATTCGATGTCTGGTGGTACTGGCCGTGTGCTGTTTCTTGACGGCCTGTGATCCTTACGCCTATTACCCGGCCAGGAGCAAAACAGTGACTCCACCCCCGGGAGAAGGTGAAACTGCGGCGGCACAACCCACTCCGGCTCCGGCCCCCGCCCCGGATCTGGCCACCCAGGTTAAAGCCCTGGAAGCCCGGGTCCAGCAACTGGAGACCCGCCTGGCGGAAACGGAACCCCCGCAATCTGTAGCCCCGGCCACCCCTCGCCGCGCCCCGGAGCGGGCCGGCGCCAAGGCCACCGGCGCGCCTGCCGGCTATCCGCCTCCCACCGCGGGCGGAGACAAGCTCTACGTGGAAGGCTACCGCCTCTACCAGGCCAAGAAATACGCCCCGGCCCGGGACAAGTTCGCCAAATATCTAAAAAGCCAGCCCCAAGGCCCCAAGGCTCCGGAGGCCCGTTACTACCTGGCGTACAGTTTCCAACATGAAGGCAAACCCAAAGAAGCCGCGGTGGAGTTCAACAAGCTGGTAACCCAGTTTCCCAAGAGCAACCTGGCCCCCGGGGCCTTAAAGCAACAGGCCCTGGCCTATAAGAGCGAAAATCAAACAAAGCTTTACCAAAGCACCCTGAAAAAACTGGTGCAGGCCTACCCCAAGAGCCCGGAGGCCCAGGAGGCCCAGAAGTTGCTGAAGGAAGGCGGCAGATAGATTTATGCTGAAATGGCTGCGAAAATACTCCCGTTCCTGGTTCATCGCCCTGATCATCGGCGCCATTGCCGTGGTCTTCATTCTTTGGGGCGTAGGCGGCCTCAAATCCCCCCGCCTCCAGGAGGTGGCCTCCGTCAACGGCGCGCCCATCCTGATGACCGCCTATATCCGCCAATATAATGACCTGGTGCGGCAATACCAGGAGTTTGCCAAGGGGGAGTTGACGGAAGAGAACCTCAAGGCCATGCGCCTCAAGGAGCAGGCCCTGAACCGGCTCATCGACGAAACGCTGCTCTTGCAAGGGGGAGAGCGCCTGGGAATCCGGGTGAGCAACGCAGAATTGCAGGAGCAGATCCGCAACTACCCTTTTTTCCAGGAAGGGGGACAGTTCAACGAGCGGCGCTACCAGCAAGTGTTGGCCCGCAACCGCCTCAACCCTGCAGATTTTGAAGCCCAGGAGCGGCAACGCCTGCTGATGCAAAAGATCATCCGGGCCATCACCTCCTTCGCCAAGGTCTCGGACGCGGAACTCCGGGAGTTTTTCCAAATGGCTCGGGAGACGGTGGAGGTGCGCTATCTGGTGGTATCCCCGGAGCGTTTCCTGGCCGCCCAGCGCCCCAGCGACCCGGAAATCGAAAAGTATTACCAGGAGCACCAGGAACAGTTCCGCACCCCGGAGCGGGCCAAGGTGAGGTATCTTCTCTTCCGCGCCCAGGATTTTCAAGAAAAGGCCCGGCCCACCCCGGCGGAAGTGGCGGACTACATTAAAGACCACGGAGAAGAATTCACCCGGTCCCAGGTGATCCAGGTGCGGCAGTTGCTGCTGACCGTGCCCCCCAAAGCCACCGCCGCAGAGCGCCGCCGGATTGAGAACGAAGCCCAGGCTTTGTTGCGCCAGGTCAGGATGGGCGCGGATTTCGCCGCCCTTGCCCAAAAGTTTTCCCAGGATGAGCGCAGCCGGGATAAAGGAGGCGATCTGGGGGCGGTGAAGCGGGGGCAATACCCCCCGGAGTGGGATAAGGCGGCCTTTTCCTTGAAAAAAGGGGAAGTGGGCCTGGCCCGTACCCCCAAGGGATTCCATCTGCTCAAGCTGGAAGAAGTCAAAGAATACGACCGCCTGCCGGAAGCCGAAGCCCGCACTTTGGCCTCTCAGCGCCTGCTGGCCGAAAAGAGCCGGCGTTTGGCCCAGGACGGGGCCAATCGCGCCCGGGGAGAATTAAATACCGCGTCTATGGCCGAGGTGGGTAAAAAGTATGGGGTCCCGGTTAAAGAGACCCCCCTTCTCACCATGGTGGGGCCGGTGCCGGAGCTGGGGGCCCAACCCACCTTCAACCAGGCGGCCCTGGCCCTCAAACCCAAGGAAACCAGCAAGGTGGTGGACCTGCTCCCGGGATTTGCCATTTTACAGGGGGTGGAGCATGAGGACGCCCACATTCCCCCTTTGGAGAAGTGCAAAGACCAGGTCCGCCAGGCGGTGAGCCGGCAGATGGCCAAGAAACAGGCCGCGCAAGACGCGGCCAAGATTATGGAACGCCTGCGTAAAGGGGAACCCCTGGCCAAGGTGGCGGCCCAGGCGGGCTTGCCCCTCCAGGATAGCGGCCCCTTCACCCGCTTCCAGGGTTTTTTGCAACAACCCCAGGCCGAGGCCCTGACCAGCGCGGCTTTTAAGCTTTCCGGCAAGGATCCTTATCCCCCGCACCCCCTTGTCTTCCAGGATAAATATTACCTCCTGGCCTTTAAAGCCCGAAAGGCTCCCAACCCGGAAGCATTCCAGAAAGAGGGGGATAAACTGAAAACCGAATTCCTGGAACACAAACGTTCCGTCATCTTCAGGTCCTGGTTGGCCGACGAGCGCCAACGGGCCAAGATCAAGGTTTACGAGATACCTTCAATGTTTAGGCCCGACCACCGGTAATTTTCTCATGGGTTACGGGTGAGGCCGCAGGCTCACGAACGACTGAAGAGTAGGGGCACGGCCTGCCGCGCCTCAAGTGGCTTTTTATTTTCCCGCCAACCCGCAGAGGAGTGAGAGCATGTGGAATTTCCTGGTTAATACCCTGTCCATCGCCTATGTCCAACTGCTAATTCTGGTTCTGTTCATCTGGTATTTCCTCGTCCACCGCAAAGATCCCCGCATGCCCATCTCCCGGGTAGGCGTCATCCGGATGATTATCCTGTTGCTCATTTTTCTTTATTTCCTTATGAGTTGGGCCAGCGGCATCCGCCCGGCTCTGGCCGAAGCCGCGGTCTTCGGCATGTTCCTCATCAATCTCTTCCTGTTAAATTCCCTGATTTTGTCCCGACTGGAGAGGCCCTACCGGGATGCCCTGACCACATATTGCCAGGACCCCCAAAACATGGAAAATCTGGCTGCCGTCTGGAGCACCGGCAAACGCTTTTATTATCTGCGTCATGCCTTTTCTTCCATCATGAGTGGGGAGTCCCCGGCCCGCTTTCTCCACGAAATTGCCTCCGGGCGTATCCGGGACGACGTCCAGGACTCGTTGCGGCAACACGGCCTGACTCATCAATTCATTTCCCTGAAGGGAATGGTCGCTTATCTGGAGGGCCGCTTGGCCGCGGAGGAATTTTTGCCCCAGGAGTTTAAGGCCCTGGTAAAACAACAATTGGAGCAATTGCAACAACACCCCTGGATGGTGGATCAGATCAACGCCTATCTGGAATTGGCCATGGAAAACCCGGAAAAGATCCACAATCCGGAATGGTCCCTGATGTGGGAGAAAACCAGGCGCCCCAAATAGCGAGAAAAAGGCAGCCAATAACTTTCTCTTGCAGAATATACAGGAGAATCCTTGTCCCACCCGGCCGTTAGAGCCGCCACCCACCGGGCCCTGGAGACCAGGGAGCGCCTGCTGCAAGGATACCCCCAGTGGCAAGAGTGGCGCGGCCAGGCCCAGGCGGTGAAGGCCGCGGTCATGGCCCGGATCGATGAATTTATGGGCAGGCTCCAGGAGCAGGTGGAGGCCTGGGGGGGCAAGGTCCTATGGGCCCGGGACGCCGAAGCGGCCCGGAGCCTCATCCTCCAGGTGGCCCGGGAACACCGGGTCCGGGCGGTGGTCAAGTCCAAGTCCATGACCACCGAAGAGATCGCCCTCAACCCCCATCTCCTGGCCGCGGGCATCCAGGTCCGGGAGACCGACCTGGGGGAATTCATTATCCAATTGGCCGGCCACACCCCTGCGCATCTCACCGCGCCGGCCCTGCACCTGGACCGCCACCAGATCGCCGCCCTCTTTCAGGAACATTTAGGTATCTCCTGCCCGGTGGAGCCGGAGGCTCTGACCC
>JACQYN010000005.1 GCA_016208235.1 Deltaproteobacteria bacterium
CTGGGCCGGGATTTCACTTTGGACGGGCTCTTTGACGAAGGCTATAAGGCTGTCTTCCTGGGCATCGGCTGCCATGTGGGCAAGCCTCTGGGGATTACCGGGGAAAACACGCCGGGCGTGGTCCAGGGGGTGGATCTCTTAAGAAGGCACAACCTGGGCGCGCCTCAAGAGATCGGCAAGACCCTGGCGGTCATCGGCGGCGGCAACGTGGCCATTGACGTGGCCTGCACCGCGCGGCGGCTGGGCTCCGACGTCACCATCGTCTATCGCCGCTCCCGGGAAGAGATGCCCGCGTTCGCGCATGAAGTGGAGCAGGCCCTGTGCGAGGGCGTGAAGATTATCTACCTCGCTGCGCCGTTGGAAGTGGTGGTGGGCGCGGAAGGCAAAGCCATCGGGCTGATCTGCCAGAAGATGGAGCTGGGCGAGCCTGACGCCTCGGGCCGCCGCAAACCGGTGCCCATCCCCAACGCCACCTTTGAGCTCCCCGTGGACATGATCGTCCCGGCCATCGGCCAGGAAGCGGCCCAGGGTCCGCTGGCCGATTGCGGCCTCAACCTCTCCCGCTGGGGCACCATCGAAGTGGATGAGGTCACTTACCAGACCTCCCGGCCCGGGGTCTTCGCCGCGGGCGACGTGCACACCGGCCCCTGGATCGCGGTGGAGGCGGTGGGGGGCGGCATCGAGGCCGCGGAGTCCATTGACCGCTATCTTAAGGGTCTGGACCTCCGGGAAGGCCGCATAGAAGGGGAGGAGGCCCACCAGCGCTGGGCCGCGATTCCCAAAGACGAGGAAGGCCAGCTCCGGGAGGTGATGCCCACCATGCCGCCGGAGCAATCCTGCGCCTGCTTTGACGAAATCGCCCAGGGCTTCACTTTGGAACAGGCCCAGAGGGAGGCGGGCCGCTGCCTTAACTGCGGTGTGTGCTCCGAGTGCATGCAGTGCGTCATCGCCTGCCAGGCCGGGGCCATCGATCACAGCCAGAAACCCCGGATAGATGAGATCAAGGTGGGCGCGGTCATCATGTCCCCGGGCTTCCAGACCTTCGATCCCGTTAAATACGATACTTACCATTACGCCCAGTTCCCCAACGTGGTCACCTCCCTGGAGTTTGAGCGGATTCTTTCCGCGTCCGGGCCCTTCGGCGGCCACCTGGTGCGTCCCTCGGACCACAAGGAGCCCAAAAAGATCGCCTGGCTGCAGTGCGTGGGCTCCCGGGACGTGAAGACCCACTCTTACTGCTCTGCGGTGTGCTGCATGTACGCCATCAAAGAGGCGGTGATTGCCAAGGAACACGCGCCTTATGAGCTGGATACCGCCATTTTCTTCATGGACATGCGCACCTTCGGGAAGGATTTTGAACAGTACTACAACCGGGCCAAGGACGAACAGGGGGTGCGCTTCATCCGCTCCCGGATCCATACCATCGACCCCGCTCCTGACGACAACCTGCGCATCACCTATTTGGACGAGAGCGGCGAGAAAAAGAGCGAAGTCTTCGACATGGTGGTCATGTCCGTGGGCATGGAAGTGAGCCAGGCGGCTAAAAAGTTGGCCCAGACCCTGGAAGTGGAGGTTAGTGGCCATGACTTCGTGGCCACCACGCCTTTTGCGCCGGTGGCCGCGTCCCGGCCCGGCGTCTATGCCTGCGGGGCCATGCAGGGGCCCAAGGATATTCCGGAATCGGTGATGCAGGCCTCTGCGGCCGCGGGCGCGGTGAGCGCCACCCTGGGGAACGCCCGCTGGACCGAGACCAAGGTCCGGGAAATACCGCCCCAGAAGGATATCCGGCCCGAGGACCAACCCCGGGTCGGCGTCTTTGTCTGCAACTGCGGCATCAACATCGGCGGCATCATCAATGTGCCGGGGCTCAGGGACTATGCAGCCACGCTGCCCAATGTGGTCTATACCACGGACAACCTCTTCACCTGCTCCCAGGACACCCAGGTGCAGATGACCAAGATTATCGAGGAGCAAAACCTCAACCGGGTGGTGGTGGCCGCGTGCACGCCCATCACCCATGAGCCCCTGTTTAGGGAGACCATGATCGACGCGGGGCTGAATAAGTACCTCTTCGAGATGGCCAACATCCGCAACCAGGACTCCTGGGTGCACATGAAGGAGCCGGACAAAGCCACCGACAAGGCCAAAGACCTGGTGCGCATGGCCGTAGCCCGGGCCAGTCTGCTTAAACCCCTGATGGAAAAACCCCTGACCATCAACCAGCGGGCCCTGGTCATCGGCGGCGGCGTCGCCGGCATGAACGCGGCCCTGAACCTGGCGGACCAGGGTTTTGAGACCATCATCCTCGAAAAGGAAGACCGGTTGGGGGGCAATGCCTGGAAGATCCACCATACCATCGAAGGCCTGGAGGTCCACGGCTATCTGGAGGACCTCATTGAGAAAGTAAAGGCCCACCCGAAGATTCAGGTCCTCACCGGGGCCCTGGTGGTGGGCTTCAGCGGTTATAAGGGCAACTTCACCACGGAAGTGTTGGTGGGGCCGGCCATGTACGAACGGAAAATCGACCACGGCGTCACCGTGGTGGCCACCGGCGGCCAGGAATACCGCCCCCATGAGTTCCGCTACGGGGAGCATCGCCGGATTCTGACCCAACTGGAACTGGGGGACCTGCTCCACGAAACCCCTGGAGAAGCGGCCAAGTGGCAGCGGGTGGCGTTCATCCAGTGCGTGGGCTCCCGCAATCAGGAAAATCCCAATTGCAGCCGCATCTGCTGCCAGGGTGCAGTGAAATACGCCCTGCAGTTGAAGGGGCTTAACCCGGAGATGGACGTGATGACGCTGTACCGGGATATGCGCACTTACGGGTTCCTGGAGGATTATTACCGGGAGGCCCGGGAAAAGGGCGTGCTTTTCTCCCGTTATAATCATGAGGACCCGCCCCGGGTGGAAGTCGAGGGGGGCTTGAGCGTCACCTTCGTGGACCACGTATTGGAGCGGCCCGTCAAGATGCCGGTGGACGCGGTGATCTTAAGCGCCGCGGCCCTGCCCAATGATACCGAGGAACTGGCTTCGCTATTGAAGATCCCCAGGAACGCCGCGGGCTTCTTCATCGAGGCCCACGCCAAGCTGCGGCCCGTGGACTTTGCCTCGGAGGGCATCTTCCTCTGCGGCCTGGCCCATTCACCCAAGCTCATCAGCGAGAGCATCGCCCAGTCCATGGCCGCGGCCTCCCGGGCGGGAGCCTTCCTGGCGGATACCCGGCAGACCATCAGCGGCGTCACTGCGCACGTGGAGCCGGATCGCTGCGCCGCCTGCCTGGTCTGCGTCCGTAGCTGCCCGTATAACGTGCCCCAGATCACCGCAGACAACGTCTCGGAGATCAACCCGGCCCTGTGCCAGGGCTGCGGCACCTGCGCGTCGGAATGTCCGGCCAAGGTGATCCAGGTGGCCCACTTTGAGGATGATCAGATCGCTGCCAAGATAAAAACCTTATTCTGAGGAGCCGAGGATGGAGAACTTTGAGCCGAAGATCGTCGCGTTCTGCTGCCACTACTGAGCGTACAGCGCCGCGGACCTGGCAGGTTCGATGCGACTGCAATACCCGCCCAATGTGCGGATCATCGAGGTCCCCTGCACCGGCAAGGTGGACATCATCCACCTGCTCATGGCCTTTGAGCACGGCGCGGACGGGGTCATCGTGGTGGGCTGCATGGAAGGGGATTGCCACTACATGGCGGGCAATCTCTACGCCAAGAAACGGGTTTTCCGGGTCAAGGAGATCCTGGACCGGGTGGGCCTGGGCGGCGAGCGGGTGGGCATGTACAACCTCTCCTCCGGCATGGGGGGCAGGTTTGCGGAGATTGTCCGGGAGATGACCGGCAAGATCATGAAATTGGGGCCCAGCCCCATCAGAATAGCAACGGGCACGGCCGTCAGGGCCGCCGGGGAGGTAGCCGCATGATCAAGGCCATACCAAAGCCGATGGAAGAAATAATCAACTACGTCCAGGATTGCACGAAGCTGCTGATCGCCGGTTGTGACGGCTGCGTCACCGTCTGTGAAGCCGGCGGCCTGAAGGAAGCCAAAGTTCTGGCTTCCGCGCTGCGGCTTTACTTCACCCAGGGCGGCAAGCAGGCCCAGGTGGATGAGACCAGCCTCACCCGCCAGTGCGAGAAGGAGTACCTGGCGCAGCTCTCGGACCGCATCGACCAATACGACGCGGTGGTCTCCCTGGCCTGCGGGGTGGGGATACAGCATATGGCGGAGATATATGACAAGAAAGTGGTTTATCCGGGGGTGGACACCTGCTTCCTGGGCGTCAACGAAGAGCGGGGGCTCTACTCCGAGCGCTGCCAGGCCTGCGGCCGTTGCATCCTGGCGGAGACCGGCGGTGTCTGCCCTATCGCCCGCTGCTCCAAGCGCATGCTGAACGGCCCCTGCGGGGGCTCGGAAGGGGGCAAGTGCGAAGTAAGCAAGGACATTCCCTGCGGCTGGGAGCTGATCTACGAGCGGCTGAAAACCCTGGGGCAGTTGGACCGCTTTGAGAACCCAGTCGTGCCCAAAGATTGGACCACTTCCCGGGATGGCGGACCCCGCAAGATCGTGAGAGAGGATTTAAGGATATGAGCGCCGAGACCCCCAGCAGACTCCAGAAGATGATCAACGCAGGCCACTTGGCCGTCACCTCCGAGGTGGGGCCGCCCCGGAGCGCCGACGGTGTGGTGATTGAGCACAAGGCGAACCTGATCAAGGACTACGTGGACGCCATCAACGTCACCGACAACCAGACGTCGGTGTGCCGTCTGTGCAGCCTGGCCGCGTGCATCCGCATTAAGCAGATGGGCCTGGAGCCGGTATTGCAGATGGTGACCCGGGACCGGAACCGCATCGCCATGCAGAGCGATATCCTGGGGGCCGCGTCCTTCGGGATCAACAACATCCTCTGCCTCACCGGCGACCATCAGCACTTCGGGGACCACTCCAGTTGCGCCAATGTCTTTGACCTGGACTCCACCCAACTGGCCATGACGGTGCGGATGATGCGGGACGAAGGCAAGCTCCTGGGCGGCTATGAGTTCGAGGTGCGGCCCCAGATGTTCATCGGGGCCGCGGCCAACCCCTTTGCCGGGCCCAACGTGGCCATCCGCGTGGCCCGGCTGGCCAAAAAGGTGGCCGCGGGGGTGCAGTTCGTCCAGACCCAGTGCATCTACAACATGGACACCTTCAAGACCTTTATGAAAATGATGGTGGACCGGGGTCTCCATGAGAAAGTGGCCATCCTGGCGGGGATCACGCCCATGAAAAACGTGGGCATGGCCAAGTACATGAAAAACCGGGTGCCGGGGATCGACGTCCCTGATGCCATTGTCCAACGCATGGGCGGCGTGCCCAAGGAGAAGCAGGCCGAGGAAGGCATCAACCTGGCCATCGAGCAGATGGAAGAGTTGAAAGGAGTGGAAGGGGTCCGGGGCTTCCACATCATGGCCATTGAGTGGGAAGAAAAGGTTCCGGAAATAGTGCAAAGAATCGGCCTATATCCCCGGCCTCAACTCGCTGCTTAAGCGGGGGGACCGGGCGCTTGTGTCCAATAAAACAAAAGGAATAAATATCCCAATTCCCGGTGTCTTGGAATTAATGATTCACAAGTTCAGGGGGAGATGGGATAATGGAAAAGGGGAAAAATCATGTCTGCAAAATATGTTCTGATCGTTGATGATGATCCGGATCTGGTGGAAACCGTTTCCATGATCTTGGAAAGCAAGGGCTATGAAGTGGGAAAAGCCTACGACGGCATCGAGGGTGAGGCGGCTGTAAAGAAGCGCCGGCCCGACGTGCTGGTGCTGGATGTGATGATGCCCCGGAAAAACGGCTACCAGCTCTGCAAAGAATTGAAAGCTGATCAAGCGACCCGGGGTATCCCCGTGGTGCTGCTCACCGCGGTGGGAGAGGCCGTGCCCACTACCACTTACAGCCATGCGGAGGGTATGGCCGTGGAGGCGGAAGATTTTATTCCCAAGCCCGTGGACGCCGCCACCTTGGTGGAGGCAGTGGAGAGACTTAAAATCCTGGAGGGGGGCGCCTGCGTGGTGTCCTCCTCTCCCTTGGGGGCGAACTGTTTAAGCGCCGATATCTGTGCCCCTCTGGCCCAGAAAAAGATCAATCTCACCTTTTTTACCCATCTTTCGGGTGATCGCCAGGTTATTTGCACGGCGAGCGAGATGGGGGAAGCGGCCTTAACTCTGGTAAAGAGCCACGCCGCTCCCGGCAGTGAGCTGCACTTGCAACAGAGCACTGCCGTAATCGCGGTTTATCCTCACGACAAGCGCCCGGAAATCATGGGCACTTTTATCCGCAGTCTGGCCCGGGCCCGGGTGGTCCTCCACGGCCTTGCCAGTTCGCCTTCCGCCATCTCGGTGGTCTTGTCGTCCCGCAGAGAGAAAGCGGTAGTGCAGCAACTCTTCGAACATTTTTATTTTCCCGCGTTCGCCTCCCCCCAGGAATTTTTTGACGCCCAACCCCCGCCGGAAGAGTTGGTGCAACAAGTGGTGGCCACCTATCAGGAGAAAGTCATTAAGGTTTATTGGATTTTACCCCAGCCGGACCTGGATCTCTGGGGGGCCACGATCTCTTCCACGGCCATCTTGGAAGGGTTCGCCCACGCTCTCATTGATTTGGGGAAGATAGGGCTGAAGATCCCTTTCCTGGTGGCCAACCCGGGATTGGGGGGTAAGGACTTTTTATTGTCTTTCAGCACCTCGGGGGCAGCATCCCAAACTGACCGGGGCTCTGAAGTCCGGCGCATTTTACAGTGGCACCTTCCCGACATCAGACCCATGCGACTTACCCCGGTGGCCGGGGTTTTTCTCCATGGGCCGCACTTTGGAGACCGCTACGGGGTGGTTTACACTTTTCTGCAAGCCTTGGGCCGGGCCAGGGTGTCGTTGCTGGCGTTAAGCTGCACCGTCTCTTCCATCTCCGCGGTCCTTAAGCAGCAGGAATTGGGGGCCGCATTGCAAGTCCTGGAAGCAACCTTTGAGGCGCCGCGTGCCGGGGCCCCGAGACCCTATGGTCGTCCCGGGGCCGGAACCGGAGGGAACAGATCATGACTCCAGGTCAAAGGAAACCTCCCAGCGTACCGCCAGCCCCCCGGGGAGAAGCCGCGCCTTTGCCGCTGGAAGCCGCTTCTTCCCTGCTGGCTGACTTTCCCGATGCCGTTTTAATCACGGATAAGCGCAAAAGGGTGGTTTTCTTAAACCGGACCGCGGCCAGACTCTTTGGCGAGACCTTGCGGGCCGGCGACCCGTGTCCTATCTGTTCCCAGTTAACGGGGCTGCCCCTGAGCCCGGACGGCAAAGTGCGCCACGAACGCTGTCTGCAGCAGGGAGAAGGCCTGAAAGACGCGCCCCTCCTGCTGCAGGCGGGTTGGGCCACCACCTCGCCTTTAACGGTTACCGCCATTCCCATCCGCACCGATGGGGGGGCACCTGGGGGCTGCTTCGTGGTTCTCCGGGAAGTACAGCAAGAATTGGCGGCCCATCCGGTGGTGCAACTGCAATTGGCCACCCTTTCCAGTATCCTGGAAAATTTCCCCACGCCCTTCTTCATGGTGGACCCGGAACTGCGGGTGACTCACGTCAATGAAGCCATGGAAAAACTTTCCGGTTACAGCCGCAATGAAGTGGTGGGCCGGATGACCTGCGCCGCCATGCTCAACACCATGCAATGCCATACCTGTGAATGCGTGTTGAAGCAGGTCATGGAACAGAAGAAGCCGCTTTCCGGAGTGCGGCGGGTGGTCCGGGACCGCCGGGGCAACGAGATTCCAGTGATAGTTTCCGCGTCCATCATCACCGACCCCTCAGGCAGGGTCATCGGCGGTTTTGAGGCCGTCCGGGATATCACCCCCATCGTGGAAGCGGAAAAGAAGATCGATCTCCTCACCGAGTTGACCCAGGAAGGCATCCTGATGGTGGATGAGGACCACCAAATCGTCTTTGCCAACTCCCGGATGGGGGAAATCGTGGGGCTGCCCCGGGAAAAGCTTATCGGTGCGCATTTGGCCGAAGTCCTCACCCCTCAGCACGTCCAAAGGGCCGGGGACCTGAGCCGCATGTTGGATGAAGGCCTCCGGGAGGAGTCCCAGTTCTGCAGCACCCTGGATCAGCCTTTGTCGGATCAGGATGAGCGCCTCTTCTTCGAAACCTGCATGCGGGCTTCCCGTATCGGTAAAAACACCCTCACCTGCATATACCTCCGGGATATTACCAATCGCATCAGACTCCACGACCAGTTGCAAAAGACCAATGTTTTTCTGAATAACATTATCCGTAGTTCCTTTGACGGGATCGTGGTCATTGACGCCAAGGGAGATCCCTTGATCTTCAGCAAGGGAGCGGAACGCATCCTGGGTTACAAGGCCGAAGAGGTCATCGCCGACCCTAAAATCTTCCGCAGTTTTTACCCGGTTCACCTGGCCCGGGAGATGATGCGCCGCATGCGCAGCGACGAATATGGGCCCCCGGGCACCCTGGAGACCACCCAGATCACCTTTATCAACAAAGATGGGGAAGAGGTGCCGGTCAATTTTTCCGCGTCCATTGTCAAGGATGGAGATCGGGAGGTGGGCAGCGTCGGTATTTTCACGGACCTGCGGGAACACCGGCGCATGGCCAGGAAGCTGGAAGAGAGCCAGGCTCAATTGCTGCAGGCGGAGAAGATCGCTTCTCTGGGAAGGCTGGCCGCGGGGGTGGCCCATGAGATCAACAACCCCCTGGCGGGAATCCTCATCTATGCCGAGATCTTAAAAAGGGACCTGGAGGAAAGTGCCCTGGCCCGGGAAAACCTGGAAGTGATCATCAACCAGACGGTGCGCTGCCAGCAGATCGTCACCCGCCTCCTGGAGTTCAGCCGGCAGTCCCTGGGGGAGAGAACGCTTTTTGATCTGAACGAAATCATCACCCGCTGCGTGGAACTTATCGGCCACCAGCCCTTATTTCACAATATCGAGATCAACCGCAATCTGGATCCGGAACTGCCCCAGATCATCGGCGAACCCGGACAACTCCAACAGGTGTTCACCAATCTGTTGCTCAATGCCGCGGACGCCATGAACGGCCAGGGAAAAATCACCATCACCAGCAGCTCCGCACCAGGGGGGGAGGGCGTGGTTCTGACCTTTACGGACACCGGCCCGGGTATCTCGCCCGAAATCAAGGATAAAATTTTCGAGCCTTTTTTTACCACCAAACCCCCGGGCAAAGGCACGGGCTTGGGGCTATCCATCGTCTATGGAGTGTTGCAGCGCCATGGCGGCGGCATCGAAGTGGAAAGCTCGCCCGGGGGGGGCACCACCTTTACCGTCAAACTGCCCCTGGATTCCCCGGAGCATCGGGAAATGCCTTTGGAGATGCCTCGCAGAGCTTTTGGTAAGGGAAGTCGGGCCATGGAAGAGCAGGCCACGGTATTGGTAGTGGATGATGAGAAGGTGATCCGGGACGGTTGCACCCTCCTGCTGCAGCCTGAGGGCTACCGGGTGGTCACTGCGGCCAATGGCCGGGAAGCCCTGGACCTGATGCGGGACCAGCCGGTGAACGTGGTGCTCTGCGACCTGAAGATGCCGGTGATGGGGGCCCTGGAGGTCCTGGAAGAAACCGGCGGCCTTTATCCGGAGGTGCCCATCATCATCATCACCGGCCACGGCACCGTGGCCGACGCCGTGGAATGTATGAAGCAAGGCGCTTATGACTTCGTCACCAAGCCCTTTCGGGTGGATCATCTTACCCTGGCGGTGAAAAGGGCCCTGGAAAAACAACGGCTGGAGCGGGAAACCCGGCGCCTCCAGGAGGAACAGGCCAAAAACCTCTATACCCTGGCCATGGAGCAGAGCCGGATGCACACCATCGTCAACTGTATGGCGGACGGGGTGCTGGTGACCAACCGCAACCGGGAGGTGGTGCTGTGCAACCCCACCTTCATGCAGCTTATGGGCTTATCCGGGCCCCTGCCCCAACCCGGCCCCCTCGCGGCTTACCTGGATGAACGCTCCTTCCTGGAAGCCGTTGAGGAACTCTGCGCCACCGCCGAGACCGAACCCGCCAAGTGCTTGTCCCAGGAAATCTGCAAAGGCCGGGTGCACCTCCGGGCCATGTCCGCCCCGTTTTTCGGGCCGGATGAGAAAATGCTGGGTACGGTCACCGTTTTTCATGATGTCACGGTTTTCAAGGAGTTGGACGCCATGAAGAATGACTTCGTCCACATGGTGTCCCATGAGCTGCGTTCGCCGATGACGGCCATCAAATTGCAACATGAAGTAATCTTGGACGGTCTGGCCGGAGAGGTGACCGAGAAGCAACGGGAGCTCCTGAGCCGGGCCCAGGCCAAGATTCAAGGACTCCTGGAGCTGATCAACGAATCCCTGGACATTGCCAGGATCGAAGCCGGCCACCGGCAGATGGAACTGCTTCCCCTGGAGTTGGGTGAGGTGCTCCAGGAAGTGGTAGATCTCCTGCAAGCTAAAGCCGCGGACCAGAAAGTCACCCTGAATCTGGCCGTCCCCCCGGACCTGCCACCGGTCCGGGCCGACCGCCGCAGCCTGGGGGAGGTCTTTATCAATCTGGTGAGCAACGCCATCAATTATTCCCCGGATGGCGGCAAGGTCACCATTACCGGGGTCTCCCACGGGGACTACGTGGAAGTCCGGGTAAGCGATACGGGCATCGGCATTGAGCCGGAGGAGATCCCTAAAATCTTCGACAAGTTTTACCGGGTCAAACATCCCCGGGCTCGGCAGATCATCGGCACCGGGTTGGGTCTGGCCATTGTCAAGGGGATTGTGGACGCCCACCTGGGGACGGTGGAGGTGGAGAGCCGGTTGGGGGAGGGCAGCACTTTTCGGGTTTTGCTCCCCCGATAGTGTCGTGGTTCATATATTGTGTGATAAATTATTTTAAATTTATAAAGCGTCACACTCGACAGAGGCAAGGTTTGTGAGCATGGAGCGCCGTGACATCTCCTGGCAGATCCTGGTGGTGGATGACGACACCACCATCCGCACCGGTATCGCCCAGGTGCTGAGAAGGCAGGATATGACGGTGCACACCGCCGCGGACAGCCGGGAGGCCCTGGAGATCCTGGCCTTGCAGCCGGTGGGCATCGTGCTCCTGGATATCAAATTGCCGGACATGGACGGCCTGGAGTTACTGAAGATTATCCACCGGGAATATCCGGCCACCGAAGTGATCATGATCACCGGCTATCCCGCCATCCAGGGCGCGGTGGAGTGCATCAAGCACGGGGCCACGGACTACCTGGTGAAGCCTTTCCGCCTGGACGAGCTGGAAGTCCTGGTGGAGAAAGCCCGGGGCCTTCTGGAGCAGAAACATGCCGCCCTCTCCCCGGAAGAGAGCCGGGCCCAGGGGATCGATTTCATTGTGGGCCAGAGCCCGGCCATGCAGAAGGTCTTTGCCAAGATCCGCCGGGCCGCGCCCAGCGACAGCACGGTGATCCTCACCGGGGAAAGCGGCACCGGCAAGGAACTGGCGGCCCGGGCCATTCACAATCTCAGCCCCCGGCGGGATAAGGAGTTTGTGCCGGTGGACTGCTCGGCCCTGGTGGAGACCCTGCTGGAGAGCGAACTCTTCGGTCACGTCAAGGGCTCTTTTACCGGCGCGCACCAGACCAAACACGGCTTATTCGAATTGGCCAACCAAGGCACCTTTTTCTTCGACGAAATCACCAACCTCAGCCTCAATATCCAGGCTAAGCTGCTCCGGGTGATCCAGGAACGGGAATTCATGAAAGTGGGGAGCCAGAAGCGCATCAAACTGGACATCCGCATCATCGCCTCCTCCAATCGCAGCCTGGAAGAAGCCATCAAGGCCGGCGCCTTCCGGGAAGACCTTTTCTACCGCCTCAGCGTCATCCCCATCCATCTGCCGCCGCTTAGGGAACGCGTCGGGGATATCCCCCTGCTGGTGGAGCATTTCCTCCGGAAATACCGGCAGCGGGGCAACCGGGAGATTACCGGCATCTCCAGCCAGGCCATGAAAATGTTCTCCGCCTATTCCTGGCCGGGGAACGTCCGGGAGCTGGAGCATACCATCGAGCGCATCGTTATCCTGGAAGACGGGAACATCGTGCAGCCGGAGCACTTGCCCAGCTTTATCTCCCAGAGGCAGAGCGAGTTCCAGGTCTTTTCCGACGGGGAGTACACCCTGGATGAACTGGAAAAGCGCTACATTCAGTTGATCCTGCGGCGCACCAAGGGGAAGCGCCAGGAAGCGGCCCGCATCCTGGGCATCAACCGCAAGACCCTGGGCCACAAGATCGAAAAATATAATATTAAGGTAAGCTGATCGGCCTGCGCCCGGAAATCAACCTCCCCAAACAGCTCCCCCGCACTCCTCTTTTTTTCAATTTTTCAAAAAAAATTCCAGAATTTTGATTGACAGACTATCAAAATAATATTATTATATATCGCATTAATATAGAATAAATAAGTAATTTTTCTCGGTCGTGGCCGGGAGGAAAAATATGCGATTCTTAAAAGAATGTAAAGCCGACGCCACCGCGGACCTGGTTTACCGGGTTTGTCCCATGCACCTGCTGGAGCCGGTAGATTTGATTAAGGACCTGGAGCAAGGCCAGGTTTTGGAGATCCTCACCGATTATGACGGGGCGCTGGAAGATATTCCCGCCTGGTGCGTCAAGAATGGCCAGGAATTTCTGGGCGTCGGGGAAGATGAAGAAGAGGATTTCTATAAGCTTTACATCCGCAAACTGCACTGAGAGAGAGAGAAATGAGACGCGTCTACCTGGATCATGCGGCCGCCACCCCGGTGCGCCGGGAAGTTCTGGAGGCCATGCTGCCTTACTTTAGCGAGCGCTTCGGGAATCCTTCCGCGGTGTACGACCTGGGGTCCGAGATCAAGGAAGTGCTGGAAGAGCAGCGGGAGAGGGTAGCCCGGCTCATCGGCGCCCAAAGGGAGGAGATAGTATTCACTTCATCCGGCGCGGAAGCCAACAATCTGGCCATTAAAGGCGCGGCCCTGGCGAACCTGAAGAAAGGCAGACACCTCATCGTCTCCGCCATCGAGCATCATTCGGTGCTCAATGCCGCCAGATTCCTGGAAAAATTCCATGATTTTGAAGTGACGTTTCTGCCGGTGGCTAAAGACGGTCTGGCGGATCCGGAACGCCTCCGGAAATTCATGACTCCGGCCACGACGCTGGTTTCCATTCAGCACGGCAGCAATGAGATCGGCACTATCCAGAATATCCGGGAACTGGCGGGTTTGTGCCGGGAGCAGGGGGTGCTCTTCCATACCGACGCGGTGGCCACCGTGGGCCAGGCGCCGGTGGACGTGCAGGAGTTGCAGGTTGATTTACTGACTCTATCCGGCCCGGCCCTGGGGGCTCCTAAAGGGGTCGGGGGCTTATATTTCCGCCCCAAATTGCGCCTGGTGCCCCAGATTCATGGGGGCATCCAGGAAAACGGCAGACGGGGCGGCACCGAGAACGTGCCCGCCATCGTCGGCCTGGGAGAAGCCGCGGCTCTGGCCCGGGAGGAATTGGCGGCCAAAGCCGGGTATCTCGCCGGATTACGAGACCTTTTAGTGGCGGGCGTCCAGGAGCGTGTGCCCCAGGTGGTCTATACCGGCCACCCCCGGCAGCGCCTGCCGGGACATGCTAGTTTCTGCGTGGCGGGCATCGAAGGCGAGGCGTTGCTCTTTATGTTGAGCCGCCAGGGGATTTACGCCAACACGGGTTCCGCCTGCGCTTCCAAGGCTTTAAAAACCTCGCCGGTGCTGGGCGCGCTGGGAATCGCCCCGGATCTGGCCCAAGGCTCTGTAGTTTTTACTTTTAACACCGATAACTCGGAAGATGATGTAAATTATGTCTTGAATCACCTTCCCCCGGCCGTGGACCGGCTGCGTTCCTTTTCCCCGGTATGGCGGAAAAGAACGGCCGCGGCCGCGGCGGGATAAAGGGACCTGATGAAGATCGCCCAACGCCAGGGGATTTCCGTGAAATACCTGGAGCAGATCATCATCCCCTTGAAAAAGGCCCAATATGTGAAGAGCGTGCGGGGGCCGAAGGGCGGCCATATCCTGGCCAAGCCCCCGGAGGAAATCACCGTGGGGGAAATCGTGGCCCTGCTGGAAGAGGGCACGAGCCTGGTGGAGTGCTCCTATAACGACACCGTGTGCGAGCGCTCCGAAATCTGCCCCACCCGACTAGTATGGCGAGAAGCGGCACAGGCCATGTTTGGGAGACTGGAGTCCATCACCCTGGCCGATCTGTTGAAGAAGACCAAAGCCGAACAAGGTTAAGGAGTTGCCGCCATGTATAGCGACATCGTCATGGATCATTTTGCCAATCCCCGGAACGCCGGGGTCATTGAGGACGCGGATGGCGTCGGCGAAGTGGGCAACCCCGTGTGCGGGGATATGATGACTTTTTATATCAAAGTCAAGGATAACCGCCTGGAGGACGTGAAGTTCCAGACCTTCGGCTGCGTGGCTGCCATTGCCGTCTCCAGTATGGTGAGCGAGATGGCCAAGGGCCAGAATCTGGAAGACGCGCAGAAGATCACCAACAAGTCAGTGGCCGCAACCCTGGGCGGTCTGCCCCAGAACAAGATGCACTGCTCCAACCTGGGCGCGGAGGCCCTGGCTCTGGCTATCAAGAGTTATCAGGAAAAGCAGAGAAAGACCCCATCGGCCAGTGCGGCCTAAAAGAAAGGAAAATCATGATGAACCCGTCCTTACCCGAAGAGGAAAACGATGTCCCCATGCCGGTCATCAAACCCGGAGAGCGGGACCGCTCCCTGGCTGAGGAGGTCAGGAAGCGGAGCGGCACAAACTTCAACCGTTGCTTCCAGTGTCGCTCCTGCGGCAACGGCTGTCCTTTTGTCCAGGCCATGGACTACCCACCCAACGTCCTGCTGCGCCTGCTGCAATACGGCCAGGACCAAACGGTCCTGGAAAGCAAAACTATTTGGGTCTGCGCCGGCTGCCATACCTGCTCCAGTCAATGCCCAATGGCCATCGATATGGCCGGAATAATGGATATTTTGCGTCTTATTGCCGTGGAACGGGGCGTGGCCATCGCCAAACCCAATATCCTGGATTTTCACGAAGAGGTCCTGCGTTCCCTGGAGCGCTACGGCCGGGCCCACAAATTGGGGATCATGTGGCGCTACAAATTACAGACCCGCCGCTGGTTCAGCGACATGGACACCGGCCTCAAAATGCTGGCCAAACGCAAGCTGGAACTGAGGCCGTCCCGGGTTAAGGCCATCAAAGAGATCGAAGATCTCTTCAAGTGCTACTGGAGGGAAGCCAAATGAGCGCTCACCAACAGCTTGACTTTTCTTACTTCCCCGGCTGTTCCATGGCCACCACCGCCGCGGAAAGCAATACGTCCATGATGAAGGCCGCCAAAATTCTGGACCTCAACCTCATCGAGCTGGAGGATTGGAACTGCTGCGGCTCTTCTTCGGCGCAGACCCTGTGCAAGAATTTGAGCCTGGGCATGGCGGCCCGGAACCTGTCCCTGGCGCCCCCGGGGAGGCCCCTGGTGGCCATGTGCCCCCGCTGCCTCCATTACCTGCGGCACGCCCAGGCCTGTCTCCGGAAAGACCCGGAGATCCATCGGGACCTGGAAGAGCGCTGGGGCCGGCCCATTCCCCTGGACCTGGAAATCATTCACTTTCTGGAAGTCCTGGTGCGCTATGCGCCGGACCGATTGAAAAAGAGCGTGAAGCGGGGCCTGAAAGGTCTTAAATTTGTGCCCTATTATGGCTGCACCGTGTTTCGCCCCCCGGACCTGGGACAGGAGAAGTGTTACGAAGGGGAGATGGAAAATATTCTTCGGGTCTTGGGGGCGGAACCCATTGTCGGCGCTTATACCCACCGCTGCTGCGGTTCGTTCCTGTCCGCCACCGACCCGGAACTGGTCACCCCCCTGGTCAATGAGATCGTGGACAGCGCGGTGTTGGCGGAGGCCCATTGTCTGGTCACCGCCTGCGCCATGTGCCAGCTCAACCTGGAGATCCGCTGCAATTCCCTGGTCCGGCTGCCGGTGTTCCATTTTTCGGAAGTCCTGGCCCTGGCCCTGGGCGCGGAGGATTACGAGGGGTGGTTTATCCGCCACCTGGTGGACCCCCGGCCCCTGCTCCAGAAACTGGCCCTGGTGGCTTGAGTGAGTGAGCAGTGAGCAGTAAGCAGTAAGCAGGAAAAAGCAAGATCAGCTTCCTGCGAAAAGAGTTCCAGGTTCCAGGTTCCAAGTTGTGAGCGGTAGCACAGGCTTTCCAGCCTGTGCGGATTAACGAGGGCGGGCGGGGACGCCCGCCCTACGGCTTTTCATAGTGCGGATTAACGAGGGCGGGCGGGGACGCCCGCCCTACGGCTTTTCATAATTTACGGGGGGACAAAGGCTCTGGCTACTCCCCCCTCCCCAACCCGCAAATATTTACCTATCCTCACTTTTTTCCGCAAAACAGCAACCTGGCAAAATTATTTGATTATAGATAGAATAACCTCGTTGTAACTCCTGATACCTATCCTTGATTATTCCGGGTTCGGTTTTTGCTGCAACAAACCTAATTATTAACTTGTTGATAATTTTCAATATTTTAACCGAAAACCGAAAACTGAAAACCGAAAACGGTATTATTAGGATGAAACGATGATCAATTATCTATTCCGAAGAAGATTGAAAAAAACCCGGGACCAGGCCGGGGAGATCACCCCCCAGGATCTGGACCGGGCCCAAAAAGTCGTTTTTGCCCTCTTTGCCCGGTATGGGGACGTGATCATCAGCCTCAGCGTCATCAAAGAGTTCATCAAGAAATATCCTGATAAGAAATATTTTTTAGTAACGTCACACCAAATGTACCCTTACGCCAAAAAGCTGTTAGATGAGCAGGTAACGGTGGTGAGCTTTAATAAAAGAAGGAATCCCATAAGATTAATGAAAATCGTGGCGTTATTGAAAAGAGAGAAGATAGATTTGGGGTTCAATCCCTGGAGCAGCGGTGATGAAGCCAGGTTTATTGTCAGTTATGCCCGTAAATTCAACTTTTATGCCGGTTTTCGGGGCATCGGCAACCTTTATGACCGGGTCCGGGATTATTTAAGGCTGCCCCATGCGGATCGGGTCCTGCCGGGATGGAAGCCGGACCGGGTTAACCGCCTGGTCATCTGCCCCTGTTCCACGGCCCCGGCCAAGAGCCTGGACCAGGACGATCTCCTGAAATTATGGCGGCAGGTGCGGCAAAGGTTCCCCGGCGCCGCTATCACCATCGCCCTGCCGCCCCAAGAGGCCCGCAACCTCAAAGTCCCGGAAAAAGTTTTCGTCTTCCGGAAGAGCAAGGCCGCGTCCCAGGCTTTTCTGAACCTGCTGGAGGAATCCGACCTGGTCATCAGCGTGGACGCGGGTCCCCTCCATCTGGCGGATAAGCTGGGGCTCCGGACCATCGGCATTTTCGGGCCCACCACGCCCCTGGGGGTGCTGGACCGGGTCACCGGGGTGGCGGCGGTGCGTGATCCCAGTCTCACGGGAGTCTTCTGCGGGGTGAAGTGCCGGGATCCCCGCTGCCTGCACCGGGTCCTGGAGGGGGACCTCCTTGACTGCCGGGTAATGGATCATGGCGAGGTCCAGGGAGAAATTTGGGAATTGGCGCAGTGCCGGTTAGAGTGAGGACAGTGGTTAAATTGGTTGCCTTTAAAAACGGCATCGTTATAACCAAAGACTTCTGCCGGTCAGGCGTTATCAAAAAATAGGCTAAGTATCTTGATATTTCCAAGTGATGGCCGATTCTATAGAAAGAAATCCTCGGCCCTTGTAAAAAAGCTCGGAAATTGAAGAAAGCAGAGGTTTGGAAAAAAAGGGGTCTACAGGGAAACGTCTTTAACTCCCGCCTTTTCCGCTTCCCAAGCCCTGATGCCCACTGGTTTTTTAGACCCGCCGGAAAATAGCGCCCCCTGCGGGTTTGGTGGGCCCCTTCCTTCCTTTCCGCCCTGTTTCTGTTAACTGCCATTCCCGGCCACAGCCTTTGACCTCCCCAGGCGGGTATTATAATGTGCGATTGATACCAAGTCGCAATCAAAGGGCACGGAATTGTAGGGGCGCACCCGCGTGTGCGCCCGCATTAGGGCGGACACATGGGTCCGCCCCTACAAGAAAATTGTCGTTTGATTGCGACTTGGTATGAGAATTTCCAGAGGGCTCAAGGAGGAGTACTTGCATGCAGGATTGGGAAAGAACCCTGGCGCTCCTGAGGGAAAAAGGGTGGAGTTGGGCCTATGTCAAATGTGTTGACCTGGAGATGGGCACCGATACCTTTTATGTGAGTATCCGGCGGGGCGATGAGAACCTGACCAGCCTCAGGCCGAGCCTGGAAGAGGCAGTGCGCGCCTTGAGCCAATTGGCGGAATCCTCTGCAGTTTAATAGCCTGTGTCCGATGGGGGCGCCGGGAAGATATTGCTGGTGTGGCATAACCCGGTCCCCTTTCTTGCCCCTTCATCCTGATCTGCACTCCTAAATCAGTAACAGCCTCAAAAACCTGCCATCCCGGTTCCCCATGAACTCCCCGGCACCCGGAGGGGGCCTATCCTCCAGGGAGCGGCCTTTTCTTTTTAAAATTATGATTTAATTAGATAAATATTAAGGCCGATATAATAAAAAGTTTACTATAAATTATTATGAGATGAACCGCGCTTCCCGGTCAGCCGCAGGAGGGTCGAAATGCGGGATGAAGGCAGGAGCAAAGAGCAACTCCGTGCGGAAGAGTTGCGCTTGGAAGCCCTGGTGAAACTCAATCAGATGACGGATGCCCCCTTGTCAAAGATCGCCCACTTTGCCATGGAAGAAGCGATCCGGCTGACAGGGAGCACGATTGGCTATATCTCCTTTATGAATGAGGACGAGACCGTATTGACCATGCATGCCTGGTCAAAGAGCGCTCTGGCTGAATGTCGCATAAAGGATAAGCCGCTGCTCTATCCGGTGGAGACCACCGGACTCTGGGGCGAAGCGGTGCGCCAGAGACAGGCCGTCATCACCAATGACTATGCCGCGGCCAATCCCTGGAAAAAGGGTTATCCGGAAGGCCACGTCAAAATCGTCAGGCATATGAATGTGCCGATTTTCGATAACCATAAAATTGTCATCGTCGCGGGCGTGGGCAATAAGCCCTCAGACTACGATGAATCCGATGTCCGGCAACTTTCCCTCCTGATGGAGGGGATGTGGCGCATTGTCCAGCGCAAGCAGGCGGAGGATAAGCTGGAACAATCCATTTCCCTGCTTAAGGCCACCCTGGAGTCCACGGCCGATGGCCTGCTGGTGATTGATAGCTCCGGAAAGATTGTCGCCTATAATCAAAAGTTTGCCCAGATGTGGCGTATTCCCGAGCCGGTCCTGGCCTCCAGAGAAGATGACCGGGCCCTGACCTTTGTACTGGAGCAGTTAACAGATTCTGATAGATTTCTCAATAAAATCAGCGTGTTATATGGCCAACCCGAGGCAGAGAGCTATGACCTGATAGAATTTAAGGATGGGAGGATTTTCGAACGGTATTCCCAACCCCAGCGCCTTGGCCAGGCCATAGTGGGCAGAGTCTGGAGTTTCCGGGATGTCACGGAGCGCAAGCGGGCAGAGGAGGCCCTCAAGGAGAGTGAAGAGAAATATCGGCTGTTGGTGAACCAGATACCGGCGGTGGTCTTTAAAGGCTATCCAGATTGGAGTGTCGATTTCTTTGATAACAAAATTGAGACGCTTACTGGCTATAGCAAAGAAGAATTTGATTCTCGCCAATTAAAATGGTCCGAAGTGATCCTTGCAGATGATTTACCGGAAGTCAAACGCAAATCTCGGGAGGCTATTGAAGCCTGCACCCGGACTTATGAAAGAGAATATCGCATCCGCAAAAAGGACGGAGGAATAGCCTGGGTCCAAGCCATGGGCCAAATATCTTACGATGCAGCCGACAAGCTTGATTACATAAGTGGCGTATTTATTGATATTAGTGAGCGCAAAAGGGCGGAGGAAGAACTGCGCATCCGGGAGGCAAAGCTTCGTAGCATCTTTCGGGCAGCCCCCACGGGTATCGGCGTGGTGGCAGATCGCGTGTTGCTGGAAGTCAACGACCGTATTTTAGAAATGACCGGATACTCTGCCCAAGAATTGATAGGGCAATCTGCCAGGATGTTATATCCGACTCAGGAGGAGTTTGATTTTGTCGGGCGGGAGAAATACCGGCAAATTATGGAAAAAGGCACGGGCCTGGTGGAGACGCGCTGGCGGCGGAAAGATGGCTCTATTATTCAGGTACTCCTTAGTTCCACCCCCATCGTCGCCGGTGACCTTTCCTCTGGCGTCACTTTTGCGGCCTTGGACATCACGGAACGGCGGCGCAATGAAGAAGCGCTGCGTCAGAGCAAAGAGAAATACCGCCTCCTGGTAAGTCAAATCCCGGCCGTGGTTTATAAAGGCTATACCGATTGGAGCCTGGATTGCTTTGACCGGAAAATAGAGGAAATCACCGGCTATGCCAAAGAAGAATTCGATTCCCGCCGGAAAACCTGGCGGGATTTGATCTTCCCGGAAGACGTGGATCAGGCCAAAAAACTTTTTAAAGAGGCCCGAAAAGGTGACGGCTCGTATGTCTCCGAGCACCGTATCCACAATAAAGCCGGAGAATTCCGCTGGATCCAGGCCAGAAACAGGATAATCTGCGATGCCGCCGGGAAGGTCGAGTATATCAGCGGGGTCTTTTTCGATATCACCGAGCGCAAGGGACTGGAAGACCAACTGAATAAGGCGCAAAGGATGGAGGCTATCGGCATCCTGGCCGGGGGCGTGGCCCACGACTTTAACAACCTGCTGACCGCCATCATGGGGTACGGCGAGATGATGATGCTGGGTCTCCGTAAAGAAGACCCCTTTTCCTTATACGTCGAAGAGATCACGAAAGCGGCCAACCGGGGAGCGGCGCTGACCAATCAGCTCTTAGCCTTCAGCCGCAAGCAGATCCTGCAACCCCGGGTGATTAATCTCAATGACGTAGTCATCGATATGGACAAGATGCTGCGGCGCTTAATCGGCGAAGACATTGAGTTGCTTACTTTCATTGACCAGGAACTGGGTTTCGTCAAGGCCGATCCCGGCCAGATCGAGCAAATCCTTATGAATCTGGCGGTAAATGCCCGGGATGCCATGCCTGACGGGGGTAAGCTGACCTTAGAGACCGCCAACGTCTATTTGGACGACGCTTACGCCCGGAGCCACGTGGGAGTTACCCCCGGGCCTTACGTGATGGTGGCGGTGAGCGATAGTGGCCTGGGGATGGATGCCGAGACCATGTCCCGGATCTTTGAACCCTTTTTTACCACCAAAGAGAGCGGCAAAGGCACCGGGCTGGGTTTGGCCACCGTTTATGGCATTGTCAAACAGAGTGGCGGCCATATTTGGGTTTACAGTGAGCCCGGGCAAGGAACGACTTTTAAAGTCTATCTCCCCCGGGTGGAAGAAAAGGCGGAAGAGCTTAAGCCCAAGGCAGCCGCCCCCACCTCCCTGGAAGGGAATGAGACCATCCTGGTGGTGGAAGATGACGCGGCGCTCCGGGAATTGATTTCCACGGCCCTGCGCAGGTATGGGTTTAAGATGCTGGAAGCAGCCCACGGGGGGGAAGCCCTGTTGATTTGTGAGAGACAGGAGCCCCCCATCCATTTAATGTTGACCGACGTGGTGATGCCTCAAATCAGCGGCACCGCCCTGGCTGCAAGGTTACAGCGGCTGCATCCGGAGATGAAGGTCCTTTATATGTCGGGCTATACGGAAAACGCCATCGTCCATCACGGGGTTCTGGACTCCAAGGTCAATTTTATTCCCAAGCCCTTCCGGGTGCTGGCCCTGGTGCAGAAAGTGAGGGAGGTCCTGGACTCTCCCGAGGAGGCCCCCCTCCATTGATCATGGGGCCCAGGGGCCGGGCAAATGCTCCAGGGAAAACTGGCCGCGATCCGCCAAACCCTCAAATGGCCCGGCAAGGGAAAGAGTCTCCTGACCCATGACCCAGATGCTGAAGAGATCAGCCCGGAACGAATCATCCCCATGTGATGCAGTTTTCAGTTTTTGGTTTAAATAAGGTTAATTATCAACAAATTACAGATTAACGCATCTGAAACTGAAAATCGATACCCCGCGGCAGCAGCCCCTGTCGGCCGGGGATAAAAAAAAGCCCACCCTTCTTCAGGAAGAGGTGGGCTTCTTAATGAGGCCGTACCCAGGGGCCTCCCGGATTCGTTGTTACAGTTTTGCGCCCACCTCATCTTCTGGTGGTTTCTCCGGGGAATCAGCCTGCCGGCGTCGTTCGCTCAGGCGCTGGGTGATGACGTAGAACACCGGCACAAAGGGGATGGCCAGGATGGTAGAGGAGAGCATGCCGCCGAAGACTACGGTGCCGATGGCCTGCTGGCTGGCGGCCCCGGCGCCGCCGGCTTTCATTAACGGCACCACTCCCAGGATGAAGGCAAAGGAGGTCATGACAATGGGGCGGAAGCGGCGGCGGGTGGCCTCCACCGCGGCATCGGCGATGGACATGCCGTCGGCGTGCAATTCCCGGGCGAATTCCACCACCAGGATGGCGTTCTTGCTGGCCAGGGCGATCATCAGCACCAGGCCCACCTGGGTATAGAGGTTGTTGTCGAAGTTCCGGGAAATGAGCGCCAGGATCACCCCGACCAGGGCGATGGGCACCACCAGGATCACCGCCGCGGGGTTGGTCCAGCTTTCATATTGGGCGGCCAGCACCAGGAATACCAGGATGATGGCCAGGGCATAGATGAAGTATGCCTGGTTGCCCACCTGCTTTTCCTGATAGGCGGTGGCCGTCCAATCATAGGACATCCCCTGGGGCAGGGTGTGTTTGGCTGCCTGCTCCATGAGATGGAGAGCCTGGCCGGAGCTGAATCCCGGAGCCGGGGCTCCGAATATCGAGGCCGCGGGGTAGAGGTTGTAGCGAGTGACCAGCTCGGAGCCCAACATCCGCTGGATGGACAGGAGGGTGCCCAGGGGCACCATCTCTTTGCGTTTATTGCGGACGTAGAGGCTTTTGATGTCTTCCGGGTTCACGCGGTAGGGGGCGGCGGCCTGCACGTAAACCTGGTACGACTGGTTGAACTTGTTGAACAGGTTAACGTAGCTGGAACCGAGATAAGCCTGGAGGGTGTTGAACACATCGTTGAGGGGAATCTCCAGGGACTCGGCCTTGGTCCGGTCAATGTCCAGATAGAGTTGGGGACTGAGGGCGCTGAAGCTGGTGGCCAGGCCGTGCAAACCGGATTGGCCGCGGCCGGCACGGAGCATCTCCCTTACGGCCTTTTCCAGCTCGGTCAAGCCCAGGCTCCGCCGGTCCTCCACCATCATCTGGAACCCCCCGGACTGGCCCAGGCCGCTGATGGGCGGCGGGACCATTATCGCAAACTCTGCTTCTTTGATGGCGGCAAACTCCCGCCCCAGATGTTCGATGATCCGTTCTTGACTCAAGGCGGCGCCGCGCTTGTCCCATTTATCGTAGATGGCGAAGGTGCTGAAGGTGGTGGGAACATTGGCGTTGTCCAGCATGGAAAAACCGCCGATGGTGACCCAGGAAGCCACGCCCGGGGTCTTCCGGAGAATGGCGTCCACCTGATTGGAAACCTCCTTGACCCGGGGCTGAGACGCGGCATCGGGCAATTGCCCCGCAATGATCGCGTAACCCTGGTCTTCCTCGGGGAGAAAGCCGACGGGGTGGAGAACGAAGAGTAAGCCGCCCAGGCCGATAATGGCCACAAAAACCAAGGCCATCAGGCCCGGGCGATTGACCATCCAGCGGACCAAAGCGACGTAGGAGTCTTCCACCACCCCGTAGACGCGGTTGAAACCCCGGTAAAAGAGGTTAAGCTCTTTGTCGGGGTCCCGGGGGCGCAACCAGAGGGCGCACTGAGCCGGCTTGAGGGTCAGGGCGTTCAGGGCGCTGATAATTGCGGTGGAGGCGATCACCAGGGCGAACTGCCGGAAAAGCTGACCGGTGATCCCCGGCATAAACGCCGCGGGCAAAAACACCGCAGTCAGCACCAGGGTGATGCCGATGACCGGCCCCGTCATCTCGCTCATGGTCTTGATGGCCGCATCCTTGGGGGACAGTCCCTGTTCGATGTAGTGGGAGGAGTTTTCCACAATGACGATGGCGTCATCCACCACGATGCCGATGGCCAAGATCAGGGCGAAGAGGGTCATGAGATTGACGGTGAAACCTAGCAAGGCCATGGCCCCAAAAGCGCCGATGATGGTCACTGGGACGGTGGTGGCCGGAACCAGGGTGGCGCGCAGGTTCTGGAGGAACACCATAATGACAATAAGCACCAGAATACCGGCTTCAAATAGGGTGTGGTACACCGCGTCGATGGCCTGCTGGATAAATTCCGTAGTGTCGTAATAAATGGCAAATTTCAGCCCCTGCGGGAAGTCCTTGCTCATCTCGGCCATGGCCTGGCGCACCTGTTTGCCCACATCGATGGCGTTGGCCCCCGGAAGGGAAAACACCAGGATCTGCGTGGCCGCATGGCCGCTGAGCCCGGCAAAATTGCTGAAAACCTGTTGGCTGAGTTCCACCCGGGCCAGATCTTTTACCCGGACGATCTGCGCGGTCTCATCCCGGCCAATTTTCACAATGATATCTTCAAACTGGGAGATATCGGAAAGCCTCCCTAAAGCGTTGATGGTGAACTGGAAGGTCTGGTCCGGCGGCACCGGCGGCCCACCGAGTTTCCCCGCCGCCACCTGGACGTTTTGTTGTTGGATGGCATTAACCACATCCATGGTGGTCAGATTGAAGTGATGGAGTTTGTTGGGGTCCAGCCAAACCCGCATGCTGTAAGTGCCCGCGCCGACGACCTTGATTTGACCCACTCCGGGGAGACGCCCCAGGGGATACTGCAAATTGATCATGGCGTAATTGGACAGAAAGGTCTCATCGAAGCGGTCATCATCGGCATAAAGGCTCACCACCTGCAGAATGTTGGTGGACACCTTTCTCACGGTGATGCCCTGGGCTTGCACCGTCTCAGGCAGTTGGGATAGGGCCCCGTTCACCATATTCTGCACCAGGGACAGGGAGGTGTTGAGATCGGTGCCCACGGAGAATGTCACAGTGAGCATGTAACTCCCGTCGCTGCCGCTGGTGGAGGCCATATACATGGAGTTTTCCACCCCGTTCACTGCCTGTTCGATGGGGATGCCCACGGTGGTGGCCACCACCTCGGCGCTGGCCCCCGGGTATATGGTGGTTACCTGAATGGTGGGGGGGACGATGTCGGGATATTGGGTCACCGGCAGCTTAAAGACCGCCACCAGTCCCAAGATAATGGTAACAATGGCGATGACATTGGCAAAGATGGGCCGCTCGATGAAAAACTTGGAGATCATGGGGAGGTCTTTCCGGATTTAGGTCGGGGCGCGGCGGGGGTCTTGGGGGCCGCGGATTCCGGCTGGGCCTGCTTTTCGGGAGCCACCGGTTTACCGGGAATGGCCCGCAACAGGCCATTGACCACCACCCACTCCTTGCCTTTCAATCCTTCGGTGATCACCCGGTAGGTTTCCACCTGAGCGCCCAGCTTGACCGGGTGGCGCGCCACTAGATTCTTATCGTCCACCACCAGGACAAAGGGACCTTGCTGGTCGTAGCCGATGGCCACTTCCGGAACGAGGAGGGCGGGCTTGCCTTCCTTGGCCACCGGCGCCCGCACCCGGGCGAACATGCCGGGCAGGGTTAGGGCCTTGGGATTAGGGAATATCCCGCGCAACAGCAGGGTACCGGTGGTGGGATTGATAGTGATGGCCGCGAAATCCAGAAAACCGTTATGGGGATAGCCAGTTTCATCGGCAAGGCCAAAATAGACCGGCCACTTCACCTTGTGGGCCTCTTCTTCCGCCTCCTGGTTGTTCTTGCCTCTGACCCGGAGGAGGTCCTGTTCATTAATATTGAAATAGACATAGATGGGGTCAATCTGATTGATCTCGGCCAGGACCGTTTCTTCGCCGGCGCCCACCAGGTTGCCCGGGTCTTTGAGGCGGCGGCCGATGCGACCGTTAAAGGGCGCCTTGACTTCCGTATAGCTGAGACTGAGCCTGGCCAGGTCCCGCTGGGCCTCGGCGGCTATCACCGCGGCCCGGGACGCGTCCCGTTCGTAGTGCCACTTGTCCACGTCCGTCTGGGCCGCGGCCTTTTGCTTCACCAACCGGGAAAACCGGTCGTACTCGGTCTGAGCATGCATCAAACGGGCTTTGTTGGCCAGAATTTCCGCTTCCGCCTGCTTTAGTTTGGCTTGGTAGGTATTTTGCTGGATCAAGAACAGGAGTCGTCCTTTTTTCACGTATTCGCCATCTTGGAAAAAGACTTTTTCCAGGTATCCTTCCACCCGGGCCCGGAGTTTCACGGTATTAATGGCCGCGGTGTTGCCGGTGAATTCCAGGTAATCGGTAACCGGCCTGGATACCGGCTGACTTACCGTCACCTTGGGAGGCGGCGGTGGGACGAAGGTATTCCTGTCTCCGCAGGCCGCGGCTAAGACCAGGGACGTCAGGAGGGCCACTGCTTTAGCTAGGCCGGAATTACAAAAAGCCATGCGATTATTTCCCGTCATGATGCGAAGTCCTGGATATTTTTTTTCTGAGGCCACACGTTAGGGAAACCGCGTCCACTCCCGCACCCTTCGGACCCCATATAACCTTAGCGCCGGAATCACCAATCCGGAAGCCGGATAAGGGGTTTGGGTTGTTCAGGGGGAGTATGGACTGCGGGAGAGAGCAACTTCCCCCAATTGGTGCGGGCTGCCATCTCGGTTTTCACGGAGTCTGGCACAAAATCCTTCCCCTCCCGCATCTGCCAGCCTCCCCCCAAGGCCCGGTAAACCGCCACCAGGTTGCGGGAGATGTCGCCAAGGGTGCTGGCCAGGTCGTTCTGCTGAGTCAAAAGATTTTGTTCCGCGGTGAGAACCGTGGTGAAATCCGTGATGCCTTCGCGATATTGCAGGATCGCCAGGTCCAAGGAACGTTGGGCCGCCGCGGTACTCTGGGCCAAGAAATCGGCCCGTTCCTGGGATTTCAGGAAGCTGATGAGACCATCCTCCACCTCCTGCTGGGCCCTGAGCACCGTGTTCTGATAAGCGATGAGCAGCTCCTGAAACCGGGTGTCCTGCACCCTCACCAGGTTGGTGATCTGGCCGTAGTTCAGGATATTCCATTGGAAGGAGGGACCGAAACTACCGGTGCGGCTCCGCCAGCGAAACATATCATCCAGGCCGAACCTTGCATCCGTGGCCAGGAAGCCAAAGTTGCCCGTCAGGGAAAAAGCCGGGTAAAGATTAGCCTTGGCCACACCGATCTTGGCGCATTGTTCCGCGGCCAGGTACTCGGCCCGTCGGATATCCGGCCGCCGTCGCAGCAGGTCCGCGGGGATGCCCACCGCCACCTGGGGCATGGGCGCCGGGATCGTGGTGGAATTCCCCAGCAGGTCCGAGAGGTTGTTCGGCGTCAGGCCCAATAAAAAGCAGAGGGCATTTTTTGTTTGGCGGAGCTGAGTTTCCAGGGTGGGAATGGTGGCCTGGGTGCTGGCCAACACGGTCTTGGCCTGCTCTACATCCCGCTCAGAAGTGGTGCCGCCCTCAAACCGCGCGGTGGCGATCTGGAGACTCTCTTTCTGGACCTCCACATTCTGGCGGGCAATTTTCAGGCGACTCTCCAGGGTGCGAATCAAGATGAAGGCGGCGCCCACATCCGCAGTGAGAGAGACCAGGGTATTGTCATAATCGGCCACCGCGGCCAGCAGGCCGGCATCGGCGGATTCAATGGCCCGGCGAAACTTGCCCCAAAAGTCGATTTCCCAACTGGCGGTCAGCCCCAGGGTGGATTGCCAAAAGTTAGTGGGGCTGCCGGGACCCGCGGTGACGCTGGTCTCGCTGAGGCGATTCTTGATTACCGAGCCCACCGCCTGCTGGGTCTGGGGATACAGATCGCCCGCGGCGATGCCCAGTTGGGCCCGGGCCCCCAGGACCCGCACCCCCGCAATGCGCAAAGTCAGGTTGTCGCGGTAAGCATTGTCGATAAGCCGGTTCAGGATGGGATCATTGAAGACCTGCCACCAGTTGTTATAGTTGGCCGGCCGGTTCTGAACGCGCTGATCCCCTGCCTCCAGCCAATTTTGAGACACCGCGGCCTCGGGTTTCGCGAAGTCCGGGCC
>JACQYN010000086.1 GCA_016208235.1 Deltaproteobacteria bacterium
CCGTCGAAGCGGTATTCGGAAGGATACTTCATGGCCCCGGGATTGAAGCCGGTGATCTGGTTGTCCCCCTTATCCGTGGTGATGTACGCGCCCGCGGTAAATTCCTGGGGAATGGGGCGGATGCCTCCCAGGGGCAGCCCTAACTGGATGAGCCAGTCCTCATAGGGGCCGAAATCCTTACCCCCGGTGGCCAGAATCACGGGCTTTTCCCCCAGCAGGGCCAGATTGTAGGCGATATTGCCCGCGGTGCCCCCGAAACGTTCGATCAAGCCGTTGACCATGAAACAGACGTTCAGGATATGGATCTTCTCCGGCAGGATGTGATCTGCAAACCGGCCGGGAAAATCCATGATCCGATCATAAGCTAACGACCCGGATACGAAGATGCGCATTATTCACCTCGTATGGGAGTGGGGGAGGGCTAGAGAAATCAGTGGTCAGTGGTCAGTGGTCAGTGGTCAGTAAAAAGTCTTAATCCTTACTGATTACTGATCATTGATTACTTTTTCAGACTTTAGCCCCTTCCCCAACAATTCCTTCAAAATACTCCTTAGCTTCCCCCACGGTGTACAGCGACCCGCTGACGACGATGCGGTCCCGGGGTCCGGCCAGGTCCTGGGCCCGGCGGATAGCCCCGGCCACCTGGGGGATTTTAATAATCTCCAGGTTATAGCTCCGGGCCCGGGCGGCCAGGTCTTCCACGTCCGCGGCCCGGAAGTATTGGGGCCGGGTGAAAACCACGGTCTGGGCCAGGGGGAGCAGCCGGGCCAGGATGGTGTCCACGTCCTTGTCGGCCATGATCCCCAGCACCAGGATGAGGCGGCCGTTGCCCCGGGTCTGTTTCAAGGTTTGGGCCAGAATCCGGGCCGCGGCCGGGTTGTGAGCGCCGTCCAGCAGCACCCGGGGGTCCTGGAGCACTACTTCCAGCCGTCCCGGCCAACGGGTCTGGTTCAGGCCTTCCAGTACCGCAGTCTCCGGGACCGCCAGGCCCGCGCGGTTCAGGAGTTCCACCGCGGCCAGGGCCAGGGCGGCGTTGCCGTACTGGTGACGGCCCACCAGATTCAGGGTGAGGTCATGGTATTCCCGGGACAGGCCCCGGTAGGCAAACCGCCCCCTGGCCCCGCCCCGGGCCCGGAAGTCCCGGCCCCGCACGTACATGGGGGCCTGCACCTCCCGGCAGCGCTGCTCAAAGAGGTCCAGCACCCCCCGCTGCCAGGCGCCGGTGACCAGGGGCACGCCCGGCTTTATGGCCCCGGCCTTTTCTGCGGCGATGGCTTTCAGTCCCTCCCCCAGGTGCTCCTGGTGGTCAATGGAGATATTGGTGATCACCGTGACCAGGGGCTGGACAATATTGGTGGCGTCCAGCCGCCCGCCCATGCCCGTCTCCAGGATGATGGGCCTGGCTCCCTCCTGGAGAAAATAGAGGAAGGCCATGGCTGTGGCGAACTCAAAGAAAGTGGGGGGCTCGGCGTCATCCACCGCGGCCCGCACCTGGTTGATCAAATCCAGCAGGCGGTCCTCGGAAATTTCCCGGTCCCCCAGGCGGTAGCGCTCCCGGAAATGCACCAGGTGGGGGGAGGTGTACAGGCCCACCGGGTAACCGGCCCGGGTGAGCATGGCGGAGAGCATGGCCGCCACCGAGCCCTTGCCGTTGGTGCCCGCAATATGGAGATACTGCCCTTGCTGATAGGGCAGATTCAGGCGTGCCAGGAGATTGAGGGTGGAGGATAACCCGAACTTGATGCCGAATTTTTGTAAATCAAAGACCCAGGCCGTGGCCCGGGTCAGGTCGGAAAAGGCCGCCATCAGACTCTCCGGTTAATGTTCTTTCGGGTCTTTGTGTTCTTTATATTCAAAGCTCATAACCGTCTCCCCATCGGGTTTAAAGCGGACGGTCAAAGTGCTGTGCAAAATCTTCCCTTCGGTCTTGAGGGGCGCTTTTTTTATCTGCTTGTTCTCATCGATGATCATAGGCTGGTCCGATTGCGGGTTGATCTCGCGCTTCTCATGTCTGTAAGGCATGGCCGGGGCATCCTTGAAGCTCTTGTAGATGAAGACCAGGCCATCGGGGGTCCGCTGCGTTTCCTGGGGATCGCCGAAGTAGAGCAAGATCTCGTGCTTGGTGGTCTTGCCGTTCTGGATGCGTTCCACATAGCGGGGGTTGATGGTCTTTCCCGTCATACTCTGCCAAGCCCCCAAAATCAAGGGGAGCAGCAGCAGTCCCAAAAGAACGGCCCCGCGACGCAGAAGATTCCTGGGATCGGGTTTCCAGCCACGGGAATTGGCGCTTTTTTCACTCATTTTTCTCTTCCTCCTGTTCACCCTGGGGGGGGCATAAGGGATGAAGCCCCCAGGCCCTCCCCTCTTCTTCTTAAGCTTAACTCAGCAATACCGCAATAATACCACTCAAAAAAATGGCGTCAAAAGTGCCGGCGCCGCCGATGGAGGCCACCGGGGCCCCCAATTTGCCGATCTCATTTAACTTGAGGATATCCGCGCCCACCAGAATGCCCATGGTCCCGGCGATATAGGCGGTGGGAGCCCGCAATTCCGGGGGGCAGAACAGATAAGCCCCCAAGGCCGCCACCACCGGGGGAATCAATCCGGGTAAGGCTATACCCAATCCCCGCACCGGCCGGGCCAGGCGGTTGGACACCAGGGTCACCAACCCCACCACCAGCGGCACGCCCAGGGTCAATTCCATTTTGGTAAGCAGATACAAGGAGAGGAGCGCCGGGATGACGGCCCCCCCCACGTTGATGGCCAGCACCGTTTTCTGGGTGCGAACTACGGGGGCCCGATAGCGCATGCCGAAAAAAGAAACCATCTGGTCTTTCACCAGATTTTGGCTTTCTATCTGATAAATGGGGATGTTGATCATGCTACCCACCAGGGTGAGAATAAGCAGCCAGAACATAGCAGTGGGGGGCAGCCCCAGTTTGATGAAGGCCGAACCCATCATCCCCACCATCAAGAAGGGCAGTAAAACCAGGGCAATCAACAGGAAAAAGAACATTAGCAAGAAAATCAGGGGTGGAAAAAACATGGGCTCCCTCTCTCAATAATCCAGGCCGTAGGTGCGGATTTTCAAGTCCAGTTCTTCCTGGGAAATGCCCAGAATATCCCGGGCCTGGCCCCGGTCCCCGGCCACTTTTTGCAGAGTCCGGCTGATCAGTTCCCGTTCCAGGTCCGGCCAGGCCCCGGCCGCTTCTTCCTGGGCCCCGGGCCGAAATGCATATTCCTGCATAGCCGGAGGCAATTCCCGGAGGGTGAGGGTATCTGTTTGGCAAAGGATCACCCCCCGCTCCAGGACGTTTTCCAGTTCCCGGATGTTGCCGGGCCAATTGTAGCGCTGAAAAGAGTGTATCACTTCCGGGGCGACCGCCTTGATCTTTTTGCGGTGTTTTTCGCAGTGGCGGACCAGGAAGTGGCGGGCCAACAAGGGCAAATCCTCCCGTCTCTCCCGCAAAGGCGGCAGGGTTATGGGAAAGACGTTCAGGCGATAAAACAGGTCTTCCCGAAAGCGCCCAGAGCGCGCCTCTTTTTCCAGGTCCCGGTTGGTGGCGGCGATGATGCGCACATCCACCTTCAGCGTGCGGTTGCTTCCCAAGGGTTCAAATTCCCGGGTCTGGAGGACCCGGAGAATCTTGGCCTGGGTCGCCAGGCTGAGTTCCCCCACTTCGTCCAGGAACAAAGCGCCCCGGTCCCCCACCTGGAACCGCCCTTCCTTCCGGGTTGCGGCTCCGGTGAAGGCCCCCTTTTCATGCCCGAAGAGCTCGCTCTCCAGCAGGGGCTCCGGCAAGGCCGCGCAATTGACCACCACCAGGGGCCTGCCGCGCCGGGGGCTGTTGGCGTGGATAGCCTGGGCGGCCAGCTCCTTGCCGGTCCCGGTCTCTCCCAGCAATAATACCGTGGTGTCCGCGGGCGATACCAGTTCCAGGAGACGCAGCGCTTCCCGGAAACTGGGGGAACCGCCCGTAACTCCAGGAAATTCAAAAGCCAACTTATCCCCCGGCCCGTCGTTTTAAGCCATGCGCCACCCCATGGCAACGGCAGGCGGTGGCCACCAATATCTTCCCTTCCAGACCGGCCAAATCCCGGGCCAAAGACAGCAGCCGTTCCGGGGAAAAGCCCCCCACTCCCGGGGCCAACTGGCGGCTAGGGATGACCGCGATCGGATAACCCGGCGCCCCCAAAGCGGCCAACTCCTCGTATAAAGGAATTTCCCGGGATTCCCCGGTAACCGGGCACACTTGCGGCTCGGCGCAATCATCCGGGCAAAGGTGGAGGGCCCGGCTCAGATAGAGTTCGCCCTCCCGGCCCCGGTGGGCCACCGGCGTCAGACGAGCCAATTCCGGGGGAACCTCTGCCGCCTCCCAGTCAGTCCCTGCCAGGGGACCCCGCCGCAACCAGGAAAAGGTCACATGTTCCGGGACCGCGGGGATGATCCAGTCCCAGGCCGCGCCATGGTGGAGGCGCTCCACCAGAAAGGCCGCGGCCTCCGCCTCCACCCTTTCCACCCGGGCGGTGGTCAGCCCCCGGGTTTCAGGAAGCGCCTCAGGGTTCCGGTCCACCAGCAGAAACGCAGCCTCGGGATCCTCTTTCCCCAAGCGCTCCAGGGCCAGACGCCCGAATTTTCCCGCCCCCAGGATCAGGTAACTCGCCATTCCCCTTAATCCTGGCGGGGAAAAACGCCCACTACCGTGGGCAGCCAAAATTTGTGCTGGTCCAGGAGATTCCCCAGGCGGCTTTCCCAGGAGGAGGGAGAAATCTTCTCGAAGTCCTGGGTTTTGATATATAGCTGCGCCTCGGTGCCGCCGTCCAGGTTGAGGGCCGAATCAATCTCCAGGGTGCTGGCTTTCAAAAAATGGGCGAAATCATACAGGGTGAAATAAGCCTCATTGGTATTAAAAATCAAGATATAGCTATGGCGATCAATAGCGATTACCGTGCGTTGCGCGGTTTTCGGGGAATTCCACACCCGGATGCGGCCTTTGTAATCCAAGAGGAGGGGATAGGATTGCACTCCCTGGGTCCAGGGCAGGGTTTTGACGCTGATAGGGGTGATGGTCAGATCCAGAATCGTGGCCCGGGGTATGTCGGGGGATAGACCCTTGGGCTCCGCCACAAACATGCCCCGCATCTGGGTGTTGCGCCGGGGGCCCATGGGATTGCCGTTGCTCAGAATTAGACCGCAAGGCTGATTATCCTTGCTATAATAACTGGCGTTAAAAACCACCGGCGCGCCCAACTCCTGCTGCCAGGCGGTGATACTCTGGGGTTTATGATGTTGGACCCGGAAGGCGTTACTGGCCGGGTCCACTTTGACTACCGCCAAGGTGTCCACAGGTTCATTTTGCCGGAAAACCTGGATTTCGGCAAAACTGAGGCCCCGCCCCAAGGCTCGCCATTGGGGCGAGCTATGGGACCACTCCCCTGCCAGAAGCGGCATCGCCATCCCTGCCCAACCCATCAAAAAAAATGCCAAAATTCTGGCGGCCACCGCCTCTCCTTGCAGCCCGGCGAAATTTCAGATATTTTACCATGCAAACCCTTTTTCGTCCATAAGCATAAGAGATGACCATCCGCCTGGCCGATACCCACGCCCACCTGGACCTCCCGGAAATCCTCCCCGACCAGGACGCGGTCCTGCACCGCGCCCGGGAAGCCGGGGTTGACTTGATCATCAACGTGGGCATCGGCCTCCAGAACTCCCGCCAGGTCCTGGCCACCGCCCGCCAGCATCCCGGTCTCCGGGCCACCATCGGCATCCACCCCCATGCCGCCGCGTCGCTGCAGGAAGGCGATTTGGAGGCCCTGACCCCCCTGGCCGCGGATCCCCTGGTGGTGGCCATCGGCGAAATCGGCCTGGATTTCTACCGCCGCCGCTCCCCGGAGGAAATACAAAAACACTGGTTCCGCCAACAACTGGAGTGGGCCTTCGGATTGAAAAAGATCGTGGTCATCCACACCCGGGAGGCCACGGCCGCCACCCTGAAAATCCTCCAGGATTCCCGCTCCCAATTACGGGGCGGCGTGATGCACTGCTTCGGGGGAAGCTGGCAGGAGGCCCGGGCCTTCCTGGACCTGGGTTTTTATCTCTCCTTCGCGGGCCCCCTCACCTACCCGAAGGCCGAGGCCCTCCGGGAAGTCGCCCAGAAAGTGCCCCTGGACCGCATCCTCCTGGAAACCGACTGTCCTTATCTTACTCCCCAACCCTGGCGGGGTAAACGCAATGAACCGGCTTATGTGGTCGCCACCGCCCGGCAAATGGCGGAAGTCCGGGGCCTCAGCCTGGAAGAGGCGGCCCGGGGCACCTGGGAGAACAGCCTCAGAGCCTTTGGGTTAAAGGAAAAGGATATTTTGGGGAATGTCTAGAGCGGGCACTGCCCGCCATTGAATAATAGTCTTGTTAATGGTGGGCGGTGCCCACCCTACATAAATTGCTATCCAGTTTCTTCCCAAAGCCTGTCCCACTATGAGCCAAATCGCCTGGAACTTAGAGGAAGTGAGAAAGCGACTTGAAGCCGCGGCTCGCCGCGCCGGCCGGAACCCGGCCGCGGTGAAGCTGGTGGCGGTGAAGGCCCGGGAGAAAATCGCGGCCCTGGGTCCCGGCGTGACCTGGCACTTGGTGGGCCATCTTCAGACCAACAAGGCCAAAGCCGCGGTGGAGCTTTTCCAACTCATTCATTCCGTGGACCGGCTGCACCTGGCCCAGGCCTTGGAGAAGGCCGCAGCGCACCAGCAGAAAATACAGGAAATCCTTTTGCAAGTGAACTTGGCGGGGGAGGAAAGCAAATCCGGCGCCACCCCGGAAGCGGCGCCGGAGCTGCTCCGGGAAATCGCCCGCCTGCCCCACCTGCGGGTGCTGGGCTTGATGATCATGCCCCCCTTTTTGGACCCCGAGGCGGTGCGCCCTTATTTCCGGGCCTTAAGGGAGCTGCGGGACCGGCTGCGGCAACTGGACCTGGGGCCCCTCCCCGAACTCTCCATGGGCATGTCCGAAGACTTCGAAGTGGCCGTGGAAGAAGGGGCCACCCTGGTGCGCGTCGGCACCGCGATTTTTGGTAGGAGATGAATTGGGGGGAAGGCAGAGGCAGGATAGTGATCAGTAAATAATAATCGACTGTTGCTTTAGCTCCTTTTTTTGACAACACTCCTAAGGCCACATCCTTATAAATGAGGTTAGGTCGTGGCACGGAAAAGCCCCCTCCCTTCGAGGGGAGGGGGTTTGGGGGAGGGTGGCGTAATGGGCTCGCCGCATTGATGATTTCACCACCCCCACCCCAGCCCTCCCCCCTCGAAGGGGGAGGGAGTTTTGGTTCAACTTTGAGCATTGAAAAATCTACACCTTGGTGCTTTTCCGGAGCAAAGGCAATAATCGAAAATAATAATTACCGAGAAAACTGACCACTGACCACTGATTACTTGATTACTGAATTCCCCCTTCCCCAGAGGCGTTGCCTTGAAACCGAACCCATTGATCGACCGCCCCTACCGCTTGCAGGCGTTGGTTTTTTCCCTGGTGGTGGCCGCGTTCAGCACCGTGTACATCACCCAGCCGGTGTTGCCGGTGCTCACCGGGGAGTTCGGGGTCAGCGAGTTTCAGGCCTCCCTCTCCGTGTCCGCGGTGATTCTGGGGATGGCCCTGGCCAATTTGCCTTTCGGGCTCTTGGCGGACCGCTTCCCGGTGCGGCCCATCATCCTGGTGGGGGGCCTGGTAATCACCCTTTGCGGTTTGTTTTGCGCGGCCACCACCAGTCTGTGGCTCCTGGTCCTGGCCCGGTTTGTCCAGGGATTATTCATTCCCACCCTGTCCACTTGCGTGGTGGTCTATTTAGGCCGGAGCCTGCCCCTGGAGCGCCTTAACGTGGTGATGGGATCCTATGTTTCGGCCACAGTGGCCGGGGGCTTGAGCGGCCGGTTGTTGGGAGGTTGGCTGCACCCGCCCTTGCATTGGCGGTACGCGTTTGTCACCGCCTCCATTTTGCTCTTTAGCGCCACCCTGGCGGCGCTTCGCTGGCTGCCGCCGGAAACCCGCAGATTGGAGATTCCGGAAGAGGAGCCGGGGTTTATCACCCTGCTCTCCCGCCGGGAAGTGAGGAACATCCTTCTGGTGGCATTTGGGGCCTTTTTCGTTTTTTCCTCCATCTTCAACTACCTGCCCTTCTATCTGGCCGCGCCGCCCTTTAGGGCCCCCACCCAGGTCATCACCTTGATGTACCTCGCCTATCTGCTGGGGGTGGTGATCGGCCCGGTGGCGGGAAACCTCAGCAACCGCTTCGGCAACGGCGCCACCATGGCAGGGGGCGCAGTAGTTTTCGCTCTGGCCATCGCCGCCACCCTGATCCCCTCCTTGTGGGCCGTGGCCGCCAGCCTGGCCGGGGTCTGCCTCGGATTTTTCGCCATCCACGCCGCGGCCGCAGGGCTGCTGAACCGCAGGCTCACGGTGAGCCGGGGACGGGCCAATTCCCTCTACATCCTGTTCTATTATCTGGGAGGCTCCGTGGGCATTACCTTAAGCGGCCTGGCCTATGAGCGGGGCGGTTGGCCCGGGGTGGCCCTTTTAGGAATCATAATGCTGTCCATCCCCTTCAGCATCGGCTGGCGGGAGAGGAAGGCGGTTTCGGAGGATTTGTAGGGGAGGGGCCAGGGGCGTGAGAAAGCTGCCCCCCTCACCCTACCCTCTCCCCCCAGGGGGAGAGGGAAATAATTGATATATCCATGAGATAGAAACTTATGTGTAATGAACAGCCCATCGGGGGAGGGGATAAGATGGCAATCCATTGTTGCCCCCATAAAAAGACTGGGCGCTAAACCCCCCCTCCCCCGCGGGGGAGAGGGTTGGGGTGAGGGGGGGCGGTGGCAAAAGTCCCATATTTATGAAATCATTTATTGAGGAAGATCATGAAAAGACATATCTATCTACGCATGGAGTCCCCGGAAAGGGCCCGGGAGCTGTTTCTGTCCAGGTTTGATCTTGCCGCTATGCTGCCTCCCGAGGAAATCCCCACCGCCGCGGCCCGGGGCCGGGTCACCGCAGCCCCGGCCATGGCCCGCTGGTCGTCCCCGGGGGTGCACCAGGCCGCTATGGACGGCTTTGCCGTGGCGGCCGCGGCCACCTTCGGGGCCACTCCCGAGTCCCCCCGGCTTCTGACGGTGGGACGGGAGGCCTTTCCCCTCAATACCGGCCACCCCCTGCCCCCGGGCACCGACGCAGTGATCATGGTGGAGCAGATCCCGAACCCGGAGGCCGACCCCATTACCGTGGAGGCCCCCACTTTTCCCTGGCAGCACGTGCGCCGGGTGGGGGAGGACCTGGTAGCCGGGGAGATGGTGCTGCCGGAGGGAAGCCGCATCACCCCTTGGGACCAGGGGGCCTTGCTGGCCGCGGGGGTGGCCCGGGTGCTGGTGCGCCGCCTCCCCAAAGTGGTCATCATCCCCACCGGGTCGGAGCTGACGCCGGTGGCTGAGCTAGTGGAGGAGCCTCCCCCGGGGCGTTTGCCGGAGTTCAACTCCGTGATCCTGGCCGGGATGGTGGCGGAGGCCGGGGGCCTGCCCGAAGTCCGGGCTATCGTCCCCGATGATCCCGGGGCCTTGACCCGGACCCTGAAGGAGGCGGTGGCCGCGGCGGACCTGGTGCTCATCAACGCCGGTTCCTCCGCGGGCACCGAGGATTACACCTACCAGGCCGTAGCCTCCCTGGGGGAGGTGCTGGTGCACGGGGTGGCCATGATGCCCGGCAAACCCACCCTCCTGGGGGTGGTTAACGGGAAGCCGGTGATCGGCAACCCGGGCTATCCGGTGTCCGCGGTCCTCTCCTTTGAGGAATTCGCAGCCCCCCTGATCTCCGGCCTGGCCGGCTTACGGCCTGCCCCCCGGCCCACCCTCTTCGTGCATCCTGCCCAAAATCTGCCTTCCAAACCCGGGCTCACCGAGTTTATCCGGGTGACCCTAGGCCGGGTGGGGGACAAGGTTATTGCCACCCCTTTGCCCCGGGGTGCGGGGGTGATCACCTCCCTGGTCCGGGCCGACGGGATTTTGAAGGTGCCGTCTTTAAGCGAAGGCCTGGAGGAAGACCGGCCGGTGACCGCGGAGCTGCTGGTCCCCCTGGAGGACATCGAAGGCACCCTGGTGGTCCTGGGGAGCCACGACAACACCCTGGATCTTTTGGGCACGCTGCTCCGCCGCCAGGACCCGCGGCTGCGCCTCTCCTCCGGCCACGTGGGCAGCCTGGGAGGCTTGATGGCCCTCCGCCAGGGCCGCTCCCACCTGGGGGGCAGCCACCTTTTTGATGAGGAGACTGATACCTACAACGTTCCTTATATCCAGCGCTATCTGCCTGGCATGCCCCTAAAGCTCATCAATCTGGCCTGGCGCCAGCAGGGTTTGATGGTCCTGCCGGGCAACCCCAAAAATATCCGCACCATTGCCGACCTGACCCGGCCCGGGGTGCGGTTCATCAACCGGCAGCGGGGCGCGGGCACCAGGGTCCTGCTGGACTACCTGCTTAAGGAACAGGAGCTGGAGGCCAGCGCCATCCAAGGATACGAGCGGGAAGAATATACCCACATGGCGGTGGCGGTGAATGTCCTCTCCGGCACCGCGGACGCGGGGCTGGGCATCCTGGCCGCGGCCCGGGCCCTGGGGCTGGACTTCATCCCCCTGCTTCCGGAACGCTACGACCTGGTGGTGCCGGAGAGCACCTTCCAGGCCCCCCGCTTCCAAACCCTGCTCTCCGTGATCCGCTCCCCGGCCTTTAAGGACGCGGCCCAGGCCCTGGGAGGCTATGATTTACAGGATTGCGGCCGGATTCTTTGGGAACAATGAGGCCATGCATCTGATTTTTCCGGGAAAGCGTGGGTTGCTCGGGGTACTGGTGTTAATGCTTTTGCTCTGGGTTACCCCTGTGCTTGCTACCATTGGCTCTCCAGGTCGCGAAAACGCGGTAAATCTTTATTTCTTCTGGAGCCACGGCTGCCCCCATTGCCTCCAGGAAAAATCCTTCCTGGAAAAAATGAAACAAAAATATCCGGCCTTAAGGGTTCATAGCTTTGAAGTCAGCGGCAACCGGGAGAATCTGGAAATGCTCCACCGGGTGGCCCTCCGACTCCAGGTAGAGGTTGCCGGCGTGCCTTTTACGGTGGTGGGCCGGGATTACTTTGTCGGCTGGCACTCCGAGGAGACCACCGGCGCCGCGCTGGAGGCCGCAGTACAGAAGAACCTGGAAAAGCCCGGCGCGGACGTGGTGGCGGAGTCGGCCGCGGCCAAGCCCGCGGTCCCCGGGGCGCCCGAGAAAAAAGTTATTCCTGAAAAAATCAAGGTCCCTATCCTGGGCGAGTTGGAAACCAAGACCCTCTCCCTGGGCCTGTTAACCGTGCTCATCGGCGCCCTGGACGGGTTCAACCCCTGCGCCATGTGGGTGTTGCTCCTCTTGCTGGGTTTCCTGCTAGGGTTGAAGAACAATAAAAGAAGATGGTTTTTGGGAACCACCTTTGTAGTCGCTTCCGCGTTGGTCTATTTTCTCATCATGTGCGCCTGGCTTAATCTGTTTTTATTTCTGGGATTTCTTTTCTGGGTCCGGTTGGGCATCGCCCTGGTGGCCCTGGCCGCGGGCTATTACAACCTGCGGGAATATTTCACCAACCCGGCCGGGGTCTGCAAGGTCAGCACCGGGGGCCGGAGGCATAAAATAATCAGCAAGCTCCAGGATTTCATTAAAAAAGAGAGTTTCTGGCTGGCCTTGGGGGGGATTATCCTTCTGGCTTTTGCAGTGAACGTGGTGGAGCTGGTCTGCTCCGCGGGATTTCCGGTGGTCTATTTACAGATTCTCAGTTTAACTCCTCTGGCCAAGTGGCAGTATTATTCATACATCCTCCTTTATATCTTCATCTTTATGCTGGACGATCTGATCGTTTTTTTCGCAGCCATGATCACCCTACAGGTCACCGGCCTGTCCACGAAATATAAAAGGTACTCTAATCTGATCGGCGGCTTCCTCATGCTCCTGCTGGGCTTTTTGCTGATCTTTAAACCGGAGGCGTTGATGTTTGGGTAACCACGGCTTCGAGGAAGGAGGTATAGGGGAGATACAGCCGGCGATTGGTTTGGGACCGGAAACTTCTTGACGTCCTTTCCCCGGGAATTAAGCTTTAAAGGGAATAACTGAGAAGAGACCTCTGCGAAAATGCATAAATTGTCATTCTGAGGGAGCGGAGCGACCGAAGAATCTCAAGATACGAGATTCTTCACTCCGCTTCGCTCCGTTCAGAATGACAACTTAAAAGACTTTCGCAGAAGTCTCTGAGAAGATATGTCACAAACCCTGCCTGGAAAGGGTTCTTACGTAGGGGTGAAGGGGGAAATCCCGGGGAGGCAAGGGACGAGGGTCCAGGCCTGGGGCGATTAAAGGAGGAAGACCTTGAAGGGAGGCGGCGGTTGCGGTTTACCAGAGGCGGACCAGGCAACGCTCCTGGAGCTGATGCACCTCCTCCAGGTCGGCCTTGACTTCCTCCACCTGGAATATCAGCTTTTCCAGGAGATCTTGGGCTTCTTGCAGGGAGTGGAGATCCAGCCGGGATGCCTGCTGGTTCTCCAGGGAGATCAGAGACATTACTTCCGGCGGTGACTGGGTTTTTTGCCGTTTGAGCCTGCGGGGGCGGGTCCCCGAGGCAGCCTGGCCGTGTACTACCGTTAAGCTGGGTTCCTCTTTCATAGATCCTCTGCCCGGTTATGCCCCCCCACCAGACCTCGTCCTGCTTTCTTATCGGCTATTTAGGTAAATTTCTTTAAAAACGATAGAACTCATAAATGCCTGATAATTTAGTAAGTTACCCCCTCTTTAGGGGCGATAAAATTGAGATAAGGGCGGGATAATGACTTATTTTCTGGGGCTGACTTTATTGGCTTACCTTTTGGGTTCCATCCCCTTCGGCCTGGTGGTGAGCCGCTTACTGGGAGGGCCGGACCCCCGGGTTCTGGGGAGCGGCAATCTGGGGACCGCCAACCTCTACCGCGTCTTGGGCCTCAAAGCCGCGATCCTTACCTTCCTGGGGGATACCCTGAAAGGGACCTTGCCGGTGCTCCTGGCCGGCTTCTGGCTGGCCCCCCTGGGCGCCTGGCGGGAAGGCGCGGTGGCGGTGGTGGGCGGGGCCGCGGTCCTGGGTCACGTCTTTCCCGTGTACCTGAAGTTCAAGGGCGGCAAGGGGGTGGCCACCGCCTTCGGGGTGGTGGCCGCGCTGGCCCCCTGGGCCGCGGTCAACCTGGCCCTGGTCTATGTGCTGGCCCTGGCCCAAACCCGCATCTTCTCCTTAAGCGCCCTGATCTGCGCCTGGCTGCTGCCCCTGGCCATGGGCCTGTTCTCCGATTCCAAGGCCTACCTGCTTCTGGCCGGGTTCCTCTCGGGCCTGGTCCTGGTTTGCCACCGGGAAAATCTGGAAAGACTTTTCAAAGGGGAAGAACCTCGCATATAATACAGTGGTCAGGGATCAGTGGCCAGTATCGGCGCCCAAGACTTCTCGTTTAAAACTGATTACTGATTACTGATTACTGGCCATTGGTTTACCCTGCTTCTCCCCTCACTTTTAGCAATGGAGGTTAAAATGCTGGTAAAAGATTGGATGACCAAAGACCCTGTCACCATTACCGATGAAACTTCCATGATGAAGGCCATCCATCTCATGAAGGAGCGGCGCTTCCGGCGGTTGCCGGTGCTCCATCGGGGCAAGCTGGTGGGGATGGTCACCGACCGGGACCTGAAGGAGGCTTCCCCCTCCAAGGCCACCACCCTGGATGTGCATGAGCTTTATTATCTGCTGGCGGAACTGCAGATCAAAGAAATCATGAGCAAGAACCCCCTGGCGGTGTCGCCGGAGGATACGGTGGAGCACGCGGCCCAATTAATGCTGGAAAACACCATCTCCGGCCTGCCGGTGGTGGATAAAAGCGACCAGTTGGTGGGGATCATCACCCAGTCCGATGTTTTCAAGGCCTTCATGCACATCACCGGCATCCGCCAGGGGGGGGTGCAGTATGCCCTGCGCCTGGAAGACCGGCCCGGGCTCATCAAAGAAGTGGTGGACCTGCTCCGGGACAAGGGGGCCCGTTTCGTGAGCCTGCTCTCTTCTTATGCCACCACCCGGGAAGGCTTCCGGGACGTCTATATCCGGGTCAAGAACCTTACCCCGGACGCGGCCCAGGCCGCCAAGGCGGAACTGGCAAGTCGGTACGAAGTCCTCTACATGATCCAGGAAGAAGATAAGAGCTGAGAAAACAGCAAACGCGGTAATTTAATTTTGACGCGCCAACCATTCACCCCGAAGCCGCCGCCTGAGGAGGTCCGGGACTTCGGCCCCCTCAAATTCATCCCGGGCAAAAAAGGCGGGCGCTATCCCTATTGCCACTCCCTGGTCATCGACGGAGAGGAGACCTGGGTGGTGGACCCCGCGGGCGATAAAGACTACCTGCGCCACCTGGCCCAAACCCGGCGGGTGACCGGGGTCTTTATCAGCCATTTCCACGAAGACCACCAAAAATATAATTATCTTTTCCCCCAGGCCCGCTTTTACGTGCCCGCCCCGGAGGCGGAGGCCTTCCGGTCCCTGGAGGCCGCGTTCGCCCTCATGGGCCTGGATGACCCCCAGGCCCGGGAATACTGGGGGGAAATCATGGTCAAAGACTTCAATTTCCGTCCTCTGGAAAACCTCGTTCCTTACGAACCCGGCCAGCGCTTCCAGCAGGGGAAAATTGTCCTGGAGATCGTGCCCGCGCCCGGACATACCCTGGGGCATAGTTGCTTTTATTTCCCCGGCCAGGAAGCTCTTTTCCTGGCCGACGTGGACCTCACCCCCTTCGGGCCCTGGTATGGGGACAAGACCTCTTCCCTGGAGGATTTCGAGGCCACCCTGGAGCGCCTGGCCGGATTCAAGGCCCGGACTTATATCACCGCGCATGAGCAGGGGGTTTTCAGTGAGGAAGAATTTCAGGCCGCGTTGCCTGCCTACCGGCAGACTATCGCCGCCAGGGAGGACCGCCTCCTGGAATTGCTCCAAACCCCCAAAACCGTGAAGCAACTGGCAGACCGTCATTTCTTCTACGGCAAGCCCAAAGACCCTCCCTTCATCTATCATCACATCGAAACCCAGATGCTGGCCAAACACCTGGAGCGTCTGCTGACCCAGGCCCGCGTCTCCCACACTGACGGTTTCTATCTGGCCAAAAAATAAAGTTGCGTCGGGTCTGAAAGACCCACGCAGCTTCATAGCTTATGGGATTGGAGAAGGGGGTGTGGGCATAGGCGCTAACCTAATGAGTTTTCATAAATAAATTTTCTATAATTGTTTGTTATTTTGTCATTCTGAACGGAGCGAAGCGGAGTGAAGAATCTCGTATTTTGAGATTCTTCGCTTCGCTCAGAATGACACTCTATTACAGAAAAGCCTCCATTTAAGACCAGTCTCATCTCGTTCCCAAGTTGCACTTGGGAACGACAATGAATGCCAAGCTAAGCTTGGCTGGTAAAGGCGTTCCCAAGCACAGCTTGGGAACGAGGCTAAACCTTCTTAACAAAACCCATAAAAGGAGACAATCTTCAAATACCGGTATTTTGAGTAAATCCAAAAATTTTTTCAACTTCAATTACGAGATTCTTCACTCCGCTTCGCTCCGTTCATAATGACAAACATTGTTTAAGTTAACGCTTCTAGGGGGTGTGGGGGAGGGGATAAGGGCCCGCGGCCCTTAACCCCCTCCCCCACATTCCCTACCCCATATGCTTAATCAGGTTTTGCCCAAATTCGGAGCAGGAGACTTCCTTGGTGTCCGGGAGTTGACGGGCCAGGTCGTAGGTGGCCACCCCGGCGGCCAGGGTCCGGGGCAGGGCCTGGTGGATGAGTTGCGCGGCTTCGGTCCAGCCCAGGTATTCCAGGAGCATGGCCCCGGAAAGGATGAGGGAGCCGGGGTTGACTTTATCCAGGCCCGCGTATTTGGGCGCGCTGCCGTGGGTGGCTTCGAAGATGGCGCAGCCGTCGCCGACATTGGCCCCGGGGGCCATGCCTAAGCCCCCCACCTGGGCCGCCAGCGCGTCGGAAATGTAGTCGCCGTTGAGATTGGGGGTGGCGATGACAGAATATTCCTCGGGGCGCAGCAGGACCTGCTGGAACAAATTGTCCGCCAGTCGGTCTTTCAGGACCACTTTGCCGGCAGGGGCCCGGCCGTGAAAGCGGCTGCTCAACTCGCCTTCGGAGACCACCCGGTCCCCGAATTCCAGGGCCACTTCGTAGCCCCAGTTCTGGAACGCGCCTTCCGTATATTTCATGATGTTGCCTTTGTGCATCAGGGTGAGGCTGGGGCGGCTATGGTCCAGGGAGTATTTCAAGCCCATGCGGATCAAGCGTTTGCTGCACCTTTCGGTCATGGGCTTGATGCCGATGGCCGCGCCCGCGTCCAGGGTACAGCCCAACTCCTGGTTGAGAAAGGCGATGAGGCGGTGGGCTTCGTCGCTGTTGGCCTGCCATTCCACCCCGGCATAAACGTCCTCGGTGTTTTCCCGGAAGATCACCATGTCGATCTTCTGGGGTTCCTTCATGGGGCTGGGCACGCCCGCGTAGTAGCGCACCGGGCGGATGCAGGCATAGAGGTCCAGGACCTGGCGCAGAGTGACGTTTAGCGACCGGAAACCGCCGCCGATGGGGGTGGTGAGGGGGCCTTTGAGGGCCACCCGGTACTCCCGGAGCGCGGTAAGCGTCTCCACCGGCAAGTAGCTCTCTGTGCGCTTAAAGGCCTTCTCCCCGGCCAGGACTTCCTGCCAGGCCAGGCGGCGTTTCTTGCCGTAAGCCTTGGCCACCGCCGCGTCCAACACCGGTTGCGTGGCCCGCCAGATGTCCGGCCCGGTGCCGTCCCCCTCGATGAACAGAACCACGGGGTGCTCCGGCACCTGGAGGCTGCCGTCCGGGTTCAGGGTAATTTTTTCAGATTCATGGTGTGGCATGGGTTTCCCCTCTTCCAGAAAATTTCCGTGACCGTTAATAATATCAATTCTCTAAAAAACCGCCAATTCCTTGGGGATAATTCATACCGAGTCGCATCCAATCGGCTATATTGGTAACCGCAGGCTTTACGTGCAAACCAAAATCCCCCTATAAGAAAGGGGGACTTTTTAAACCCCCCTTTTCTAAAGGGGGGTAGGGGGGATTTTTCATTCTCGGGGGTGTGACATATGTGGTTCATGAAGGTTT
>JACQYN010000246.1 GCA_016208235.1 Deltaproteobacteria bacterium
CATCCACTTCAGGACATAGGCCTGGAGCAGGGTGATAACCGAAATGACCAGGACCATGGCGATGCTGTGCTTCAAGGTAAACCGGAAAATGGTGCCTTCTTCCCCCACCATATTGGTGGCCGCGGTGGCCACCGCCAGGCTTTGGGGCGAAATCATCTTCCCGCAAACCCCGCCGCTGGAGTTGGCCGCCACCATAAGAGCCGGGTCCACCCCGATCTGCTGCGCGGTGGTCTTTTGCAAGGCGCCGAACAGGGCGTTGGAGGAGGTGTCGGAGCCGGTGAGGAAGACGCCCAGCCAGCCCAGGATGGGGGAGAAGATGGGGAAGAGCACGCCGGTGGCGGTGAAGGCCAGTCCCAGGGTGGAGCTCATGCCGGAGTAGTTCATGATCCAGGCCAGGCCGAGGATCATGGACACGGTGGCAATGGCCCATTTCAGGGTTTTGATGGTCCGGCCCAGGCAGGCGAACGCTTTGCCGAAGCCATAGTTGGGAATGGCCAGGACGGAGAGCAGTCCGGCGATAAAGATGGCGGTGCCCGCGGCGGTGCCGATATTCACCGCGAAGACCGCGGGATAGGGGGTATTTTTGGCGACAATGGGCGCGGTTTTGATCACCAGATTATGCAGCAGCGGCCACTGGAAGGTGGTGCCGAGGGGGGTCAGCAAGGCCTTGACGGAGGTCAAGCCCCAGAGAAAGACCATGATGGCCAGGATGCCGTAAGGAATCCAGGCCCGGATCACTGCCCCGGTGGCATATAGACAAGTCACCTTTTCCGTGGGCGCCACTCCATTGAACCGCCAGACGGTGGGCGGCTTCCAGAACCTGAGGAATATGCCCAAACCGGCGATGGTGACGATGGCGGCAATAATATCCGGCAGGTAGGGGCCGATAAAATTGGAGACCACGAACTGGGAGACCGCGAAACATACACCCGTGACAATGATGGCCGGCAGGACTTCCATGGCGGCTTTCCAGCCGCTCATGGTCACCACCAACCACAGGGGGACAATGACGGATAAGAAAGGCAGCTGGCGGCCTACGATCTTGCTGATACTCATCATGTCCAGGCCGGTGACCCCCGCGGCCACCACAATGGGGATGCCGATGGCCCCGTAGGCCACCGGCGCGGTGTTGGCAATGAGACAGACCCCCGCGGCGTACACGGGCTGAAAGCCGAGACCCGCCAGCATGGCCGCGGTAATGGCCACCGGGGTGCCGAAGCCCGCGGTGCCTTCAATGAAGGAGCCGAAGGCAAAGGCGATGAACAGGGCCTGGAGGCGGCGGTCATCGGTGATGCAGGCCAGGGAGTTTTTGATGATTTCAAACTCCCCTGATTCCACGGTCATGTTGTACACCCAGATGGCGGTGATGATGATCCAGACCACGGGGAAGAGGCCGAACAACATGCCGTTCAAAGTGGCCATGGCCGCCAGCTGCACGGGCATGCCCCATACCAGAATGGCCAGCAAGACCGCGGATAAGGTGCCGAAGAAGGCCGCATGGTGTCCCTTGGCCCGGCGGATGCCCAGCATATAAAGGAGGATGAACAGAGGAACCGCCGCCACCAGCGCGGACAGGCCCAGGCTTCCAAGGGGGTTGTAATTTTGCATCCAGGTCATAAACCTACCTCCCGATGATTATTAAAAGGAGAACCAGGCCGGGCCTGTCTTCTTTCCGTTTCTTACTTTCCCTTCGACCCTTCTTTCCGGGTTGCGGCCACGGCTTCGGCCAGGTGTTTGACCCGAATCTTGCCCCCCCGCTTGTCCATACCGCCCTTAAGCTGCAGGACGCAACCCGGGCAATCGGTCACCAGGAGTTCGGCGCCGGTGGCGGCCACGTTATCCAGCTTATTCTTAAGGAGCTCTGCCGAGAGTTCCGGGAAATCCGTGGAAAAGGTGCCCCCCATGCCGCAGCAGACTTCTTCGTTCTTGGCGGGGACGTATTCATAACCGGCGACTTTAAGGAGTTCCCGGGGCGGCCCGGTCACCTTCAACCCCCGGCAGAGGTGGCAGGGGGCGTGATAGGCCGCTTTTTCCTTCCGGCCCAGGAACTCCTCGGGCTTGACTTTAAGGACTTCGGTCATGAAGGAGCTGAAGTCCACGAGTTTTTCCGCCAGTTGCTGCACCTTGACCCCCAGGCCCGGTTCCTTTTTGAGCAGCAGGGGATAGGTGCCCTTGATATGGGAGCCGCAGGAGGCGCAGAGAACCAAGACATGGTCGTAATCCGCGGGGTCCAGGGCCTTCAGGTTCTGGATGGCCATTTCCCGGGCGATCTCCATCTCCCCCATGCACTTGGCGGGCAAGCCGCAGCAGCTCTGGTCCGGGGGGAAGTCCACCTGGATCTGGCGCTCTTGGAGCAGCCGGGCCAGGGCCTCCCCCTGCTCCGGATAGACAAAATCCACCAGGCAGCCGGCGAAGAGGGCCACCTTGAGGCGGGGCTGGGCCACTTTCCCGGCCACCCGGGCCCAGCGGTCCCTTAAGGGAGTGCGGACTACCGCGGGCAAGCTGCGGAATCCATGCTCTTTGCCGAAAAAGAAAGGGAGGTGGCGGATAAACCCTTCCCGGGCAAAGGGCTTTTGGGCCAGGGAAGCCCGGCGCAGGAGGAAGTGGAAGAGGCGGCGGTTATGGAGGACCCTCCGGAGCAGCCGGTTTTTGAGGGGTCTGTCCTCCTCTTCGGCCAGGACCTCCCCGTGGACCTTCTTGATGAGCAGGGGCAGATTGATGCCCGCGGGGCACACGGCCTTGCAGGCCAGGCAGTTCAGACAGTTTTGGACGATGGCCCGGTCGTTTTTCCGGCCATGGTAAAAATAGGTGAGGATCAGGCCGATGGCGCCGATGTACACGTGGCCGTAATTGTGCCCGCCCACCAGGCTGTAGATGGGGCAGACGTTGGCGCAGGCGCCGCAGCGGATGCACCGCAGGACCTCGGCAAAGACCGGGTCCTTAGACAGCGCCAGGCGGCCGTTGTCCAGAAAGACGATGTGCAGGTCTTTAAGGCCGGAAGGCGCGGCCTTGCACTCCGTAGGTCCGGTGATCCAGGTGACGTAGGAGGTGATGACCTGGCCGGTGGCGTTTTTGGGGAGTGCCTTCAAGATCTTCAAGGCGCTGGCCAGGTCCGGCACTAATTTATCCAGGCCCACCAGGGCCACGTGGATGCGAGGCAGGGTGGTCACCAGGCGGCCGTTGCCTTCATTGGTCATGATGCCCAGGGTGCCGGTTTCGGCAATGGCGAAGTTGGCCCCGCTGATGCCCATGTCCGCCGAAAGGAAATGCTTGCGCAGCTCCCGGCGGGCCACCTTCACCAGGGACTCGATGTCCGGCTCCTGAGTGGTTCCGGTTACCTTGGTAAAAAGTTCCGCCACCTGGTCCCGGGACAGATGAATGGCGGGCATGACCATGTGGGAGGGACCTTCGTGCCGGAGCTGGATGATCCATTCCCCCAGGTCCGTCTCCACCACCTCCAGGCCCTCGGCCTCCAGGTGGTCGTTGAGGAAGGTCTCTTCCGCGGTCATGGACTTGGACTTGACGATCTTCTTGGCCCCACCCTCTGCGGCGATGGCCGCGATGATCTCGTTGGCTTCCCGAGCGGTTTTGGCCAGATGGACCTTGATCCCCGCGGCTTCGGCCTTGGCCTTGAACGCCTCATAAAGCTCTTCCAGACGGGGCAGGGTTTCGTCTTTGCCCCGGGCGATCTCCACCCGGAGGGCCTCGAAATCAACTCCGGTCAAGGCCCGGGCCCGGCCTTCCGGGTAAGCCGCGGCGAACGCGGCCATGGCATTACGCAAAAACTTGTTGTCTAGAGCCCGTTTCAGGCGTTTTTTGTATTCCGGGAGGTCTTGGGCAGTATTAATCATGGCCATCAATCCTTAAGGAGCAACAGGTGGAGTTCCAGGGGGCCGTGCACCCCCAAAGTGAGCACCCGTTCGATGTCCGCGGTGCGGGAGGCGCCGGTGATAAAGGCCAGATAACGGGGCGGGGAGTGCATCAGGCCGTTTAACTCCGCTTCCAGAGCTGTGGCATCCGGTTGGAGGCGGGAGAGGGGCAGCACCGCGATGTGCGTCTCGGAGAGCATGGTGGCCAGGCGCAAGTCTTCGGAGGAGGACTCGTGAACCAGGGTGCCGGTCTCGGCCAGGCCCCAATCCGCCAGGGTGAGGCCGGTGTGCAGGCGGCTGGCCTGCTCCCTTAAGTTTTCCGTGAGCACCTCGATTTGGGCCGCCTGGCAGATGTCCTTTAACAGGGAAAGGGTGGCCGGGTCCCAGCCCGGCGCGGCGATGGTGGCGCCGCCCTGGCGGCTGGTGACCTCCACCGCGTAGCGGCAGGCCTCGGCCAGATCAGTAATTTCCTGGACCACGACCTGCACGGCCTCGGCCTTTTCCCTTAAGAGTTGGAGAAGGTTAGGTGAATCCATGGTTGCTTGCCTCCGCCTGGGGGAGCCTGGCTTGACCTCGCCCCGGCCTGGAATGGTAAAACCAGAGACAAAATGGCTAATTAATTTAACCCTAATTAATTGGTAAGACCACTTGACGTAATATTAGAAAAGGGTTAATTTATTGTCAAGAAAAAAGTTGATAAAATTTTGTAGACCAGCCCCATACCGGGATCCCGGCTCTCCAGTCAGCCCCACGGCCTTTCTGCAAAAAGGTCTGGCCTTGTCTCCGCTTTTCCCTCATAATAAAAGAAGAGCTGGACTTGGGAGGCTGGAGCCGCGAGGAGCGATTATTTCCGGCCCGTCCGGTCGGAAGCGGGGATTTCCCAGGGAGCCTTCAAAAATGGTTGAACTCAAGCCCATTAAGGTGAAACGTGCCTCAGACCAGATCTTCGAGCAACTGCGGGACCTGATCTTCCGGGGGGAACTAAAAGCCGGGGAACAACTGGCGCCGGAGCGGGAACTGGCCCAGGCCTTCGGGGTGAGCCGCCCCACCGTGCGGGAGGCCCTCAATAAGCTGGTGACCATGGGCCTGGTGGAGCACCGCCAGGGTCAGGGGACCTTCGTCCGCTCCCACGAGGCCACCCGGGAGCACAATCCCCTGGCGGCCATCATCGATCGCCAGACGACCTCCCTGGAAGACCTGTTGGAAGTGAGGATGGGGCTGGAGGCCCAATCGGCTATGCTGGCCGCGCAGCGGGCCACCCCGGAGGATATTCAAAGGCTCGAAGAGATTTTGGCGGCCATGAAGGAAGAGTATGTGGAAGGGCGTTTGGGCATCGAAGAAGACGTGGCTTTCCATATGGGGCTCGCCTATGCCACGAAGAACCCGGTCCAGGTCTACATCATGCGCAGCTTCCACGACCTGCTCCACTTTGGGATCGAGGAGAATCTCCGCTACCTCTGGGAAGACCCTGCCAACCTGCCCATCATCCAGCAGCAACACCGACGCATCTTCCAGGCCATCAAAGACCATGACCCCGAGGGCGCCGACGAAGCCATGAAGGCCCACATCACCTTTGTCCTGGAGTACGTGCGGGAACGCCGCCTAAAATCTCAGGCCCGGGTGACCCTAAAAGCTTGAGGCAATTGCGAGCCCTCCCTCCCTCAGGCCACAAATCCGCAGACTGCCTCATGGCTGTCGCGCATACCGGCCTTACCAAATTATTACCTGGGGACCATGCGGGGAGAAAAAATAGATTTTCAATGGTAATACCATTTGACAATTACTGTCCCTCAGTATTAAGGTGGAATTGGAATTATCACAGAACCCTGGGAGAGATAGTATGGTCAACCAAGCCCTGGTAAAAGAATTCCAGCGCATTCTGGGGAAAGAACAGGTCTTCCTGGAGGAGACGGACCGGGCCACCTACGCCTATGACGCCGCGGTCCTGGAACCGGTCCTGCCGGCTATCGTTCTGCGGCCCTGGTCCACCGACGAACTGGGCCAGGTGGTGCGCCTCTGCCACGAAAACAGCCTGCCCTTAACCGTCCGGGGGGCCGGCACCAATTTAAGCGGCGGCAGCATTCCGGGCCGGGGCGGCGCAGTGGTCCTGACCACGGCCCTGAACCAAATCCTGGAGATCAATGAGGCAGACCTTTATGCCGTGGTGCAGCCGGGGGTGGTCACCGCCAAACTGGCGGGGGCGGTGGAGGCCAAAGGCCTCTTTTACCCCCCGGACCCGGGGTCCATGGCGGTGTCCACCCTGGGAGGCAACGTCGCGGAAAACGCCGGAGGCTTAAGGGGGCTCAAGTATGGAGTCACCCGGGACTACGTCATGGGCCTCACCTTCTTCGCCGCGTCCGGCGAGACCGTGAAAACCGGCTCCCGCACGGTGAAATGCGTCAGCGGCTATAACCTGGCCGCCTTGCTGGTGGGTTCCGAGGGCACCCTGGGGGTCATCTCCGAGATCATTCTGAAGCTTATTCCCCTGCCGGCCGCGCGCCGGTCCATGATGGCCACCTTCGACGCGGTGAGCAAGGCTTCAGAGACGGTGGCCGCCATTATCGCCCAGCGCATCGTGCCTGCAACCCTGGAATTTTTAGACAATTTCACCATCCGCACCGTGGAGGATTACAGCCGGGCAGGACTGCCGGTGGATGCCGCCGCCCTCCTCCTCATCGAAGTGGACGGCCACCCCGCGGTGGTGGCTGAAGAGGCGGAGAAAGTGGAAACCATCTGCCGGAAAATGGGCGCGACCCAGATCCATGTGGCCCGGGACCCGGCCGAACGGGACCGGGTCTGGAGCGCCCGGCGCAGCGCCCTTCCCGCCCTGGCCAAGCTGAAACCCACCTGCGTCCTGGAAGACGCCACCGTCCCCCGGAGCAAGATCCCCGCCATGATCCAGGCCCTGGAAGACATCAGCCGCCGTTTCCATCTGCCCATCGGCACCTTCGGCCATGCGGGGGACGGCAACCTCCACCCCACCATCCTCACCGACCGCCGGAATCAGGAGGAATGGGCCCGGGTGGAGGCCGCGGTGGACGCCATTTTCGAGAAGGCCCTGGAACTGGGGGGCACCCTTTCCGGGGAACACGGCATCGGCACCGCCAAATCCCGCTTCCTGGAAAAAGAGTTTGGCAAAGGGACGATTCTCTATTCCAAGCGGATTAAAGCCGCGGTGGATCCGCATAACATTCTTAATCCGGGCAAAATCATAGGTTAAAAAATGTTCAGCACGGAATCTATCAGCATTCTCCTAAAGAAATTGGAAAGCCGTCTCGAGGACTGCATGCGGTGTGGCTCATGCTTGGCCGGGATCATGGCCGCGCTGGAATTCACCGTGGCCGAAGCCAGTGGATTGAGAACCGGGTTGGCAGAGGGAGACAGCCGGGGGATGGCCGCGACTGCCCGTGATTTCGCCATCAGCGGCTCTCTTAAAGCACTAAAGCCATGGGAGAAGATCCATGTCTAGTATCAAGGCCCTGGCGCGGCTGGTAAAAGAGTTGGAAGACCAGCTCGTGGTTTGCATGCGCTGCGGGCTGTGTCAGGCGGTGTGCCCGCTCTTTGCCGAAACCGGCCGGGAAGCCGACGTGGCCCGGGGCAAGCTGGCGCTGCTGGACGGCCTGGCCCGGGAGATCTTTGAAAATCCCCGGGGAGTGCAGGACCGGCTGGCCCGTTGCCTGCTCTGCGGTTCCTGTGCCGCCAATTGCCCCAGCGGCGTGAAGGTCCTGGACATCTTCATCAAGGCCCGGGCCATTCTGGCCGGCTACCTGGGGCTGCCGCCCTGGAAAAAGGCCCTGTTTCGCCGGGTATTGAGCAAACCCGAGTTTTTCAACCGGGTCCTGGCCTGGGGAGCGAGGTTCCAGGGCATCTTCATCAAGCCGGTGGATGACTTGCTCGGCTCGTCGTGTTCCCGTTTCCTCTCCCCTCTTTTACGGGGGCGGCACCTCAAGCCCCTGGCCCCGGTGCCTCTCCACCGCCAGGCGCCGACCCTTAACACCCCGCCGGGCGCTGCTGGTCTGAAGGTCGCCTTTTTCGTGGGCTGCCTCATAGACAAGGTCTTCCCCCAGGTGGGGGAGGCCGTCCTCAAGATTCTGGACCATCACGGGGTAGGGGTGTATCTGCCCCAGGACCAGGGCTGCTGCGGCATTCCGGCCCTGTCCAGCGGTGATACCGTGGCCTTTGAGCGGCTGCTGCGCCATAATCTGGAAATCTTCGGCTCCGTGCCTTTCGACCATCTCCTCACCGCCTGCGCCACCTGCACCTCCACCATCAAGAAGATGTGGCCTTTGATGGGCCAGGAATATGGCGAGGCCGAGCAAGCCCGGATCGCCGCGCTGGCGGACAAGGTCCTGGACATCAGCCAGTTTCTGGCGGACCAGGTGGGCCTGGCGCCTGGAGGCCCGGAAGGGGTGGGGGATAAGGTCCCCATCACCTACCATGACCCCTGCCACCTGAAGAAATCTCTGGACGTGGCGGCTCAACCCCGGGCCCTGATCCGGGCCAATCCCCGCTATGAGTTAAGGGAAATGGCCGAAGCGGATTGGTGCTGCGGCTGCGGCGGCAGCTTTAATCTGCAGCATTACGAAATTTCCGCGGCCATCGGCCGGCGCAAGCGGGATAACGTCTTGAATTCCGGAGCCGCGGCGGTGGCTACCGGCTGCCCGGCCTGCATGCTCCAGCTCACGGACATGCTCTCCCGGGCGGGGGCCCGGGTGATAGTCAAACACACCGCGGAAATCTACGCCGAGACCCTCCCCGGGCCGCAGGAGGGTTACGGCTCCCGGCCAAGCGATCCGGGGAAAATTATAGGTAGTAAGCGATGGCGCCGCAGGAGTAGAGATTAACATCTATGATCCGGCCATAAAAGCGTGGGATGAATCCAAACTGACATGGCCTCTGCACCTGGCGTTGTGGGGGAGGAGACAGGGGCCCACGGCCTCCGGTCCCTCTCGCTCTGGACTTTTCAGCCCCAAATGAAGCCTGGGGCGGCCCGAAGATTGACATCCCCCAGCGGCTGTGGCATCCTGGAAACAGTTAAATCCAAAGCGGGAGGCCCCAGCCCTTGAGGCCGTATTCCCAGACAATCCAGAGCCCGAGCGGCCCGGCGACTTTGACCGGGGGACCGCCCGGGCTTTTTTGTGAGCAATCCCATTTACCCATCAACCCCCTAGCTGCTCATATAACTTATTATAGTTATTATTTAATTTTTTACGGAAAACGCAAAACGGAAAACAGAAAACGGTATTAAAGGGGGGGGTCTATGCGGACTTTGGCCATCGCCAACCAGAAGGGGGGGAGCGGCAAGACCACCACCAGCGTTAATCTGGCCGCGGCCCTGGGGGAAAAAGAACGCCGGGTCCTGCTCCTGGACCTGGACCCCCAACATTCCGCCACCGCCTGGTACGGTGTTAAAAATGCCGGGAAAGGGGTGCTGGGCCTCTTCGTGGATGGCGGAGAGGTGCTGGATTTTGTCCAGGAGACCCAAGCTCCCGGGGTGGACCTGGTCCCTTCCTCCGCCTGGCTGGTGGGGGTGGAGAAGATCCTGGCGGGGGAGGTGGGCGCGGAAACCATTCTCCGCCGTCATTTGGAGGGTCTGCCCCCAGAGCGCTGGGATTACATTCTCATGGACTGCCCTCCCACCCTGGGGGTCCTCACCGTCAACGCCCTGGCCGCGGCCCGGGAGCTGCTGGTGCCGGTGGAGGCCCACGTCATGGCCCTGAGCGGCCTGGCCCAGCTCCTGCACACCGTGGAGGTGGTGCAGGCACGTCTCAACCCGGAGTTGGTGATCTCCGGGATTCTGGCCTGCCGGGTGGATGCCCGCACCCGCCACGCTCGGGAGGTGGTGGAGCGGCTCCGGGAACGCTCCGGCGACCTGGTGTACCAAACCGTGATCCGGGAAAACATCCGTCTGGCCGAATGCCCCTCCTTCGGCCAGCCCATCACTCAATACGACCCCCGGAGCGCCGGGGCTGCGGATTATCGGGCCCTGGCCGCGGAGGTGATCCGACAAGAAGGGAGGCGGTGAAATGGCAAAGCGCCCCACCATCGGGGAGAACCCCCTGGACGCGGTAGTGGCGGAAACCCACCTGGACACGGTGGTGCCCCTGGGGGGCCCCCAGGCCGGCAGGCACCCGGAAGAGCCTACCCCGGAAGTCCAGAAACGCCTGGCCGTGCTGGAGGCCGAGATTAAGGCCCTCAAAGCAGAAATATCTCTGCTCCGGGGCAAGATGATGGAACTCCAGGTGCGCATGCCCCCGCCGGAGCCCAGGTGGGTGGCCCGCCTGCGGGAGAAGCTGGCCGGGAAATGATTTGAGTGGGTGGCGCTTCCCTTGCCTTGCTGAGAAAGAATGCCAGAGGATAAACTAGGGCAGGTGACAAGGTAAGAAGGGAAAAAGGCGAAAAGGGTTATTACAGATATCTTCCTTACCCTTTTCTGCTTTTCCCCCTATTTAAATGGGTCCTGGCTCCCTCCCTCAAATTTGCTTTTCCAGAGCTTTCAACATTTCAGTTTATTCATCGCCGGTTCGATAAGGTTTTAAAAGGCTTTGCCCCTTGGAAAAGAGAGAGGGCCCCCACAAGGCCTTACTCTTTAGGGGCCGGCGGCAGCAGCCGATAATGGTAGAATTCTCCCCGCTCTTATACTGCAGCGCAGGCAGCCCAAGTGTTCACCACCGCCGACCGCCGCAACGCCGGGAACCCGGTACCCCGGCGCTTGTATAAATTATAGAGAATGATCCGGTAGGGAGAATTTTGGCAACCGATATTGCATCCCCGTCTTTGAGCGCGCTGCAGCGGGCCATCAACGCTGACCCGTCCTTTCCGGCATTTACCGCCAATATCCAGGAACTGCTGGCCATTCAGGAAAACCCTTACAAGACGGTGAACGCCGTCTCCTCCATCATTCTCCGGGACCTCTCCCTGACCACCCAGATCTTGAAAATCGTCAATTCCATTTTCTACCAGACTTATCAGCGCCAGGTGCATACCGTGTCCAGCGCGGTGATGGTCCTGGGCTTCGACCGCCTCCGGGATCTGGCAGTGGGGCTGCGCCTGATTGAGCATTTTCAAAAATCCTCACACCTTTCTCATGTCAAACAATTAATTGTGCTTTCTTTTCTCACCGCCATCCAGGCCCAGGAGCTGGTCCAGGACGACACCCAATTAAAGGCGGAAGAGGTCTTCATCACCGGCTTGCTGTTCAATATCGGGGAATTGATCGTGGCCTATTATCTGCCCCAGGAATACCAGCGGATTCTAGACCTCACAGACAAGGGAGAGGCCAAATCCACCGCGGCGCAGCGGGTACTCAAGGCCTCCACGGAAGAGGTGGGCCTGGCGATTCTCAAAGACTGGAATCTGCCGGACAGTATGATCAAGAGGCTCTCTTTCCTGCACAACGCCGGCAGCTCCGGGGCCGGGGTGGAGGGGCGTTTGCGGAAAATGATCAAAGGGGCCTTCCAACTCTCCAAGAATCTGCTGGATCCTCATATCGAGCCGGAAGAGCGCCAGAAAAAAGAAGAGAAGGTGTGCGACAACTTGGGGTTGAATCCGCAAAACCTGGGCAAGTCGCTGACGGCCAGTAAGAAACGCCTTCACGAGATGGCCCAGGTCTTGAGCATCGATCTCCGGGAAATGGAGATCTCCGACGACATCAGACCCAAGGACGTGCGGGAACTCAAGGCTGCGGTCGAGGCCGCAGCAGCAGGCGCAGGCGCAGGCGCAGGTATGGACGCAGCCGCAGCCGTGGCCCCCAAAAGCCCGGAAACGCCTGTTTCCCCGGAAAGCAGGCCCTCCGGGGCTCCGCCTAAGGCGGCTGAAAGCCTGTCCGAAGACCTGAAAAGGCTCCAGTTCCTCTACCAGGTAGTGGAAGAAGTCAACCAGGCCCTGGTGGCCCAGGCGCCCATCAACCAGGTTTTGTTAATGGTTCTGGAGGGCATCTTCCGGGGGATCCGCTTCGACCGGGTCATTTTCTCCCTGGTCAACCCGCAGCGCACTCATATTACGGGCCGTTTCGGCCTGGGGGACGGAGTGGAGGAACTGCTGCCGTTGTTGCATCTGCCCCTCAAGGCCAATGGCAACGCCTTTGCCCTGGCCATGGGGGAGCGTCAGGAATATCTGGTGAATCCCCACAGTCACCCCGGGGACCGCTCTTTGATGGAAGATAATTTTTGGCGGGTAAGCCGCAGCCATAGCTTTTTGGTGGTCCCCCTGCATGTGGATCAGGTCCCCATCGGCGCCTTCTTCGTGGACCGGCTCGACTCCACCCTGCCCATCAGCGAGGAGGATCGGCGGCGGCTGCGGATTTTCCGGGACTTGACGATCATCGCCCTGCGCCTGACCAAAAAGACGAAAATTTTCGAATAAATGACCGGTTGAGGAACGCGCTGGAGGCCGGTAAGGCGTCCTCCGGATCCACCTTTTACTCCTCTCCCACCTCACGCTCCCTCCCCCCCAACCTCTTTAATACCAAGTCGCAATCAAACGACAATTTTCTTGTAGGGGCGGACCCATGTGTCCGCCCTAATGCGGGCGCACACGCGGGTGCGCCCCTACAATTCCGTGCCTTTTGATTGCAACTTGGTATAAGTCCGGCTGGTCAGAAAATCTTCTCTTCCCCTAAGTTGACCTTTCCACCCCGATTCTTTTTGGTGGCCCAGGCCTTCTATCCTGGGCAGGCGCAGGCTGAAGCCTATGGCGGCATTTTTTTCCCCAAGCCCGCCATTGCTGGCAAATTTCAGCGGGCCCTATTGGGCAGGCCACTACCCATCCCTCAAACTCCCTTCTCCAACCTCAGAAACGCCTCGCCCAGGTTGACCAGAAATCCTGGCAAGATATAATGCACCAAGGAGAATCGGGGCCTAATCCGCCAGTTAACCATCCTGGGGGTAAAGATTCCCGATCTGCCGGTTTTTTAACCTCAAATCGCGTTTTCCCTTCTTTGCGCCTGTAGCTCAGGGGACAGAGCAACGGACTTCTAATCCGTGGGTCGCAGGTTCGAATCCTGCCAGGCGCGCCAGTAAATACAAGAGGTTAGCGATAAGTCGCTAACCTTTTATTTTGCCCCTGTGCACCTCCTGTTCACCTTTTCGGAATATGGCTTAAAAAATCTCCTGAAATATTCTTATAGGGAG
>JACQYN010000241.1 GCA_016208235.1 Deltaproteobacteria bacterium
AACCGCGGCCAGGAGGTCCAGGCCGGAGTGCAGGGCCTCGCTCAGCAACGCGGCGCTGCCGCTCAACACCCCCACCACCGCCTTGCCCGCCACCAGCAAGGTGTTGGAGGCAACGCTGATTAAGGCGGCCCGTTGCGGCGTGGAGAAGAACATGGTTTGTGGTTGGTGTTGTGGGGGGGAGGGCCAGGAAAGATAGTGGTCAGTTGCCAGTGGTCAGTGGTCAGTTTTTGGCAAAGAGGGTCGCATGCCGAGACTGGCCACTGACCACTGACCACTGGCCACTTTTTTCAGCCCCCTCCCCCACCATTTCATTGGACCTTCAAACCCAATAGCTTCTGCAACTTTTTCGCTTCCTTCTCCTGCCCCCTGGCTTGGTAAATCTTCAGGAGCCGTTCGCCGTAATCCAGGGCCGCGTCCCGGTCCCCCAGGGCCAGGAATAGGCGGGTCAGGGAGTCAAGCGCGTCCACGATGCCGTTGGTGTCTTCCAGGCGGCGGAATTCCCGGAGTGCTTCCTGGAGATAGGCCCCGGCGGTGGAATAGTTTTGCATTGCCAGGTAAGTGCGGCCCAGGCGTTCCTGGCGCACGGCCCGGCCCTGCCGGTCCTTCCGGGCCTCATCCAGCCTCAGGGCCTGGTTGTAGAGGTCCAGGGCCTGTACAAAATCCCCCCGGGCCCGGGCCACGTCTCCCAGGTGGGTCAGGGTCAAGGCCGGCAGCGGGCCCGGCGACGCCTGCCGGGCGTAGACCAACGCCTCCTGGTAGGCCTTTTCCGCGTCTTCCAGCTTTCCCTGGGCCTGGTGCAGAGCCCCCAGGTTATTCAGGGTTTCGCTGAGCCCGGCCGGGTCTTCCAGGGGCCGCAGGATGCTGAGGGCCTCCTCGAAGCACTGCCGGGCCCGCTCCTGGTTCCCTTGCTCCTGGGCGATGGCCCCCAGGTTATTGAGGTTGGCGGCAATGCCTTCCCGGCGGTCGATGAGGCGGTTCAGGGTCAGGGCCTGGGTGAACTTTTCCTCCGCCAGGTCCCACTTGCCTTGTCGGTAATATTGGTAGCCCGCGTCGTTCAAGTCCACCGCGTCCGTCAACAGCCCCACCCCGGTGGCGGTGGGCGCGACGCAACCCAGCCCCATCAGGCAAAGAAACCCCAGACCCCACCAAAATCCCGCCATGCCCTTAATCCTTTTTCTGTTCCCGTTCTATCCTGATGGTGCGCTCTTTCGCTTTGGGCACATTGCGGCGCAGCAAGAAGGTTTTCTGCGCGGCCTTGGCCGTCTTGTCCACGTCGGTGACCATGGTTTCGCCGGCGTTAACCAACCCCGGGAGCCCCTTGCCAGCCTTGTTCAGTTGCTCCACGAAAGCCTCCGCCTTTTTCATCAGCTCCGGCAGCCGGGAGCTGGCTTCCTGCAGGTTGGCCATGGTTTTCTGGAGATCGGCCCTAAAGGCCGGGTCATTAACCAGCGCGCCCAACGCCCCCTTGTTTTCCTCCAGGGAGGCCGTAAATTTGCGGATATTGGCCACGGCCTGGGCGGATTCCCGGTAAAGCGCCGGATCGTTGAGAATCTGCCCCAGGCTCCCCTGCCCTTTGTTAACCTTGTTGATGATCTGGTTCAGCTCCTCCATGGATTTGCCGAATTTGCTCCCGGGTTTGGTGAGAGTCTCGGAAAGGCTGGCTAGGTTGTTTAAAAGCTGTTGTACTTTCTCCAGACTCGGCGTCGCCTTGGCAAATATCTCTGTAATATCCCATGGTTCTATGGAGGTCACGGTGCCTTTGGCGGCAATCTCCGGCTGATCCGGAGAGCCCGCGGTAAGGTCCAGGCTCTTATCCCCCAAGAGGCCTTGATAGCCGATGGTGGCCCGGGAGTCCTGGCGAATCTGGCTCCGGTATTTCCCCACCACTACAAAGGTGACGATGATCTGGCCCTGAGGGTCGATGGTAATGCCCTTGACGTTCCCCACCGTCACTCCCGCCAGCCGCACTTCTGAGCCCGTCTTCAGGCCGCTGATATTCTTGAAAACAGCCCGAAATTCCACGTGTTCCTCCCAGAGCCGCTCTTGTTGGGCGATGATCAACACCATGGCCAACAAGGCCGCCAGGGAGGCCACCACGAAGATGCCCACCACGGTTTCATATTTTCGCTGGATCATTCTGATTCTCCTCCTGGTCCTCGTGGAGAAAACGCCGCACTTCCGGGTGGGACGATTTCCGGAATTCTTCAAAGGTGCCCAGGAAGACCATCTGGCCCTTATACATCAGGGTCAGCCGGTCGGCCACCATTTCCGTGAGGCGCAGGTCGTGGGAGACCACAATGGAGGTGACTTTCAGGGTCTCCTGGAGGCGGCGGATCAGGCGGCCGATCTCATCCCCGGTGATGGGGTCCAACCCCGCGGTGGGCTCGTCGTAGATGATGATCTGGGGGTCCAGGGCCAGGCTGCGGGCCAACGCGGCCCGGCGCTGCATGCCCCCGGAGAGCTCCGCGGGCTCCATGCCCTCCGTTTCCGCCAGGCCCACCTGGGCCAGCTTCTCGTGCACCCGCCGGGCGATTTCCTCCTCGCTCCAGCGGGTATGCTGCACCATGGGAAAGGCCACGTTCTCCCCCACGCTCATGGAATCATAGAGCGCGGACCCCTGAAAAAGATAGCCGGTTTTAAGGCGCAGCTCCTGCCAGTCCTTGTCGGATTCGAGCTCTGTGAGTTCTTTGCCCGCCACCTTGACGCTGCCTCTATCGGGCCGGGTCAGGCCCACCAGCATACTGGTCATCACCGTCTTGCCCGAGCCGCTGCGTCCCAGGATCACCAGAGTTTCCCCGGCATATACGTCTAAATCAATGCCCTGGAGCACCTCCTTGTCACCAAAGGATTTGTTGACTCCCCGATAGGAAATCAACGGGGCGGCCGCGGCCGGGGGCCCGCCGGGCTTTTCGTCCCGGGGGCTAAGGCCAGAGGAGGAGAGTGAATTTGGTGAGGAAGACATCGGATATCAAAATCAAAAGAATGGCGGCCACCACCGCGGTCTTGGTGGATTGGCCCACCCCGAAAGTCCCGTGCTCCGTGTTATAGCCGTGAAAAGACCCCACCGTGCCGACGATGATCCCAAACACCGCGGTCTTGCCGATGCCCGGGAGTACGTCCTTCAGGGTCAGGTACTTGACGGTCAGGGTGTAGTAATAAGTGGGCGTCATACCCAGTTGGGCCACGCCGATGATCATACCTCCTAAGATACCGATGATATTAGCGCCCGTCGCCAACAAGGGGGCGATGAGCATGCAGGCCAGGATGCGGGTAACCACCAGGTATTTCATGGGGTTGACCGCGGACACGGTGAGCGCGTCGATCTGGTTGGTCACCCGCATGGAACCCAGTTCCGCGCCGATGCCCGACCCTCCCCGGGAAGCCAACATGATGCCGGCCAGCAGAGGACCCAAACCCCGCACAAAAGTGAAGCAGACACTGGTGGAGATGTAATTGGCCGCGCCGAACAGTTTCAAGACCGTAATCCCTTGCATGGCCAGAACCAAACCCACCGCAAAGGAGGCCACCCCCACCAGGGGAAAGGATTTCACTCCCAGGTGGTACATCTGGGCGATCACCTCCCGGATAAACCAGGGAGGATGGGCCAGGGTGCGGCAGGCCTCCACAAAGAAGAGAGTCAAGTTCCCGATGTAATCGATGAAGGCCAAGACCCGATGGCCGGCTTTATAGAAAAAGGTGTCCTGCACGCACCTCACCTTTGGAAAAAAATGAGTAATTAAAGTTATCTAAAGGCTGTAACCCTGTCAAGGAGAAAGCCGGGGGCGGTGGAGGGCCATTTTGAGGGGAGATAATTTTTAAGGGAAGAAAAATCTACTCATAAATTTTTCAGAAAATTAAATAAGAGAGAGATGGGAAAACCACCAAAAAAGCGGGGCTTGGAGTCTTCCAAGGTTTTTGAAATCAGCTCAAACCTTATCGCATTCTTTAACACAGGCAAAGCGCCCGAGTCGGTCGGCGGCTATGAATATGGGCACCCGGGGGTTATTAGGTCCGATCTCAGGAAAAATATCTTCGAATATCTGCTTTGCTTCTTCATAATATCCCAGGCGCACTGCACAAGATAACCGGATAGCCCGGTCAGCAGCATCGGCGGGATTCTCTTTGTCATTTTCCCATCGGGAAACTGTTGCATTATCTACGCCCACCCGTTTTGCAAATTCAATGGCCTTCATAGCCATATGCTTCCGCAGGAATCGAATTTCCTTACCGGAAAGGGGGCTTTTCTGCATCAATAGGCACTTGGCAATGGTACGGTGAAGTTCAAGAGGCTGAGGGATAGCGGCAGATTCACCACATTTACAGCGATAAGTTTCAATGCCGCAAAGCCAAAGATTATCAAGGCCGGATTCCAGATAATGATAGTTTCCAATTGTGGTTTGGTAGGATTCACCACAACGAACACACTCATGCTTGGCCATGCATTTCTCCAAATACCGAAATAATTTCGATAAATTTTTGGGCCACAACGATTCGGATCACGAGAGTTAGAGGTACTTCTTCTATATCCAAACCCGCAACCCGAAAAATATTTTTTTCCGCGTCTCCCGGATGTTGACCGGCTATTACCTCTCCCCAAAACAGCACATGAAAGATATCTTCCATAAAAACTTGTCGTTCCAACATGCGCTGACGACAATGGGGCGAGGGTTGAATCCTCCCTTTACCCCCCTGGAGGATTTTGCGAATGGTGCTTCGGGCTTCTTTGATATTTACTATCGTCATTTTTTTTGCAAAGTCAATTTATTTGAGATTTCCTCAATATTTATTAAGACACCCATCTTTCAAGCCATGATTCCATTGATTCTAAGGCCTGTCAAATTCTAATTAATCTGCTTTTACAATAATGCTAATTAAGTCTTGCGAAAATGTAGAATTATGAGACAATCTAGACAAATTTGCACCTGGAGGGCTAAAAACGCCCATGGAAAATTTATCCCTGCTGTACGAAATTACCCAGGCCCTGACTGCTCCGGGCCCCTTGCCCCGCAGCCTGCAACAGATCCTGCAGATCCTGGCCCAGCGCATGGGCATGCGCCGGGGCACCATCACCATCCTCAACCCCGAGACCGCGGAACTGCAAATCGAAGTGGCCCAAGGACTCACCGCCGAGGCCCGGCGCCGGGGCCGCTACAAGCTGGGGGAAGGCATCACCGGCCGGGTGGTGGAGACCGGCGAGCCCGCGGTGGTCCCCCGGGTGAGCCAGGAGCCCTTGTTTCTGAACCGCACCCGCTCCCGAGGCCGGGAAAAAAATGAGCTCTCCTTCCTGTGCGTGCCCATCAAGCTCAACCACCAGACCATCGGCGCCCTGAGCGTGGACAGATTGCACCGGGACCTGGACCTGGACAAGGACCTCAGGCTGCTCACCATCATTGCCTCCATCATCGCCCAGACCGTGAACGGCCTGATGCTCATCGACCGGGAGAAGGACCGGCTGCGGGATGAGAATTTAAAACTAAAAGGGGAGTTGCAGGGGCGCTACCAGGTGGGTAATATTATCGGCACCTCCGGCCGCATGCGCCAGGTGTTCGAAATGATCGAGCGGGTGGCCAAGAGCAACGCCACCATCCTCATCCGGGGGGAATCCGGCACCGGCAAGGAACTGGTGGCCTCCGCCCTTCATTATAACAGCCAGCGCGCGTCCAAGCCCTTCATCAAGGTGAACCTCGCGGCCCTGCCGGAAACCCTGGTGGAAAGCGAACTCTTCGGCCATGAACGGGGCGCGTTCACCGGCGCGCTGCAGCGCAAGCAGGGCCGTTTCGAACTGGCCCAGGGCGGCACCATCTTTCTGGATGAAATCGGCGACCTGACCCCCAACGTGCAGCTCAAGATCCTGAGGGTCATCCAGGAGCGGGAATTCACCCGCCTGGGGGGCTCCGTCACCCTCAAGGCCGACGTGCGCCTCATCGCCGCTACCCACCGGGACCTGGAACGGGCCGTGGCCGAAGCGGCTTTCCGGGAAGATCTCTATTACCGCCTCAACGTCTTTCCCATTTATCTCCCGCCCCTTCGGGAGCGCCGCGCCGACATCCCCTTGCTGGCCGAGCATTTCCTGAGCAAATACACCGCGGAACACCAGAAGCCGGGGCTGCGCCTCTCCGCGCCGGCCCTGGACCTGCTGATGCAATACCCCTGGCCCGGGAACGTCCGGGAGCTGGAAAACATCATCGAGCGGGCGGTGCTGGTGTGCGACGAGGACACCATCCTCAGCGTCCATCTGCCCCGCAGCCTGCAGCGCCAGGAGCCCGGGGAGGCCAAGAACAGCCTGGCCATGCAGGTGGCCAACCTGGAGAAGGAGTTGATCTCCGAGGCCCTGCGCCAGTCCCGGGGCAATCAGAGCCAGGCCGCCCAGATGCTGGACACCAGCCTCCGGATTCTGGGCTACAAAATCAAGCAGTACAGCCTGGACTACAAGCGGTTCCGGACCGCGGCCAAGCACCCGTCTTATCCCGGCCCAGAAAAAGCCGCGAGCGAAGGCCCGGCGCTTTGATCTCGTTTTTCGTTTTTGGTTTTTCGTTTTTGGTAAAATGAGATGGTTGTGAGATCTGTTGCGGGGGGACCATGGCCCCCCCGCCCCCCTTCCCTACCCTCCACGAGTATAAAATAAGGTCTGGGGGTTTCTTCGTAAGATTATTGACAAATTTGTAAATTAAACTTCTAGAATCGACTGCAGTTCCAATCCCTGCCACTGAAAACCGAAAACTGAAAACTGAAAACCGTCTTTACTTCACCTTAATCCATAACAACCTGGCCACATTCGGCCCCGGATTCCGCCATTGGCCCGGGACTTCCGAGGTCAGGTAGATCACGTCTCCGGTTTTGAGATTATAGACAGCCTTGCCCACGTGCAATTGCAATCTCCCCGACAGGACGTAGCCGATTTCCTCCCCCTTGTGGAAAAAGAAGTGGCCGGGCAGGCTCTCTTTGGGGGTGATTTCGATGAGGTAGGGTTTGGCCTTGACCTCGAAGTCCACCGGGTAGAGCAGCCGGGCAAAGACCGCGTCTTCGGGCATCCCCGCGAGTTTGACCTCCACCCCGTCTTTGGCCGTAAACACCAGGCGCTCCTTGCCTTCCTGGCGCTCCTCAAAAAAAGAGGAAAGGTCCACGGCCAGGACCTCCCCCATTTTCATGAGGGCCGGCAGCGAGGGGTAAATGAGATTGGACTCCACCTGGGAGATGGTGCTGGGGGTGACCCCCACCAGCTTGGCCAGCTCCGTCTGGGAGAGCCCCCGTTTCAGGCGGAACACCTTGAGGCGCAATCCCAGGTCGAGGCGGCCCGGGACCCGGCTTTCGTCTTCAAAAGTGATGGTCAGGTCCTTGGTCCAATACACATGGGGCTTATGAAATTCTTCCGGACTGCGGTTTTCCGCCTTCAGGATCATCAGGGAAGTGGTGCCCCGCTTGATGGTCAATTCGATGGCCACCTGGGCGATCTGGTTGATCTGGGCCCGGAACCTTTGGGAATGGGCGTTCTTTTCCAGCACCCAATAGGCGATGGTATTGAGATCGTAGAGCCGGGGGCAGGAATGGGAATAGAAGTGAAGAAACCGGTCTTCGCTCCCCCAGAGCTCCGTCATGCCGGTAATGCTCTCAAAGATAAAGCGCACGTCCCCCTGGAAAGTAGCGTGCACCCCGTAGAGCCGGTCCATGAACTCCTGGGGGTTCCGGGGGTCCTCCACCTTAATAATGCGGCAGGGCAGGTCGGCTTCCAGGCCTTCATAAAACTTGAGGAAGATGGCGGAGCCGTTGCCCTTGCCGTTGGTGAAGCAATCCAGGATGGTGAGATCCGGGTATTCCGCCAGGTGCCCCAGTTTGTCCAGGAGGTTCTTGGGGGACCGGTCAAAACTCACGTAGATGATGGGTTTTTTCTGGAGGTGGCAGGCCAGTAGAAAATTGAGGGAGAAGACCGGCGCCAGGCTGCCGGCATCGTCGTGCCAGACCACGTTATCGCCGATGAACAACCCTCCCAGGAGCAGATCCAGGCGGCTGACTCCCGAAGGCACCCGTTGTCTGTCTGTGGCCACTTTCTCCCCCGCTCTGAAAAATTGATTTTCGAAATATTTTAGGGAATTTGCCCCGGGACGTCAAGAAGCCGGGGGACTCTCTGGGGCTTCCCTAGGGGGAAGTTGATTATAAACCTCGCTCACCCATAAATCATGAAAAGTATTGGTAGCACAGGCTTTCCAGCCTGTGCGGGGCAAAACCAACTCGCAAGAGTCATAATTAGTTTAACTAAAAATTTATCTTGATAATTAACAAATATGCTGCTATATATCAGTAAAACTAACAACTATGTAAATTAATTAAGTGCGTAAATTTGGTCTCCATCGATTAACCCCTTGATTTTTTATTAAAAATAAGCCAGCGCCCGGGCTGGCTTATTTTTTGCATTTTTTTAAGGTTTGGCCCGGTTTCTACCCTTTCTCCTTAAAAGACTATCAGTTGCAAAGGAGTGGAAACCATGACTATCAGCAACCCCAATCGCAGTCCCGCCACCCTCACCAAGAACCGGGTGCAGCCTGCCCCAGTTTCCGGTATCTGCGTGACCTGCCTGGACGGCTGTCCCGGCCCCTGTGAAATCGGCCGCTCCGCGGTCCGGGGCCGGGAACTCCTCTACCCCATGCCCTTCGGCAAGGTCACCGCGGGCGCGGACAAAGATTACCCCTGCGACTTTTCCTACTTCAACATCCAGGGCACCTGTGTGGGCGCGGTGGGCATGGCCGCGGACTCGGACAAGGCCATCTTCCCCGCGGTGAACACCTCCGCGGAGATCGGTGTCAACCACAAGGTAAAGCTCGCGTTCCCGGCCTTCACCGGGGCCTTGGGCTCCACGGACATCGCCCGCATCCACTGGGAGTCCATGGCCATCGGCGCGGCCATCAGCGGCATCATCATCGTCTGCGGCGAAAACGTCTGCGGCATGGACCCCAAGTCCGAAATCAAGAAGGGGCGGGTGGTCCATTCCCCGGAGATGGAGCGCCGGGTCAAGATTTTTAAGAAATGGTACAACGGTTTTGGCGACATCATCGTCCAGGCCAACGTGGAGGACGGCCGTCTGGGCGTGCCCGAGTACGTCATCGAGAAGCTGGGCGTGGAGTTCTTCGAGCTCAAATGGGGCCAGGGCGCCAAGAACATCGGCGGCGAAGTCAAGCTCCCCAACCTGGAGCGGGCCAAACAGCTCCGGGACCGGGGCTACATCGTCCTGCCGGACCCCCACGACACCATGACCCAGGAACAGTACAAGGTCCGGGGCATTCGGGAGTTCGAGCGCCACTCCCGTCTCGGCATGGTGGACGAAGACGAATTCTACAAAACCATAGAGCATCTGCGCCGCGTCGGGGCCAAGCGGGTCTCTTTAAAGACCGGGGCCTACCGGCCCGCGGACCTGGCCCGGGCGGTGAAGTTCGCGTCCCAGGCCAAGATCGACCTCCTCACCGTGGACGGCGCGGGCGGCGGCACCGGCATGAGCCCCTGGCGCATGATGAATGAATGGGGCATCCCCACCGTGCACCTGGAATGCCTCCTCTACGAGTACCTCTCCCACCTTAAGAGCAAAGGCGAATTCGTCCCGGCCTGCGCCATCGCCGGGGGCCTGTCCCTGGAAGACCACGTCTTCAAGGCCCTGGCCCTGGCCGCGCCCTTCGTCAAACTGGTCTGCATGGGCCGCTCTATTATGACCGCGGCCATGGTGGGCAACGTTGAAGGCAAAAAGCTGGCGGAAAAGTGCGAACGGGAAGAGCGGGACCTCAAAGAGGCCTATCTGGAACACTTCGCCGAGGCCGCGGCCCTGCGGCGCAAATACCCCCTGGGCAAGTACGGCCGCATTCCCGCGGGCGCCATCGGCATGTACAGCTACCTCAGCCGCATGACCCAGGGCCTGCAGCAGTTCATGGCCGGGGCCCGGAAATTCGCGCTGGAGCACATCAGCCGGGACGACCTGGTGGCCTTGACCGAAGACGCGGCCAAGATCTCCGGCATCTCCTACGTCATGGACGCGGACGCCAAGGAAGTGGAAAAGATCCTGGGCTACCGCCGGTAACCGCGTTTGCCACAGAGACACGAAGACAGAGGTTCACAGAGAGAAGAAAAAATTTAGCCCTGGCGGTCTGCCGCCAGGGCTAAATTATTTCTGGGTGGTTTTTTCTGCGTCCTCAGTGCCTCTGTGGTAAAATTATTTACCTTCGAAGCGCGCCCGCGCCCCCTCCACTTGAAACTTTTGTGTCTTGGCGTCTTGGAGAGAGATTTTTTTATTCTTCTTTATCCGCCCTGCTTCACACCCTCCACCTCTTCTCCCCCTTCCCCATATAAAACAAATTTGTAGTAAAAACTCCAATAAATTAACAATAATGTACATTATATCTTCATGATTTTCAGTAAATCCCCATGATTTTATTGATTTTTCTATGTGGCATGCTTATTGTTATGCCTTAAGAGAATCTACTTCAATTAAGGAGAGGATCGCCGTGAATTGCAAGACCATTGAAGATGTCTTCAAGTGTGTCAAGGACCAGAATGTCAGCTTTGTCCAGCTATGGTTTACCGATGTCTTGGGGATGCTGAAGAGCTTCTCCATCCGCCCCTCCGAATTGGATGAGGGCATGACCGAGGGCATGGGTTTTGACGGCTCCTCCATTGAGGGGTTCTCCCGTATCGAAGAAAGTGACATGATCGCCAAACCGGACCCCACCACCTTCCAGCTCCTCCCTTGGCGGCCGGAAGAACAGCCCGTGGCCCGCATGTTCTGTGACATCCTGCAGCCGGACGGCTCGCCCTACCCCGGCGACCCCCGCTATATCTTCAAGAGAGTTCTGGCCAAGGCCGCGGAAAAGGGCTACACCTACTACATCGGCCCGGAGCTGGAGTTTTTCTACTTCGCCAACAATGAATCCCCCGAGGTCTTGGACAAAGGCGGCTATTTTGATGCTCCGCCCCTGGATATCGCCAACGACCTCCGGCGGGAGACCATCTTCGCTCTGGAAAAATTAGGCGTGCGCATCGAATACAGCCACCACGAAGTGGCCGACTCCCAGCATGAAATCGACATGCGCTACGACGAGGGCCTGAAGATGGCCGACAAGACCATGACCCTCAGGGCCACGGTCAAGGCCATCGCCATGATGAACGGCATCTACGCCACCTTCATGCCCAAGCCCATCTTCGGCATCAACGGCAGCGGCATGCACACCCACCAGTCCCTGTTCAAAGGCAAGAAAAACGCCTTCTACGACGCCAAAGACCAGTATCACCTGTCCGTGGAAGGCAAATGTTACATCGCCGGCTTGCTCAAGCATGCCCGGGAAATCACTGCCATCTGCAGCCAGTGGGTCAACTCCTACAAACGCCTGGTACCCGGTTACGAGGCCCCGGTGTACGTCTCCTGGGCCCGGCGCAACCGCTCCGCCCTGGTACGGGTGCCCATGTACAAACCCGGCAAAGAAACCGCTACCCGCTGCGAATACCGGGCTCCCGATCCGGCCTGCAACCCTTATCTCGCGTTCGCGGTCATGCTGGCCGCGGGCTTGAAGGGTATCGAAGGCAAATACAAACTCCCCGATCCTGTGGAAGAGGACATCTACCATATGTCTGAATCCGCGCGGAGGAAGCGGGGCATTTCCGAGCTGCCGGGCAGCCTCGACGAGGCCGTGGGTGAACTGGCCAAGAGCGCGCTCCTCAAAGAAACCCTGGGCGACCACATCTTCACCAAGTTCATCGAGAACAAGAGGATCGAGTGGGACCGCTACCGTATGCACGTGAGCGCCTATGAGATCGAGCGCTATCTGCCTATTCTCTGATCCAGGCGGAAAATATTTGCCAAGGCTGTAGCCCGCTTGTTATATTAATTGTATATAAAGTAAGATTTCTAGGCTAAGTCCTGGGCCAGGGGGGGTGTCCCCTCTGGCCCCAATTTCACTTCGAGGCGCGAGCTTTATGTCTATGGAAGTCGTTGTCTTTGCCTGTCAGCAGGCGGTGCCGGACCCGGATGCCCTGAGAAACCTCTGGGGGAAAAGCGAAGTGCGGCTGCGGGTGCTCCCCGAGCCTTGCAGCAGCAAATTGGAAGCCTTCCAGTTGCTCCGCACCCTGGCCACGCCGGTGGACCTGGTGTGGGTCATCGGTTGCGAAGAGCAACTCTGCCGCTATGATGAAGGAAGCCACCGGGCCGGGGGCCGCATGACCTATACCAAGAAGTATCTGGGAGAGATCGGTTTGGAGCCCGCCCGGGTGGGGCGTTCCGTACTGACGCCCGGGGATCGGTCCGCGTTAGCCGCCATCGTTGCCGAAATCAATGACCGCGTTCAAGCCTTAGGCCCCAGCCCCCTGCGCCAGGCCCCCGGCGGTGCGGCGCGCCGGTCCGCCAAGTAGGAGGTCCCGTGCCCGCCAAGTATCATATTCATGTGCGCCGGGTGCCTCCCCGTTTCAGCCCCCTGGCCAAACACACCATCATCGATTGGGCGGAAGGCTGTCTGCGTTGCACCCGCTGCGTCAAAGAGCAATGCCCGGTGGACGCTTACCGGAAGCGGGGTTTCGACCGCTCCCAGTTCGTGGACACCATCGATGAGATCTGCCGGGACTGCTACCGCTGCGTCCAGGGCTGCCCCCGGGAATTGATTTTTAAGGCCGCCAATCCCCAGTATAGCCAGATAGGCGACGAATACTGGACCCCGGAGATCCTGGCCGCCACCTGGTACCAGGCGGAAACCGGCAAGATTCCGGTCTCCGGCGCGGGTTACGGCGGTCCCTTCTCGGGACCCGGGTTCGACTCCTTCTGGACCGACATGTCGGAGATCGTCCGCCCCACCCGGGACGGCATCCACGGCCGGGAGTATATCAGCACCAGCATCGACCTGGGCCGCAAACCCATGTTCCTGACCTTCAACGAGCACCCATGTTCCTGACCTTCAACGAGCAGGGGGAACTGGATTGGCCCTCCCCTCCCCTGCTGGAGCTGCCCCTGCCCATCCTGCTGGCCGAGCCTTCCTTGGGCCCCAATCCCGGGCGCATGCAGGAAATCATGACTCAGGCCGCCATTAATCTGAACACCCTGGCCATCCTGGCCCGGGACCGCCTGGCGCCAATCCCCGCGGAAGCCGTGGGCCTGGTAATGCCCTCTTACACCGCGGGTTCCCTGCACCTGAAGGACCCCCTCCTCTCCCAGGTGCGGGCCCTGGAAATCCTGGACCACCCCGGGGTCCTGGAGCAGGTGGAAGGGGTGAAAAAGCGCCATCCCGAGTTGATCATCAGCATCAAGGTCCCTGCTGACAGCCGGGTGGTGGAGCGGGTGGCGGAACTCACCGCGGCCGGCGCCGAGGTCATCCATATCTTCGCCTCGGAGCAGGCCCGGGGCCTGGGGGACAGCCGGGATGTGCATCTCAAGGACCTGATCCGCCGCTGCCATCTTAGGCTGGTGGAAGACAAACTCCGGGACACGGTCACCCTCCTGGTCAGCGGCGGCATCGCCCTGGCGGAGCACGTGGCCAAGGCCATCATCTGCGGCGCGGACGCCATCATCGCCGACCTTCCCCTGCTTCTCGCCCTGGAGTGCCGCCTCTGCCGCCAATGCGCCAAAAAGGGCGCCTGCCCGGTGGAGATCGACCAACTCACCGTCAAGCGGGGCGCCCAACGGGTGGTCAACCTGATCGGCGCCTGGAACAACCAGCTCCTGGAAATCCTGGGGGCCATGGGCATGCGGGAGGTGCGCCGCCTCCGGGGCGAAGTGGGCCGGGCCATGTTCATCGAAGACCTGGAAAAGGAAATCTTCGCGCCCCTCTTTGCCAACCGGGAGGGGGAACTGAAGCGGGAACCGACTTAAAGACGGTTTTCGGTTTTCAGTTTTCGGTTTTCAGTAAAAAAAACCATTCTGATAGCTGGAAGCTGACAACTTAACCGATAACTTATAATTCTCGTTCCCAAGCTGTGCTTGGGAACGCAATTTTGGCCCAAGCTGGGCTTGGGCAGACTTGGCAGGGCATTGCCCGATTAGCATCTAAATTTTCGTTCGCAAAGCACAGCTTTGCATACAATTGGGTTCCCAAGCGCAGCTTGGGAACCAGAATAAAAACCGAAAACTGAAAACGGTATTAAAATGGCCAACCCCAAAAAAGTAATCGCCTTACCGACCACGCCCCCGGGGCAACCCTGGGAGCCGGTGCACACCCCGGCCCGTTTTCGCAATCCCTTGAGCAAATACCGGGTGTACCGCAACGAATCCCGCTGCATCAAGTGCGGCAAGTGCGTGGAACTATGCCCCTACGGCGTCTTTACCAAGGCCGGTAAATATCTGCGTAAGCCCAAGAGCTACCTCTGCCTGGGGTTCGAATGCCAGAAGAAGCCCTTCCATTGCGTGTCCAACTGCCCGGGTCAGGCCCTTAAAGTCAGTAAGCATCCGGTTTACAGCACCCTGGGGGACTGCCGCTGGAACCCCGACCTGCTGCTCAGCACCTGGTGGCAGGCGGAATGGGGCAACCTCCCCTACACCGACCTGGAGTACCGCACCGGCGGCTCCGGCGGCGGGTTTGACCGCCTGCGCTTCCTCTTTCCGCCCCGCCGGGGCGGGGGGAAGATCAGCCACCGGGACATCTCCCTGGAAGTGGACCTCAACCGCCGGGGCGACGGCCGCCCCCAGATCCGGGTAAGCGTCCCCTGGTACGGCGGCGGCATGTCCTTCGGCTCCGTGAGCATCAACACCATCCTCTCCCGGGCCCAGGCCGCCAAGACCTTCAACACCCTGGTCTCCACCGGCGAAGGGGGTTACCCCGAAGAACTTTACCCCTTTGACGATCACATCGTCACCCAGGTGGCCACCGGGCTGTTCGGCGTCCGGGAAGACACCCTGCAACGGGTGCGGATGATTGAATTTAAATATGCCCAGGGGGCCAAACCCGGCCTGGGCGGCCACCTCCTGGGGGACAAAGTCACCCCCGCGGTGGCCAGGATGCGGGAATCCGTCACCGGCAGCGCCCTGTTTTCACCGTTCCCCTTCCACAGCGTCTATTCCGTGGAAGACCACAAGAAACACATTGACTGGATGAAGGAGATCAACCCCCGGGCCCTGGTCTCGGTGAAGGTCTCCACCCCCACGGACGTGGACATGGTGGCCGTGGGCAGCTACTACGCGGGGGCCCACGTGGTGCAGTTGGACGGCAGCTACGGGGGCACCGGCGCCGCGCCGGACATTGCTAAAAAGAACATCGCCATGCCCATCGAGTACGCCATTCCCAAGGTGCACCAGTTCCTGCGCACCGAAGGCATCCGGGAGGAAGTCACCCTGGTGGCCTCAGGCGGCATCCGCACCGCGTTCGACGTGGCCAAGGCCATCGCCCTGGGCGCGGACCTGGTGCAGATCGGCACCGCGGACCTGGTGGCCCTGGAATGCCTGCGCTGCCACAACTGCGAAAGCGGCCGGGGCTGCGCCCGGGGCATCGCCACCACCGACCCGGAACTGGAGGACCTGATGACCATCGCCTGGGGCTCCACCCGTATCTGCAATATGTACTACTCCTGGAGCTGGCAACTCAAAGAAATCCTGCGCCTCCTGGGCCTTAGAAGCATCCGGGAACTGGTGGGCCGCACCGATCTTTTAATCCATCTGGATTACTTTGACCGGGACGTGGATGACGACTTGAGACGTTAGTTCCAAGTTCCTGGTTCTTGGTTAAAGAGTTCCAAGTTCCTGGTTCCAAGTTCCTGGTTAAAGACTAAAGATCTCTTTAAGGTTTGATCAGTCCCATAAAAAGACAAAGTTTGAGACAAAAATTTAACTTGGAACTTGGAACCTGGAACTTGGAACTGTGAAAATCGTGCGCTTTGAGGATATTGAAGCTTGGAAAAAAGCTCGAGAGCTCACCAAAATTATTTATGAAGTTACCTCTCAAGGAAAACTTGCCACAGATTTTTCCTTGAGGGACCAACTCCGCCGGGCCTCGACCTCAATCATGGCTAATATTGCCGAAGGCTTTGAACGCGACGGCAATAAGGAATTCCGGCAATTCCTGGCCACGGCCAAAGGCTCGGTGGGGGAAGTAAAAGCGTTGCTCTATGTTGCCTTGGATGCCGGCCTGGCATCCTCAGAACAGGTGAACCGGCTTATGACCCTGTCAGAAGAGACTTCCCGCATTCTGGGCGGGTTTCTGCGATATTTGAAGGACTCGGACAAGAAGGGCATTAAATTTAAATAAACTTCTGAACTCTTTTTCTTTTTTAACTTGGAACCTGGAACCTGGAACTTGGAACTTTGATCACACTTAGGTGAACCATATGGAAAAAGCCAACAATCATAACCACGACGGCCTCCGTCTCTGGGAAACCCGCCGGGAATTTGCCCGGCCTTACGCGGCCGACCGCGTCATTAAGGGCGAAGACGAGGGCGGCTGCGGCGTCACCGGTTTTGCCGCCA
>JACQYN010000245.1 GCA_016208235.1 Deltaproteobacteria bacterium
AAGTCGCAATCAAACGACAATTTTCTTGTAGGGGCGGACCCATGTGTCCGCCCTAATGCGGGCGCACACGCGGGTGCGCCCCTACAATTCCGTGCCCTTTGATTGCGACTTGGTATAAACCGCTCGGTCGGGTATTGACACACCAATACTTTACCTGTTGCCCGGGGGCAAGAGGCTGAAAAGAGTCTTTAAAATGGTTCAGGAAACCTGGATGCGGCTTGGAGCTCCCGTGGCGGGAGCGGTCTAAGCACTGGACTACTGCTGGAACTTCACCTCAAAGACCCGCTTGGCCACCACAAATGTGCCTTCGTAGTACGGCTGGCGCAGGTCAGTGATGGTCACCCCCCAACGGCGGTTGGAAGCGTGGATCATTTTCCCTTCCCCCAGATAGATGCCGGCATGGCCGATGCCCCGGCCTCCCCGACGGAAGAAGAGCAGATCCCCGGGTAGCAGCTTGGAGAAATCCATGTTGTGGGTTACGACCTTGCCCACTTGTGCCTGTTCAGCGCTGGAGCGGGGCAAGTTGATCTTGAAGCCCTGGTAGATAAACTGCACAAACCCGGAACAATCCGTGGACGAACCGGTGGCCAGGGAACCTCCCCGGCAATAAGGAGCGTCCCGGTAATGGCGAGCCTGGGTGAGAATCAGTTCTGAGAAATTCCAGGGTTCAAAGCGATTGTAATTACGTTCCGCGGAGGCGACCTTCTCCACCGACGGCGGCGGTGAAGAGGTGCGGGATAAAGGGCTCCCAGGTTTCTTGGGGCTTAAAGGCTCCAAAAGAAAGCGGCCATCCCTCTGGGGAGTAACCTTCATCAAGGGTGGAGTTTCCGAGACGCCGGAAACCGATTTTCCGGAGCTACGCTCCTCACCGGCGGAAGACATGTCACCGCGCACCGGGGTGTCGGTCTGGGCGGATTTCGAACTGCCGCCGCTACCGCGAGTGGAGGTTTTCTTCTTCTTGCTGTCTTTTTGGGCCTTGCTGGTGGTGCTTTTGCTTTGCGATTTTGAAGGGGTTTTCTTTTTGACGCCCTTGGTGGGAACTGCCTGAGACAATCCGGGAGAAAAAATTAGGGCCAGGGTTAATACCGCGCCCATGATTATGCGATTCGCCATCCAGAACCTCCTTTGTTATGGGACAATCCTGAAGGGAACTAAACCATTTAGCTCCAGTCACCCGGCTGGCAACGCTCGATGAATTTTGACAAAGAGCCAGCCTTTTTCGTCTAGGAAATTTACCCTTGAATTAGGTAGAAACACCTATACCGAATTAGGTAGAAATGCCTATTTGGTTTTGCAGCACCTTAATAGAATATTAAATGTTTGTCAATTAAATTTTTCCCGGAATTTAGCATAAGTAGTTGTCCGCTGAATAATATCAACAAATTATCTAACAAATTTAATGGCCGGAAGCGCGCTGGACGCGGGTCTCCGCGTTCACGGTCAAGGAGAAATCCGTAAGCATAAACCAACGGTTTAGAGGGGACTTCTATCTTTCCCAGAAGATGCCGAAATGGGGGAGGTTGGGTGCAGGGGCCGCGGCCGGCAGCCCCTGCATCGTTTGATGGTCAAGCTAACTTGAGGCGGCCTTCTTTTTCTGGGATTTAGGCAGCTTTTCCGGGCGGCCCACCAGTTCGATAATGGCTAAAGGCGCCCCATCCCCCAGGCGCAAACCTAAGGGGATGATGCGGGTATAGCCGCCGGGGCGCTCCAGGAAGCGCTCCCGCAATGCTCCGAAGAGTTTGGCCACCACTTTTTTCGAACGCACCACGGCCAGAGACTGACGCCGGGCGTGCAGATCTCCGCGTTTGGCCAGGGTAATGATCTGCTCCGCCCACTGGCGCACTTCCTTGGCCTTGGCCCGGGTGGTTTCCACCCGTTCGTGTTCCAGGAGCGAAGTCACCAGATTGCGCAGCATGGCCAGACGATGTTCGGTGGTCCGGGACAGACGCCGCCCGGCCTTCAAATGCCTCATGACAGGACCTCTTCTTTCCTCTCGGCCAATTGTTCCGGGGGCGCAAAGTTATCCAACTTCATCCCCAGGTGCAATCCCATTTCCGTGAGGATTTCTTTAATTTCATTCAGGGACTTGCGTCCGAAATTCTTGGTCTTTAGCATCTCCTGTTCGGTCTTTTGGACCAACTCCCCGATAAAGCGGATGTTGGCGTTCCGGAGGCAGTTGGCGGCGCGCACGGACAACTCCAACTCATTGACGCTGCGATAGAGGTTCTCGTTGAGGGCAGGCGCCTCTTCCAGGGGCCTTTCTTCCACCCCTTCCGCTTCCTCCTCAAAATTGATGAACAGGTTAAGTTGTTCTTTCAGGATCTTGGCTCCGTAAGCCACCGCGTTCTCCGGGGTCAGACTGCCGTCGGTCCAAACCTCCAGGGTCAGCTTGTCGTAGTCCGTCCGCTGCCCCACCCGGGCCTGGGTCACCACGTAATTCACCTTCCGGATGGGGGAAAAGCTGGCATCCAGAGGGATGTAGCCCACGGGCTGATCCTCGTCCTTATGCGCCTCTCCCGGAACATAACCCTTGCCGGTCTTGGCCGTCATTTCCAGGATGAGTTCCCCATCCGCGGAGAGGCTGGCAATATGGTGCTCGGGATTAAGAATTTCCACGGTGCCGTCGGTGATGATATCCCCGGCTTTAATTTCCCCTTTGCCCCGGGTTTCCAGACGCAAGGTCTTGGCGCCGTCGGTAAGCAATTTCAGGCGCACCTGCTTCAGGTTCAGGAGGATCTCGGTCACGTCCTCCAACACCCCCGGGAGCGCGGAAAATTCGTGATAAACGTCCTTGATGCGCACCGCGGTGATGGCCGCGCCCCTTAAAGAAGAAAGTAAGACCCGCCGCAGGGCGTTACCCAGGGTGGTGCCGAAGCCCCTTTCCAGGGGCTCGCAGGCAAACTTCCCATAAAAGCGGTTATGGGTCTCCGTATCCACTTCCAGCCTTTTAGGCTTGATCAACTCGGTCCAATTCTTGTGGATCATGGCTCCTCAGAAAATGCTACTGATAAAATTTGGTGGCCGGTGGCCGATTGGCCTCCCTAAACGGCGTCACTCTCCGGCATAGCCTTAGCCGCCGGGCCCAAGGATCATGATTCTACTTGGAATAAAGCTCCACGATGAGATGTTCTTGGATGGGCATGGTGATGTCCTCCCGGGTAGGCATCATGATGATTCTGCCCAGGGCCTCTTCTTTGGTGAGATCGACCCAGGCGGGGAGGCCGCGGCGGGCCACGGCTTCCAGGGCGTCCCGAATCAGCGGCTTATTACGGCTCTTTTCGGCCACCTGGATGACATCCCCTTTCTTCACCAGATAAGAGGGAATACTCACCTTGCCGCCGTTTACCGTTACCAAGCCATGCCGCACCATCAACCGGGCCTGGGCCCGGGAGTTGGCAAACCCCAGCCGGTAAACGACATTGTCCAGACGACGCTCCAGAAACACCAGCAAGTTGGTTCCGGTAACCCCTTTCTGCCGTTCGGCCTTCTCAAAATAACCCCTGAACTGTTTTTCCAATACTCCGTAAATACGTTTAACCTTTTGCTTTTCCCGGAGCTGCAAGCCGTAATCGGACAACTTCCCTCGGCGCTGGCCGTGCTGCCCCGGGGGGTAATGGCGCCGTTCAATGGCGCATTTGTCCGTATAACAGCGGTCTCCCTTAAGGTAGAGCTGTAAACCCTCCCGGCGGCACAGCCGGCAACTAGGTCCCAGATATCTGGCCAATTTACATCTCCTTTAGGCGTTACACCCGGCGCCGTTTAGGCGGACGGCAACCATTGTGGGGAATGGGGCTGACATCCCGGATCAGATTGACGCTCAGGCCCGCGGATTGAAGAGCTCTGAGGGCCGCTTCCCGGCCCGCGCCGGGACCCTTCACATAGACATCCACGCTGCGCATTCCATGCTCCACGGCCTTTTTGGCCGCGTCCTGGGCCGCCAGCTGGGCCGCAAAGGGGGTGCCCTTCCGGGAGCCCTTGAAACCCTGCACTCCCGCGGAAGACCAGGAGATCACATTGCCCCCGGGATCGGTAATGGTTACCAGGGTATTGTTAAAGGTGGCCTTGATATGGGCCACTCCCACGGGAATATTCTTCCGTTCTTTTTTCTTCTTGGCGCGCGACGGTGCTCGGGCCATCACCCCTCCTTAAGACTTCTTCCTTTTACCTACCACACTGCGCCGCGGGCCTTTGCGGGTTCGGGCGTTGGTATGGGTGCGCTGGCCCCGCACGGGCAGACTGCGCCGGTGCCGGAGACCCCGGTAGCACCCCAGGTCCATGAGGCGCTTGATATTCATGGAGACTTCCCGCCGCAGGTCACCTTCCACTTTCAGGGTGGAATCAATCACCTGGCGGATGCGGGTGATCTCTCCGTCGTTCAAATCCCCGGTCTTCACCCCGCCGTCCACACCCGCTTCCTTGAGGACCCGGGTGGCGGTGGTGCGCCCAATACCGAAAATATAAGTGAGAGCGATCTCAATCCTTTTATTACGGGGCAAATCGATTCCCGCGATTCTGGCCAACTCCCTACCTCCCTTTAGCCCTGGCGCTGCTTATGCTTGGGATTCTCACAGATCACCCGCACCACCCGTTTGCGGCGGATGATCTTGCACTTGGCGCAAATCCGTTTCACAGAAGGCCTAACTTTCATGGTCTTATCCTATCTGACCCGATAGACGATCCTGCCCCGGCTTAAGTCATAAGGCGACAGTTCCACGATCACCTTGTCTCCGGGGAGGATCTTGATGTAATGCATGCGCATTTTTCCGGAAATATGGGCCAGGACCCGGTGGCCGTTGGCCAGTTCCACCCGGAACATAGCATTGGGGAGTGGCTCGATGACCACTCCTTCCACTTCGATGGCGTCTTCTTTGGGCATCTATCGTGTCTTTATAATCATTTCAATCAGTTATTTTAACTTAATAGCCGCCTTATAGCAAGTGACCCCGGCCTTCTCTTTTAAAGCCGGCTCAACACCACCACCCCTTTGTCCGTCAGGGCCACGGTGTGTTCAAAATGGGCGGCCAGGCTGCCGTCCTGGGTGACCGCGGTCCAGCCGTCTGAGAGAATCCGCACCCGCCAGGAGCCGCAGGAGGTCATGGGCTCAATGGCCATGGTCATCCCCACCTGCAGTACCGGCCCCCGCCCCGGGGGGCCGAAGTTCGGTATCTGGGGGTCTTCGTGGAGGGAGCGGCCGATGCCGTGCCCCACGAACTCCCGGATCACCGCAAATCCCTGGCTTTCCACCACGGTTTGCACCGCGTGGGAGATGTTGGTCAGCCGCGCCCCCACTTTTACCTGGGCGATGGCCGCATCCAGCGACTCCCGGGTGGCCTCCAGCAACTTCCGGGCCTGGGGGCTCACCTCCCCCACCGGCAGGGTGAGGGCCGCATCCCCGTAATACCCGTCGTAGCGCACCCCGAAGTCCAGGCTCACCAGGTCCCCGTCCTTAAGGCGACGGGGGCCGGGGATGCCGTGCACCACTTCTTCGTTCACGGAGACGCAGACGGAGGCGGGGTAGCCCCGGTACCCCTTGAAGGCCGGCTCCACCTTGCGGCGGCGGCAGCCTTCCTCCGCCACTCCATCCAGTTCCCGGGTCTCCACTCCAGAGCGGACCCGTTCTTTCACTTCCTCCAGGATCTCCGCCACGATACGGTTGGCCTTCTCCATCCTGGCGATTTCCTGGGGAGATTTTAGCAAAATCATAATACAGGGGTCAGGGGCCGGTATTTACAATTTTACCCCCCCTGGCCCTGATCCCTTTTTCCTTTTCAATATTGGTCAGTTTGCTCCTTTATTCAGAGGGTCAGGAGGTCGGTATCGATAATTCTAGCCCCCTGGCCCCTGATCCCTGGCTTCTACCGGCCGCAGGCGCAGGCGTGGCCGCCCGCCACAATGCCCACGATCTTGTTGAAAATATCGTCGATGGAGCCGACGCCGGCGATGGGCCGCACCAGCCCCTTCACCTTATAGTAGCCGATTAGGGGTGCGGTGGCCTGGTTGTAAGTGGCCAGGCGGTTGCGCACCGTGGCTTCATTGTCGTCGTCCCGCTGGTAGAGTTCGGTGCCACACTTATCACAAGTACCTTCCTTTTTGGGAGGAGTGAACTTGATATGGAACATCTGGCCGCAGGCCGCGTTCTTACAGGTGCGCCGCCCGGTGAGGCGGGTCACCAACGCTTCTTCGTCCACGTCGATGGAAACCACGTGGTCGATCTTGGAGCTCAGGCTGGTCAACACCTTATCCAGGGCCTCAGCCTGAGGCACGGTGCGGGGGAAGCCGTCCAGGATAAAACCCTTCTTGCAATCCGCTTGCGCCAGGCGATCTTTGATGATGCCGATGACCACCTCATCGGGGACCAGTTTCCCGGCATCCATGAATTCCTTGGCCTTACGGCCCATCTCCGTGCCTTCCTTTACGGCCGCCCGGAGAATATCGCCAGTGGAGATCTGGGGAATCTGGAACTTGTCAATCAGCTTCTTGGCTTGTGTGCCTTTGCCCGCTCCCGGGCCACCCAACAGGATCAGATTCATAGCTTCCTCCTTCTCAAGATCAGCGCCTTACCCGGCCCATACGCTTTTTCATGAACCCCTCGTAATGGCGGGTGAGCATATGCGATTCAATCTGGGACATCGTGTCCATGGCCACCCCCACCACGATCAACAGCGCCGTGCCCCCGAAGTAGAAAGGCACGTTGAACTTCTGGATCATAATGGAAGGCAGCACGCACACCGCGGACACGTAGAGGGCCCCTCCCAGGGTGATGCGGGTGAGGATGCGGTCGATATGATCGGCCGTGGGTTTACCCGGGCGCAGCCCCGGGATGAACCCTCCCCATTTCTTTAAATTATCCGCCACATCCACAGGATTGAAGGTCACCGCGGTGTAAAAATAGCAGAAAAAGATAATCAGGGCGACATAAACGAAATCGTGGGTTATGTTCCCCGGAGAAATGAGTTCCGCGCCCCACTTAACCCATTCGTTCTGCACGAAACTGGCCACCGTGGCCGGAAACATCAGGAGCGAAGACGCGAAAATAGGGGGAATTACCCCGGAGGTATTCACCTTCAGGGGCAGATGGGTGGACTGGCCCCCATACATGCGCCGTCCCACTAATCTCTTGGCGTATTGCACCTGAATGCGGCGCTGGCCCCGCTCCACGAAGACGATGAACCCCACCACCGCGACCATCGCCACCAGGATGATCAGCATGAGGATGGGCATAATTTCCCCGGCGCATATCAACTCGAAGGTTTTAATGATGGCGGAAGGCAGCCTGGCCACGATCCCCGCGAAGATGATCAGGGAGATGCCGTTGCCGATGCCCCGTTCGGTGATCATTTCCCCCAGCCACATGATAAACGCGGTGCCCGTCGTCAAGGTGAGCACCGTCATCAGCCGGAAGCTCCACCCCGGGTTGAGCACCACCGCCATGCCGCCTGATTCGCCGCTCATGCCTTCCAGACCGATGCTGATCCCAATGCCCTGAACGATGGCAATCAGCACCGTGCCGTACCGGGTGTATTGCTTAATCTTCTTGGTGCCGGCCTCACCTTCTTTGTAAAGCCTCTCCAAGGCCGGAACGACCACCTTCAGGAGTTCGATAATAATGGCCGCGCTGATATACGGCATGATGCCCAAGGCAAAGACGCTCATGCGTTCCAGCGCGCCCCCGGAAAACATGTCGAACAGGCCGAAAATAGTGCCCCGCTGCCGGGCAAAGAAGGCCATCAAGGCATCGGGGTCGATGCCCGGGGTGG
>JACQYN010000063.1 GCA_016208235.1 Deltaproteobacteria bacterium
CAGGGCGCGTTTTCCATTATCGGCACCGGCGGAAGTGGCGGCGGCGTGGCCTGGTGGGCGCACGTGGGTGGATTTCTGGCCGGGATGGGCTTGATTCACCTTTTTGCCCCGGGCCGGGCCCGGAATCCGTTTAGGAGAGGAAACTGAGGGGGGCCAAAAGCTATCAGCTATCAGCTTTCAGCAAGAAATTTATTGACTGGTTGATAGGCTGAATTTGCATTATTGCGTTCCAATTTCAAGCATCTATCTCTAGGGCGGCCCCTCAAGCTTTGGGGGGAATTAATGATGACAATGGTGATAAATGGTTAATATGATGAAATTTTTAATAAAAAATAGCCTTGCAACCATGCCGGTTCCCAAGCTCAGCTTGGGAACCAGAAAGACTTTCTTAATCCTCGCCGCGGTTTTGGCCCTGCTGGGCCTGGCTCCTTCGGTCTGGAGCGCCAAGACCCAGGACGAACCGGGCCTCACCCAGGATATCGACCCCCAGGCGCTTCAGGCCTTTAACCGGGGATTACGCCTGGAGAAAGAGGGGAAATATAAAGACGCAATCCCAGAGTTTCAGGAAGCGGCGCGCTTGCAGACGAATTATGCGGATCCCTGCTTACATCTGGGCCTGGCCTTTGCCTTCCTGGAGCAATACCCCGAGGCGGTGGAGGCATTTAAGGAAGCGGTGCGCCTGCAACCCCGCTGGGGGGCGGCCCGGGAAAACCTGGGCGCGGCCTTGAGCAAGTTGGGGCAATGGGAAGAAGCCCGGGGGGAGTTCCAGGAAGCCGTAAAGTTGCGTCCGGACGGGGCCGAGGCCCATTACCATCTGGGGGTGGCCCTCGGCAAACTGGGGCGCCATCAAGAGGCCATGGAGGCCTTCGCCAAGGCGGTGAAACTGCAGCCGGATTTCGTCAAGGCTTATGATAATCTGGGCATGGCCTACATCAAGCTGGAGCGTTGGCAGGATGCGGGCAATACCCTCAAGAAGGCCGCCGGCCTTAAACCGGATGACCCTGAGGCCCACTATGGGCTCTGCGCTTACTATGTCAAAATGGGAGACCGGGAAGCCGCGGCCAAGGAATACGAAACCCTCAAACGACTAAACCCGAAAATGGCGCAGAAGTTTGGGAACCTCCTCCAAAAATAAGGCTTTTTTGTCATTCTGAGCGCAGCGAAGAATCTCTCATTTCGTTGTAAAATTAGAGATTCTTCACTCCGCTTCGCTCCGTTCAGAATGACATATATTGTTTAAGTTAGCGCCTGTGTACAAGGGTGAGAGGGGAAATAAAATATCTTATAATTGATATTAATTTTGTTGGCTAATCTATGAAATAATATAGTAAATTCTGGATATTTACTCTTCCCCGGGAAGAACTTATATCATTCTCTCCTGGTAAAGGTTACAAATTATAGGAGCAACAATCTGATATTTCATGGTTATTTGACGAAAAACCGAAAACTGAAAACTGAAAACGGTATTTAAGCGGCCAAATGCAGGAAATCGAGCGGTGTTGCCAAATCCTGGGATTGGAGAAGGGCGCTTCCCTGAAGGAAGTGAAGCAGGCTTACCGCGATCTGGTGCACGTGTGGCACCCGGACCGCTTCGTCCAAAATCCCCGGCTCCAGAAGAAGGCGGAGGCCATGCTCAAGGAAATCAACGCGGCTTACGAAAAGCTGCTGGCCAGCCCCCAACCAATGCCTGCACCGGCTAAGGGCAACAAGCCGCCTTCTTCTCCCAACCCCGCGTCTCCGGAAAGCCGGGACCGCGGGTCCCGGGGCCGCGCCAAAACCGGCGCCCGGCAGGCCATCCTGGGTTTGAAAAAGATGGTCCGCCAGCATCCCCAGGATCCCGAGGCCCATTACTACCTGGGTATGGCCTATCTCCATCTGGACAGAAACCTGGAGGCCCTGGAGACCCTGCAGAAAGCGGTCAGCCTTGATCCCCGGTCGGCCGCCGCGCACCTGGGGCGGGGAGTGGCCTGCAGCCGCCTGGGGAGAGACCTGCAAGCCGTGGAAGCCTTCCGGCTGGCTGTGGCCCTCAAACCGGATGATCCCCTCTCTTATCTAAATCTGGGCATCACCTACCGCCGGCTGGGCCGCCACCGGCGGGGCATGCAATCCATCATTCAGGCCATCCGCCTGATGCCGGACTACCCGGAGGCGCACTATGAACTGGGCCTGGCCAATCTTTCCCTGAAAAACCGGGCCTCAGCCCTGGAGGAATATAAGATTCTCATGAAGCTGGATTCGAAACTGGCCCAGAAGCTTTTCGGGCAGATTTATCAATGATTTTCTATGGCCCCTAACCGCGAAATTCGGGACCTGCTCCCGGAGCTTATCCGCCTCGTCAGGTGGAATTGCCGCCTCGCCAGCGCCGGGGGAGCTTACCATTACTCCCTGTGCGGCTTGTTGCTGCGCCTGCGTCAGCTCTACAAATGGGAACACGGCCTGAAACCCTGGCAGGAGCCTGACCCCGACGCGGTGCTGGCCTGGGTGGCGGAGCAGGAGCGGGTCTGGGACTCCCTGGAAGACGCGCCCTGGCAGCCCCTTACCTGGGGCGGGGAGACCCTCGAACCCCAGGACGTGGACGGGGTGAACCGGCGCCTCCTGCCCTTGGGGTTGGCCTACGGCGCGGGCCTGAGCCGGGGATTGCAGCCCACTTTTTTCCTGGGGGAATTGGCCGAAGCCCGCTATCAGGGAGAGCTGACCATCCTCATCCTGGGCCCGGAGCTGGCCCGGGACCTGGACGGCACCCCGGCCCTGTGCCAGGGCTCCCTGATCTACGCCCGGAAAGAGGCCCTGGCCTTCTATCTCTGGGATCGCCTGGCCGATCCCGGGCAGCAGAACAACGAATTCCTGAAAATCGCGTTGGCCGGTTACGGCCTGAGGCTCAAGGCCTTGCTCCGAAACCCCGGGGCGCATCAACCGCAGTTCCTGGAATTGCTGGCCGCAGAGCTGGAAGCCGCGATCCACCATGAAATCGGGGAGGCGTTGGAGCCCTCCTTGCGCCAGGCCCTGCCCGCGGTCCTGGCTTCTTATCCCCAGACCCGGGTGGAGCATTGGGCCCGGGGCCTGAAGGACGCGCTCGCGGAGGTGAATGAATGGGGGCGGCTGGCCTACCTGATTGAGACCCGCAATCTCTCCTCCCTGGCCCTGATGCTGGCCTGGCGGCCCGGGCTTTATCCCTTGCTCATGCCGGAACTGGACCCCGCGTGCCGCCGGGTCGCGGCTTCAGGCGACTGGCAGGCCCTGGAAGAGGCCCGGGTCCAGGTCCTGGCCCGTCTGCGCCGCACCGCCGAGGGGCTGACGGAACTCATGGCCGCCAGAGAGGCCGCCGCGGCCCCCACCACCTTAAAAGAGATCGAACAGCAATACCTGGCGCCTTTGGGTTTGTAGCAGCAATACCTGGCGCCTTTGGGTTTGTAGGTAAGCAGCTTTGAGGGGGATTTGGTTTCAAAAAGAGGAGCTTTTGCGGGATTGAACCCCCGATGGAAGTTTCCAAACCCTTTTTTAATTGCGGCAGCCGAGGCTGATGCATAATCACGCTTAAAGCATTCTTTCCGACACAGGGGTGTTAAACTTGAGTCTATTAATTAAATCTCAAAGAGATTATCATATATGCTATTTTTTATAAAATTAGGGCATAGTGGATCCTTTTTATAAATACTTCCAAGAACATAAAATGCCCTTGCTCTGCATGGAGCGCTACAAATATGTTTTAATTCACAACTTTTACATCCTTCTATCAAATCTACAGAATGATGTCGGTAAGGAGAATTTATCCATATTTCTTCTAATGATTGGTTATTTAAATCTCCTAACTTAAATTTCTCGTGATGCATTAATTGGCATGGATATACATTGCCATTTGCCTCTATACTCAAAACATTCTTCCCCATGCCACACCATATATATTTCATATTTCTTTTATAACTAATATCTCCCTTCATCATTTCTATATTTTGTGATTTCAATATATTATAATATTCCTTAGCAGTAATACTTATGCTTTTTAATTTATCACCTCTACCCATATTATACATAGGCTGATATCTTATAATAGCAGAATATTTATACTTATCGTTAAATTCATAAAGATATCTTTTATTATATTTTGATACTACAACCATTATAGTCGGTTTCATCCCATTTTCTATAAGGGTGTCAATAAATTTTTGCGCAGGAAATAATGAGTTTTTGCCGCGAGTTAAACTATTTACCTCTTCTCTTAGCGAATCTATGCTTACTTCTATAGAATAGAAATAATCAATATATTTTTGAATATCGTCATTTTTACTATTTGACCCATTAGTAATTAATGTCAATTTTAAACCTCTATTTTTAGCATATTCAACTACATTCCAGAAATGATTATATATAGTAGGTTCTCCGCCCGTAAAATTTATAGTTGCATTTTTATTTATACCAAACAATTGGTCAATGGTTCTTTTCCATGATTCTAAAGACTGCTCTTTTATATCCTTTATGGCGTTACTTCCAGCATTAGCATAACAATAAATGCATTTCAAATTACAATTCTTTGTCAAGTTAAAGTATACGCTATCTAATGTCTTCGACTGTTCTGTTATATTCCCATCATTATCATAGAAAAAATTAAGGGTATATAATTTGTCAAAACAAGACAATAATTTATGGGAAAATTCTTTGTTACATTTCATATTTAATTCATTAATAATCTCATCTATACTTTTACTGCCATCACAAGTTAAAATAATCTCTGCCAATGGCTGGGAAACTACAACCCAGTTAGCTCTTTCTGAATCAATTAATAATACTCTATTATTGTCGATTTTTACGAACATATCTTTCGAAACAACCGGCCTTTTATTTAAAATATTCATTATTTGCTCCACAATAAAATTAAATTAAGCTATCGATTATACCTTTGTACATCTTTCGCACCCATGTAATGTGGGGAACTCACTAAAAACATTGGTGATAACGAGATCATGGGGGGAGTTAACTACTCAGGCACACATGCATGGAGGTCATGAAGGGCTTTGATCCCGTGGTCTGGGTCCTGGGCCACCAGCTTCAGGGCCCGCTCCAGTTTGCTTAGGTAGGGTGGCCTTCAGCTGGTGGGCCACCTCCCCCCGAGTCGGCGGGGGTGAGCTTGCCCGGCTCACACCAGGGCCGCTTGAGAGAAAAAGAAATGGAAGTCGAAACGCAGAGGAAAAAGATTCCGCGCGGGTTACCAGCGCCAAGGTCAGGGGTTCTTAACCCTTGAACATTCCGCCCCGCCGGTTAGACAGAGTCCAGCCTACAGGATGACTCCCCTCTGTCGACATGAATTGAATTTACTCAATTATAAGCCACTGCCGCCACACCTCCCACCAAAACCACATTGGCATTGGCCTCCGCCGCCACTGCCGCCACAGCCCGAACCAAATCCACATTGGCAAAAGCCAATTGGTTCATTTATACCTTTGGCTCCCTTTGGTTCACTGAAGACCTCGAGGTCTTGTGCTGTAAGGGAATTCGCCATCTTGCCCAATAAAAACAGTGCCCCTCCTCCGGTGGCCACTGACTTTATAAAAAACCGGCGAGACAAAACTTTCTTGGTTGACTCAGGTTTTTTCATAAAGACCTCCTTAACTTGAAAATGAGGTGGCTGCGGGTTAAAGTTACCAGTTTCCTAGTGCTCCAAATGCTAATCCATTTCAACGGAGATTTTTTGCATCCTTGGCCACTCATGTTACAAGCGGTCTTTGAGGGTAAACTATGCAAACACAATATTCGAGGTATGTCAAGTGGAAAATAATGAGGCTTTATATGCACTTAGGCGGCGCAGGTTTGCAGGGGCGGCCCCTAAGGGCTAAATAGGGACCAGGTCCACCCCACCAAGTTGAATGTCCTCCTTAGCTCCTATTCCGGTAGAAACAGCCCTCATAGAAGTCCATGGGCTTCACTCCAACAACGTCAAAAGCCGGAGAAATGTCGGAGCGGGCTTGCCCCCTTGGCTTTATTTATGCCTATACTGGGTACCTGGACGGCCTGATCTTCGGCGCGGATCCGTGGCGCACTAGCTTGCCAGGATAGAGAATTATCACTACGCGGGTAGAATTTCCAGATATGATCATCGTCTCCGATCAAACAACCCCGTTAGAAATTTAAACCTTTTACCTCGGTCACTTCAGCAGTCCTATGGAGGGCTGCGCCCGCCGGTTTATGGCGGCCACGCCCCGCCCTCTAGCTGAAAAAGAATAGACCAGGGCTTGCCCGGTCACCAGGTGCGCCGCCTATCTGGCCCCGGCCTTTTTCAGCATCTCGACCACTCCCTCGTGGCCGGCTTTTCGGGCCCGTATCAGCGCGGTATTGCCAAAGTTATCTTTGGTATTAACCTCTGCGCCCTTAGCCAGCAGGGGCTCCACCATGAACTCATGGCCCCCAAAGGCCGCGGCCATCAAAGGGGTCTGGCCCCTGGCGTTTTTGCTATTGACCTGGGCGCCCTTGGCCAGCAGGTAATCCACCAGCACCACATCACCGGCAGCCGCGGCCAGGTTTATCGGCGGCATCCCCCTGGAGTCTGCCACATCAACCTCCGCGCCTTTGTCCAACAGGACCGACACCTCTAAAGAATGCCCCCGATTGACCGCCAGAATTAGGGCGGTGGTGCCGTTATGGGCCCTGGCGTTAACCTCGGTCCCTGCGTCCAGCAGCGCCTGCATCACCGGAAAGTGGCGGTTTTGGGCGGCAAACATCAGAGCGGTCCGGCCCTCCTTATCCTGGGCATTGACATTAATTCCTTTGGCTAAAAAGTCCTTGACGGCCGCAAGGTCGCCGATGGTGGACCGGATAAGAAAAACAGCCTCCCGGTCTCTGCTGTCCTTCCGGGTTGCGGCTTGCTTAAGTATCTGGACTATCTGGGGGTGATTGTCTTTCTCCGCCAGAGCCAGGGCGGTATTACCGTCCCGGTTTTTCACCCCGGGCTCGGCCCCCCGGGCCAGCATGGCCTCCACCACTGCCGCATGGCCTTGGGTTGCCGCCCACATCAACGCGGTCCAGCCTTTATTGTCTTGCAAATTGATCTCGGCTCCTGCGTCCAGCAGGGCCTGGACCACCGGCAAGTGGCCCATCTGCGCGGCCACCAGCGGACCACCGGCAGGTGGCCGTATTGGGCCGACTCAATCAGGGCGGTGGTGCCGTTCCAGTTCCTCACCTGGACGTCGGCGCCTTTGGCCAGCAAGACCTGCACCACCTCCGCGTGGCCTTTGAAGGCCGCGGACATCAAGGGAGTGTAGCGCTTCCGGTCCTGATGATGCACTTCCGCGCCCTTGGCCAGCAAGACCTCCACCACCGGCAAATGGCCTTCGGCCGCGGCCGCGGTCAAGGCGGTCCCGCCCTCATGGTCCTTGGCGTTGATCCTGGCCGCCGGGGTCAGGAGGGCCTGGAACACCGGCAGGTGGCCCGCGCCCGCGGCACATATCAACGCGGTCTTCCCTTGATAAATTATGGTATTGGGCCCCAAGCCCCGGGCCATAAATTGCCTGACGGCCTGGAGGTCGCCGGCGTTGATGGCCTGGAGATATTTGGCCTCGAGGCTTCCGGGGCTCGGCCCCCTTTTGGGGACGCTGGCCTCGGCCGGCATCGACCAGAACCCCAGGGCCAGGAGCAGGAGAACTGTCAGGGAACGGATTATCCGGGAGTGGCGCATGTTTGTGCTCTCCTTATCCGCTTAAATAGGAATCGGCATCAGGGCAGAGGCATACAGTAGCCGATGCAGGATAACATGGCAAGAATTTAAGAAAAAACCGGAAGGTGATAACCAAGGGAATCGCAGATTATGGCGGCGCCTGGGCCGACCTAGTATCGTGTCCCGGGAATACCTTTCAAAATATCGAGGATAGAAGCCCTTTCAAAACCTGTTTTGCTGTCATCCTGAACGCAGTGAAGGATCTCAACGCCTTGAACATACGAGATTCTTCGCTTCGCTCAGAATGACAGTTTAGGGGAAATGGAGGTTTTGAAATGGCTTCTAATAACTCCCCCTCCCCTGGTGGGAGGGGGTTGGGGGGAGGGGGATAACTTCGCGCAATCCCCAGAAATTGCACCCCCACCCCAACCCTCCCCCATCAAGGGGGAGGGAGTGAAGGGCCTAAAACTTATGTAAGATATTCCTGGGACGGCACTCTAGGGCCTGACAGACATTGTCCATACCCGGGCATCGAATCCCAAATCCCTTCTAAGACCTGGTTTTATGACCTGAATAAGTCTTTAGATCCTGGGATCGATTCCTCCCGGTCCGCCACATTCCGGAGTGTAGCAGGTGATGTTGATAAAACCGCTTTTCTGGTGACAGCTGGGGCAGACATCGGGAGGTTTAGCAGCGGTTAGCGTATAGCGGCAATTGTCGCATCGCCAATACGTCAGGTTGCATTGCGGGCAAATATCCCCCACGAATTTACCCGTGGCAGAATAGCCGCAAAGAGCGCATTCCATGGTTTCCTCTGGTTTATTGGTTGCCATCGTTCTTCCCTCCCTTAGGTCGGCTGGACAGGCGGAATCATCCGTCAAATCTGCCCCATTAAATGGGCCAAAAGGCTAACTTAATAAGAAAATAAGGCGTCTTGCCTAACTGTCAAGAATCTGTGGTACCCTTGGCCTCCTCCCCCAATCTCCTTACCCCTCACACTTCGTTTGCTTTTTGGCGGTCTCCCGGATATAATTATTTAATTCCATTGAAAATCAAAGGGTTGGGGTGAAGGTTTAGGGGGTCCTGTGCAACTGCCGGCGATACCCCTGCTTTTTACGGAAAACCGAAAACCGAAAACGGAAAACTGAAAACTAACCATGCTCGATCCCCACAAAGAAAAAGTCCTCATCCTGGATTTCGGGTCCCAGTACACCCAGCTCATTGCCCGGCGGGTGCGGGAACTCAAGGTTTATTGCGAAATCCACCCCTACATCATGACCCTCAAGGCCATCCGGGAGTTTGCGCCCCAGGGCATCATCCTTTCCGGCGGCCCCCGGAGCGTCTATGACCGGGACGCGCCCAGCGTGGACCCGGAGCTCTTCAACCTGGGCGTGCCGATTCTAGGCATCTGCTACGGCATCCAGCTTTTAAACCACCTGCTGGGGGGGGAAGTGGCCCCCGCGGTCTCCCGTGAATACGGAGCCAAGACCTTCAACATCACCGATTTCAGCGACCTCTTTCAAGGCCTGGAAGCGGTGGAGAACGTCTGGATGAGCCACGGCGACCGGGTGGAAAAGCTGGCCCCGGGCTTTGAGATCATCGGCTCCAGCGATACCTGCCCGGTGGGGGCCGTCCGGGACCGTTCGCGCAAAATCTATGGGGTGCAGTTTCATCCGGAAGTGAAGCACACCCCCAAGGGCAGGGAAATCCTGGCCAATTTTTTGTTCCGTATCTGCGGTCTGAAACCCCTATGGACCATGCGCTCCTTCATCGAGGCCGCGACTCAAAGTATCCGGGAGCAGGTGGGGGAGGACCGGGTCATCTGCGCCCTCTCCGGCGGGGTGGACTCTTCAGTGACCGCGGTCCTCATGCACCGGGCCATCGGCGACCGCCTGACCTGCATCTTCGTGAACAACGGCCTGCTGCGCAAGGGCGAAGCCGAAGAGGTGGCCCACCTTTTCCGGAAGCACCACCACCTGAACCTGATTTACGTGGACGCCACCCACGAGTTTTTGCAGGAACTTAAAGGGGTGACCGACCCGGAGGAGAAGCGGCGTCGCATCGGCCATGAATTCATCCGCATCTTCGCCGCGGAAGCCAAGAAGATCGGCGGGGTCAAATACCTGGCCCAGGGGACCTTATATCCCGACGTCATCGAAAGCGTCTCCTTCAAAGGGCCTTCGGCCACCATCAAGACCCATCACAATGTGGGCGGCCTGCCCACCGTCATGCCGTTGAAGTTGCTGGAGCCCCTGCGGGAGCTGTTCAAAGACGAGGTGCGGGAAGTGGGCCAGGAACTGGGTCTGCCCGACAGCCTCATCTGGCGCCATCCCTTTCCGGGGCCGGGTTTGGCCATCCGCATTCTGGGGGAAATCACGCAGGACAAGCTGGATATCCTCCGGGAGGCCGACGCCATCGTCCAGGAGGAGATGCAGGCCACGGGCGTTTACCGCCAGGTGTGGCAGGGTTTTGCGGTGCTGCTGCCGGTGCGCACCGTAGGGGTCATGGGGGACGAACGCACCTATGAGTATGTGATTGCTCTGCGTATCGTGGACTCAGTGGACGCCATGACCGCGGATTGGAGTAGGCTCCCCCATGATTTCCTGGCTAACCTGGCCAACCGCATCATTAATGAGGTGAAGCGAGTCAACCGGGTGGTGCTGGATATTTCGTCCAAGCCGCCGAGCACCATTGAGTGGGAGTAGGCAGGGATTAGGGATTAGGGGTTAGGGGTTAGGGGTTAGGGGTTAGTTTTTCCCTCGTTCCAAGCTGCGATTGGGAACGCAATTTTGGGCCAAGCTTTGCTTGGGTACTTGCTGGTATCTAAGAGAGATTAAGCCGCAAAGCGCAGCTTTGCATAAAAGGGGTTCCCAAGCGCAGCTTGGGAACCAGAATAGAAAGATGATTTAGGAAATACTATCAATCATATGGCAACTCCCAAGAAAGATCAGGTATCTCCGTCACTACCGCCGCCCCAGCCGGCTCCCATGTTTTTCCGGGAGATTTTGGGCCAAGACCGGGTCCTGGGGCATCTGCGCGCGGCCTGGAAGGCGGACCGGTTGGCCCATGCCTATCTCTTCCTGGGGGCGGAGGGCGTGGGCAGGGCCTCTGTCGCCCGGGCCCTGGCCGCGGCTTTGAACTGCGCCCGGCCGGTGGATGGATGGGACGCTTGCGGCGACTGCCCCTCCTGCCGGCGGATGGCTGCGGGCACCCATGCTGACTTTCTGGTGATCGGCCCCACTTCCGAAGGCCGCCAGCCCCAGATCAAGATCGAGCAGATCCGGGAATTCCGCCGCCTCACCGCTTATCCCCCCATGGAGGGAGGCTGGCGGGTGGCTTTGATTAAGCCCGCGGAAGCTATGAACCCCGCGGCGGCCAACGCCCTGCTGAAGACCCTGGAAGAGCCCCCGGCCCGGCATCTGCTGATCCTCGCAGCAGGTAGCGATGCCGATCTCTTTCCCACCATAGTCTCCCGGTGCCAGAAAATGGCCTTTACGCCGCTCCCTTCCGCGTTGGTGGTCCAGGAGCTCCAATCCCGGCGGGGTCTGAGCCGTGAGGACGCGGTCTTCCTCACCGCCCTGAGCGGCGGTTCCCTGGGGCGGGCCCTGACCTTGAATCCCGAGGAAATGGCGAAGCAGCGCCGCCAGGTTTTGGAAGACCTGGAAAAACTGGCCCGGGGCTCGGCCACCGCGGTGCTGGATTGGGCCAAGCGCCTCGCTAAAAACAACCAGGAATTGGATTTTTTTATACTGCTGGCGCAGATGTGGTACCGGGATCTGCTGCTCCTCAACTCCGGCGCGCCCAGCCGTCTCCTGGCCCATCAGGATTGCCTGCCGGACCTGGAAAAGGAAAATAAGCAGGGCGGCCCCCAAACCTGGTTTGCCGGGTTCGCGGCCCTGGCCGCGGCCCACCGCCAGTTGCAAGCCAATCTCAATCCGCAGTTGACCCTGGATATCCTGGGTTTTCGCTTGCAGCGCCAAGGGTTAAGATATGAATCTCGCTAAAGTTTGCCTGGGGCCGGGAAGAAGATGCTGCCTGGTGGATCTGGGCTCCCATGAGTTGAAATTGCAGGACCAGGTGGTGGTTCAAAGGGATGACGGCCTGGGCCTGGGCAAGGTGACGGCCATCTTCCGGGACGTGGACCCCGCCCTGGCCACCCCTAAAGTCAAGCCCCTGGTGCGCCCCGCCACTCCCGAAGACCTGGCCCAGGACGAAAAGAACCGCCAGGTGGAGGAGCGGGCCAACCGCTTTTGCCTGGAGCGCATCACGGTCCGCCAGTTGCCCATCTACCTGGTCAAGGTGGAAAGCCTCTTTGACACCAGCAAAATCGTTTTTTTCTTCACCGCGCCCGGGCGGGTGGATTTCCGGGACCTGGTCAAGGACCTGGTGCAGGAGTTCCGCACCCGCATTGAGCTGCGCCAGATCGGCGTCCGCCACCGGGCCAAGATGGTGGGGGGCTTAGGCATTTGCGGCCGGGCCTTGTGCTGCGCCTCCTTTCTCCACGACTTCGAGCCGGTGTCCGTGCGCATGGCCAAGGAACAGCAGCTCAGCCTCAACCCCAGCAAGATTTCCGGCATCTGCGGCCGGCTCATGTGCTGCCTCACTTACGAATACTCCACCTATCAGGAGATCAGGAGAAATCTGCCCCGGCTGGGCAAGCGGGTGAAATTGCCGGAGGGGGAAGGGAAAGTCATCCGCTATAACCTGAT
>JACQYN010000247.1 GCA_016208235.1 Deltaproteobacteria bacterium
CCACCAACTCCAGCTCCGGGTAGCTGTAAACCGCAATAGCGCCGAAGATGCGCTGATCTTCCCGGTCGCAAATGGCGTCCGCGCCGGCCACGAAGCGCGGGGGGTGCGGCAAGGGGACAAGTTGGACCCGATGGCGCAATTTTTCCTGGAGGGCCACCGCCTCTTGATAAGTCTGGGGCCAAGAAGCTGAACAATTTTCAGTCATATTTAATCTTGGAGGAAGGGGTAAAGGACAAGGCCCGACAACGGGCGACAACAAAGTCTTCTGTAAGGCGCTTCTCACGCCCCAATTATGCCCCGATCCGCTTTTTTAAAACATGAATTGTTGGTGCGTAAGACGCATCCTATAACAACTGCTCTCTGCTCACTGCTTACTGCTCACTATCCCCTCACCAACTCGGCGCTGTAGATAAACGCCCCGTCACGCTTCACCAATTCGCCATCGGTATTTTCCAGAATCCAGCCGCTCTCCCCCTTGCCGCCGAAGGGCAGGCGCAAGGGGGTGAAAAGGAAATCCGGGTTGTCATAGACCATGCCGAAGGTTTTTGTCAGGGCATCTTTAGCGCCTGGGGGCGGGGTGCCGAACCAACTCACCAGGAAGGGGTAGCGGCTCCCCAAGATCCGGGTCACGGCCTCCTGGTCGCCAGCTACCGGCACCAGGGCCAGAAACGGCCCGAACAGTTCCACCTCGGGCGGTTCCGGGGTTTCCACCAGAAAGGGCCCCTGCCATTCCCCGTTCCTTTGGAAGGGGACCAGGAATTGGGGATGCCCCAGCGCGGCCAGGGCTCGGTCCAGGAGGGCCCGGGTGCGCTCCACCTTGATGGGGCCGATCCAGGTCAACGGGTCGCCGGGGTCCCCCACCCGGATCTCCTCCATCTGGGCCAGGATCAGCTTCCGGGCCTCCTCGTAGATTTCCCGGTGGATATAGGCCCGTTTCAAAGTGGTGCAGTACTGGCCGCCGTTGAGGAAGGCCCTTCTCACCACAAAAGGCACGGCTTTGTCCAAGGGCGAGTCCCGAAAAAGAATCACCGGGGGCAGCCCGCTGGGTCCGGCGAAAAAGAGCTTGTCAAAGGCCTGGGCCTGCCGGGCGTAAACCGCGCCCACCTCCCCGCCCCCGGAGATGAAGAGCACCCGCACCTGGGGGTCCCGGACGCACTGCTCCCCGAAGGAGCGGTTGTCCAGGCCCACCACCGGCTCAAACTCCGGGAAAGGGGCCACCACCTCGGAAATGACCCGGGCTGTGCAAAAAGTTAGGGAGGAAAAGCTGAAACGGAAACGGTTTCCCCCTAAAATCGCGGCCCCGCCCACCCGGGCCAGCATTACAGGCGCAGCGTCGTAAGGGAAGATGGCGGCCACCGTGCCGTAAGGGGATTTACCCTCCACGTGCGGGACTTCCACCTCCATGGTCCGGAGATGCTCCATGGCCAAATCCACTTCTATCCCGGCAACGCGGCAGGGCGCGCCGATATCCTCCCCGGCCGCGGCCACCAGGTCTTCCCGCCGCAAGGCCAGCCTGGCTGCCACCTCTTGCAATAACTTGAGACGCTCCTCGATTTTTCGGTCCATATTTTCTGTTCCCATGATGAAGATACCATAAAAGCCCTGGGGGATACATCCTCGTCGCCTGCAAACGGGATTATCCGATAGACCCAGGCTTTACCGTGAAAACCAAAATCCCCCTAAATCCCCCTTTAAAAAGGGGGACTTTTTAAACCCCCCTTTTCTAAAGGGGGGGGGGATTTTTTATCCTCGGGGATGTGGCATTTGTGGTTCATAAAAGTTTAGCCTGAGCCGGCACAGGCCATCCCGGTTGCATTCCCACAAGCAGTTGTTATCTTTGAAAAATAGCGAGCCTAAAAATATCCGGGCCAAATCCGGATAACCTAAATTATCAAAGTTGAAGCTGCATTTATTGGCGGCAACGGCTCCTGATTTAATAGTTCATAAGCACTTGACTCCAAGACAATAATATGAAACTAATTTTGTGTAAGAACAATTTTGACAAGAAAATCAGAATTTCCCCGATTTTCAAGCCTTAGCTATCCTGCTACCAACTAAGGAGGGAAATATTCTCGGAGTTGCTTTTTTTCATCAGCCTGGTTGATTCTGCCCTACCTCAGACGACGGGGAAAAAACGTTTATCCGTCTGGGCAATAACCTGCAATTTAACCATAAACACCAAAGAGGGCCGGCTAATGAAACACCTGGTAATTTTGGGTTATGGCGCGGGCGGCACCATGGTCGCCACCAAGATTCGGCAGAAGCTGGAGGAATCCGAATGGAAGATCACCGTCATCGATCGGGACTGGCAGCATCATTACCAGCCGGGCTGGCTTTTCATCCCTTTTGGCATTTACACTTTGAAAGACTGCGTCAAGCCCAAGCTGGATTTTGTGCTCAAAGGAATCAATTTTGTCCTGGATGAAGTGACCAACATCGATCCGGTCAAGAAACGGGTCAAGACCAAAAAAGGTCATTATGACTACGACTGGCTGGTAGTGGGCACCGGCTGCCGCATCGTGCCCGATGAAGTGGAGGGCATGAAGGAAGACTGGCGGGGCAATGTCCACGATTATTACACCCCTGATGGTGCGGTGGCCCTGTATAAGAAATGGAAGTATTTCCGCAAGGGGCGCATCGTCCTGAATATTGCCGAGATGCCCATCAAATGCCCGGTGGCCCCCCTGGAGTTCATCTTCATGGCCGACTGGTTCTTCACGGTGAACGGAGTTCGGGAGCACATCGAACTGGAACTGGTGACACCTCTCTCCGGAGCTTTCACCAAGCCGGTGGCTTCCGCGGTCCTGGGCAAATTGTGCGAGCAAAAAAACATCAAGATAACCCCGAACTTTGATATCGCCGAAGTGAACGCGAGCGGCAAAACCATTGTCTCCGCCAAAGGCGAAGAGGTCCCTTACGATCTTCTGGTGGCCATTCCCCCCAACTTCGGGGCCCAAGTCATCATCGACAGCGGCATCAGCGACCCCATGGGCTATATCGACACGGATCACGGCACCTTGAAGGCCAAACAGTACGAAAATATGTACGTGGTGGGCGACGCCACCAACGTGCCCACTTCCAAGGCCGGGGCCGTGGCCCACTACGAATCGGACATCATCGTGGAAAATCTGATCCGGGAGATCGACGGCCAGGAGCCCTTGCCGGAGTATGACGGCCACTCCACCTGCTTCATCGTCACCGGCTATGAAAAGGCCAGCCTCATCGACTTCAACTACAAAGTGGAGCCCCTGCCGGGGAAATATCCCTTTCCGGGCCTGGGACCCTTTTCGCTGCTGGACGAGTCCTATTTCAACTACTGGGGCAAGATGATGTTCAAATGGGTTTACTTCAACATGATGCTCAAGGGCCAGGAACTGCCCTTGGAGCCGCAGATGTTCATGGCCGGCAAGATGCTGGGCCATGTCTATCACGTCTATGGTTAAGGGGGTGAGGCTATGTCTCCAAAGAAGATGACCCCGGAAGAGATGATCCTGGCGCGGCTGGAGAGCATTGAAGGCGAGCTGCAATTTCTCAGGAAGTCCTCGGAAAGCGCGGCGGAGCTGCGCAAAGACCTCGCCCCCCTGTTTAACTCCGCTTTCCGGATTCTCATGGAGGAACTGGGGGACGTGGAGTTCGGCTTTCAATTGGAAGATTTTTTTGTCCTGTTGAAGCGTGGTCTCCGGAGCATCAGAAACATCACCTATGCCCTGGAGCAGCTGGAGAACCTCATCGACCTGTGGAACGCCATGGAACCCATGCTGAAGAGCACCGTTCCCAATCTCATCGACTACCTGGATAACCTGGAGCGCAAAGGCGTCTTCCGCACCTACAAGGCTATGCTGGAGGTGCGGGCCAAGGTGGCGGCGCATTACGGGCCGGAGGAAATCACGGACATGGGCGATGGTTTTGTCCTCTTCCTGGGGTTCCTGAAAAAGCTGTCCAACCCGGAGATGATCCAATTCCTCAACCAACTCCTGGATATTCCCCTGGAGTTGCGCCTGGAAGAGGTGAAACCCCTGGGCCCCCTGGGCGCGCTGGCGGGCCTGGGCAGCAAAGAGGTCCGCCAGGGCCTCGGTGTGATGCTGGAGCTGACCAAGGCCGTGGGCAAGCTCAAGCAGGGCAATGGGGGGAGAGTCTAGAGTTTGTGGGGGGAGGGGCAGGGGAAGGCAGTGGCCAGTGGTCAGTGGATAGTGTCATGCTTCATAAATTATGTGGTAAATATTTGGGGAGGTATCCGGACAGCGGCTTTTTAAGTCCCCCTTTTTTAAAGGGGGATTTAGGGTAATACTGTTCACTTAATAATATATCTGTGGTATCCTGTGTCAACCTATTACAGGAGGACCACAGATGGCACGGACAATTGCAGAACTTCCCAAAGGGAGCCGGATCACGGATTACATCAGCC
>JACQYN010000251.1 GCA_016208235.1 Deltaproteobacteria bacterium
CCCATTTCGATTGATACATTTATGGATTGATCTTAGAGACATATATCAAGTTAATGAAAATAGGGACACTTCCTAATTTTAATAGGAAATGTCCCTTTTATATACTAATGCTATGCCAGCATCTCCGTGGCCTGGCGCATGAGCGCGGTGATGGCCAGGCCCTGGGGGCAGGCTTGCTCCGCCTGGGTGTAGTCCACCGCGGTGAGGCGCTGTCTGATTTCTGCGGGCAGCCCGGCGAAGGTCAGCCGGGCCAGTTCCGGTTCGCCGTAATCCTGGTGGTACATGAGGCAGCGCATGACTTCGCTCACGGGCACCGCCCCGCCCACGGCCGAGAGGCAGATGTGGCCGCAACCGGCGCAGTAGCCGCAGGCGGTCTCCTGGGCATACTCCCGCAAGGAGTCGAAATCCCCCCGGGATAGTTTGGTCATGTCCCGGGCCGCGGCCACGTTGGCTCCCAGGATGGTCAGATTGGGCATCTGGGAGCAGATGCTGGCGATCTGGGGGTTCTCCCACACCGCCTTGAGCCGGGTTTGCTTATCCGTGAAGCCCTTCTCCAGGAAGCGCCCCGCCATTTTCAGCTCGGCTTCGCTGTCGCAGGTCACCGGCCCGCCGCCCTGGGTCTTCATGGCCACCAGGCCCACCCCGGCCTTGACGCAGGCGTTCACGGCCTCCTGCATCTTGGGGGTGTGCATGAGGCGGAAATTGTAGGTCATCATCACCGCGTCGATCCAGTCCAGCTTGGCCGCGCCGGCCAGGCAATCCTCCATGCTGGTGTGGGTGCTGAAGCCGAAGTTTTTGAATTTTCCCGCCTTCTTCATGGCCGCGGCCCAATCCTTGATGGCCGGGGTCATCTCATCGATACCGCAGATGGCGTGGATAAAGAAGAGATCCACGTGATCCGTCTGTAGCCTTTTCAGAGATTTTTCCAAACGTTCGGTGAGGTTCCCGCCCTTGGGCACGAGCTTGGTGACCAGGAAGATCTCCTGGCGGGCGCCGGGGTTGCGGGCGAAGAAGCGGCCGAACCCCTCTTCGCTCAGGCCGTTGCCGTAAGACTCGGCCGTGTCCCAGTAGGTGACCCCCCATTTCCGGGCCTGCTTAAGGAGGAGTTGGTTGTTGATGGTGTCGAACATGCCTCCCAGGTTGAGGATGGACACTTCCGCGCCGGTCTTTCCCAGTTTGCGTTTGGGCACGGTCGCGGCCTTGGCTCCGGCTTGCGGCTCCGGCGCGGCCATGGCCTGGGAAGCGCCGGTTCCGGCGGCCAGGCCGGCGAGGCCCACGGTCTTCACGAATTCCCGGCGGGTCAGGCCGGCTTTTGTATTCCGTTTCATGATTGCCACCTCCTCGTGTGACGCTTCGAAAAGTTCAAAGTTCAAGGTTCCAAGTCCCAAGTTGCAGGGAAAAATAGAAAAATAGGGACACTTCCTATTTTTACTATCATTTTCCCCGGGGTGTTAGGTTTGCCTAGAAAAATAGGAAGTGTCCCTATTTTTTTGCTTGCGGGCCGGCAGGCGCCTTCGCAGTATTGCTCGCAGAGGCAGCAATCGCCGCAGGTGTCCGCGGTCTTGCCCAGGCGCCAGGGGGTGAAGCGGCTCAAGAGGCCGAAAAGCGCGCCCAGGGGGCAGGCGAAGCGGCAAAAGAACCGGGGGAGAAACAGGTTCAGGCCCACCACCGCCAAGAGCAAAAAGCCGATGAGCCAGACCGAGGCGTAAGAGCGGGGCTCATCGCTGAGCGCGCCCAGGTGGGAGTCGGCCAGGGGGAGGAGGGCCAAATTCACGCTGCGGTGCAGCAGGGGCAGAGGGTCAAATACCCCGGTCTGCACCGAGCCCATAAGGGCCAGGAATAGCAAGAAGATTAAGAGATAGTATTTCCAGGACTGGGCGCGGCGGTGGCGATTGGCTTCCACCCGGGCGCCGGGGCCCAGACCCCGCCGGGCCAGCCAACCGGTGAACTGGTTGATGCTCCCCAGGGGGCAGACAAAGCCGCAGAAGAAGCGGCCTACGAACAGAGTGAGGGCGATGGTGACCAGGGCCCAGGTCAGGGTTTTATACAGCGTGCCGGTGGCCAGGGCGGTGGATAGGGCGGTGAGGGGGTCCAGTTCCAGGATCCAGTTGATGGGCCAGCCCCGCAACTGCCACCAGGCGGCGCCCAGGGGGTGGCGGTGATGCAGAACCACAGGAAGAGCACCAGGAAGAAGGCTTGGCTGATCCGGCGGACGGTGACGATGCGCATGGGTTTTGGGCTGAGAATTATGATTCTATTTCATAAATTCGATAATGTATTTAATGGGAGCGGGAAAAGAGATTTAATTCCTGCTTCACCCTCCCCCCCTCACCCTGCCATCTACCCCCAAGGGGGGAGAGGGAAATAATATGGCATATCCATAAGATATGAACTTATGGACAAGCGATAGCCCGTTCAGTAGGAGGGAAAAAAATTAGTAACCTCAGTATTGCTCCTCTTAATAAACGGAAGAGATCTTCAATAACACCCTCTCCCCCCGCCTCCATGTGTTACCCTTCTCCTGCCAAACAGAAGGCGGGGGGAGAGGGGTGGGGTGAGGGGGGCGGCTGGAAACGTTAACATTTTTAAAAAATCATGATCTTAAGTCCTGGTGTCCAGGAGCACCGGGTTGAGGGAACGATAATCGGCCTGGCCCGCACCCGCTTTCCCAGCCATCTGGATATAGGGCACGTCGGCAAGGGTTCGCCCCAGCAGTTCCACGCCCACCGCGTCCGCGGCCACCGGGTCGGTGGAGACCACCAGGGTGCCGGTGTCTTTCAGATCGGACAGTGACCCGCCGGTGGGGCCGTTGGTCATCATGCTTACCGTGCCGTCCAGGACGCAGAGGGTGGGCTTGAGCAGGAGCGCCAGCTCGGTGATGATGCCGTTGATGTCCTGATGGAAGACGTTACGCCGACCCCCCAGGAAGCCGTAATAATTTTTC
>JACQYN010000064.1 GCA_016208235.1 Deltaproteobacteria bacterium
CATCTTCCGATCTCCGGTGAGCATCCGGCCCAGGCTGGTAAGCGGCCTTGACCGAAGAACCGGCAGATCGCGGGGTAAACCCATGAGCGCGACCTCCTCCCATCCTCTGTTCGGAGTAATTCTGGCCGGCGGTTCGGGATCACGCTTCTGGCCCCTGAGCCGCACCCAATATCCCAAGCAGATCCTGCGGCTACTGGGTTCCGACTCCCTTCTCCAGACCACCATCAAACGCCTTCTGCCCCGTATTCCCCTGGAGCGCCTGGCGGTGGTAACTAATGCCGCCCAGGCGGAGGTCATCCGCTTGGATCTTTATCGACAGGGCTGGCAGCAGATCCATCTGGAGGTGGAGCCTGAGGGACGGAACACCGCGCCGGCGGTGGCGTTGGCTGCGGCCTTGATGGGCCCGGACGCCAAGCGGGATATTATCGCGGTCTTCCCGGCTGACCACTACATTGACGATCAGGAGAGGTTTTTTGAGGCCCTGGACCGGGGGGCGGACCTGGCGGAGGCCGGTTACCTGGTGACGTTTGGCATCACCCCCACCCATCCGGATACCGGCTACGGCTACATCAAGGTGGGCGAGCCTTTGCAACCTGACGGACTTGGCTTTCGGGCTCAGAGTTTTATCGAGAAGCCTGATCTGGAGCGGGCCCAGGCCTTTCTGGCAGAAGGGGGTTATTACTGGAACAGCGGCATCTTTCTCTTTCGCCGGGACGTTCTCCTGGAGGCTTTTGACCGTCATCTGCCAGACCTGGCCGCGTGTCTGCCCCTCTTCAGCGCCGCCGATCCGGCCGCGCTGGCTGAGGTATATCAACGTCTTCCCGACGTTTCTCTGGATCAGGGGATCATGGAAAAGGCGGACAACGTGGCCGTGGTGCCGGTGGACATGGGCTGGAGGGATGTGGGCTCCTGGGGGGCTCTCCATGAACTATTCCCCCAAGATGAAAATGGCAACGTCATTTTGGGCCGAGCCCTGGACCTGGACAGCCGGAACTCCCTGGTGTTCTCCCAAAACCGACTGGTGGCCACCCTAGGTCTCCAGGACTTGGTGGTGGTGAGTACTGCAGACGCCACCTTGGTCTGCCACCGGAGGCGGACCCAACAGGTGAAAGACCTGGTGGCGGAGCTCAGTCGCCAAAATTATTTTGAGTCCGTGCAGCACCCCACGGTTAAGCGCCCCTGGGGCTCTTACACGGTGATCGACACCGGCCCGGGTTTTCAAGTCAAACAGGTGGTGGTGGATCCGGGCAAGCGCCTGAGCTTACAGCTCCATGAGCACCGGGCCGAACATTGGGTGGTGGTGCAGGGCAAGGCCCTAATTACCATCGGCGAGGAAATGAGGGAAGTGTCCACCAATGAAAGTGTCTTTGTACCGTTGAAGACGCCGCATCGCTTGGAGAATCAAGGTCAGGAGCCTCTCCGCATCATCGAAGTGCAGACCGGCTCGTATCTGGGAGAGGATGACATCATTCGCTTCGCTGATGATTTTGGGCGCGTTTCTGAAGATGGTGGCCATAAAACGAAATAAAAGCCTGCATAGCTTAGCGCCAATCTCGGCCATGGCTTTTGGTTGGCGATGTTAGTAATGGAATTTTAATCCCCTATAACCCCCCTCCTTTAAGTCCTCCCCGTTTATATCCCCAGGCTTTGAAGCCCTATTCCTCCAGTTCCACTTTCAGAGAGATGAAGTTTAACAGGTCCTTTAAGGTGACGATGCCCTTCAGGCGGCCCTGGTCGATCACCAACAAGCGGCTGCTGCCGCTTTGATTCATGCGGGCCAAGGCCTGGACGGCATCGGTATCCGGAGTAATGGTGTTTTCGGAAGAACATGGCGCCGCCAGGTGACCCACAGTTTCCCGCTCCCACTCCTCCCGGGGAACCTCCTTTACTTGCCGGGTGGTGATGTACCCCAACACCTGTTCGCCTTCCATCACCGGAAACATTTTGAAATGGTATTTGTAAATATAATCTTCCACAAGCTCTTTCACCGTGAGGGAAGGCGCCACGGTCACCGGGTGGGGGTTCATAAAACGGCTTACCGGCTCCCCTTCCAAAGCTTTGCGCATCACGAGCTGCTGATAGGACATTTGCGCCGCGCCCCGGAGAAACATGCCGATCAAGGACCACCACAAGCCGCCGATGAAATTTCCCCTAAGGATCTGCAGCACCCCGAGGACGATGAAGAGGATACCGAAGGCCGCGCCGATCCCCGAAGAGATCCGGGTGGCCCACCGGAGGTTGTTCTTGCTCCACCACAGCAAGGAGCGCAGGATGCGTCCGCCGTCTAAGGGGAAAGCGGGCAAAAGATTGAAGCCGGCCAGCAAGCCGTTAATCCAGGCAAGGTAGCCGGTCACCCCGATTACCGGCACGGGCCAGCCGCCCTTCTTGCCCCAGAGATAGAGTAAATAAAACACTCCAGCCATGAAGATACTGGACAAAGGCCCGGCCACCGCCATATAGAATTCGGCCCTGGCCGTAGGGGGCTCGTCCGCCATCTCTGCCACCCCGCCGAAAATGAACAGGGTGATGCCTTTTATGGGCATGGCAAAGCGTCTGGCCACCAGAGAGTGGCAAAACTCATGGAAGATGATGGAGAGAAACAGCCCCACCGCTCCTGCGGCGCCCATGAGCCAGTAAGTTTCGGGGGAAAGGTAGGGATAAAGATAAGGGAAGAGTCCCGCGGCCAGAGACCAGACAATTAAGCCGGCGATGATGAGCCAGCTCCCCTCCACCCGGACCTCAAAGCCCAGGAGATTAAATAACTTGATGCGCTTTCCGAACATCTCCCCTCCCATGGCGGGCCGTCAGCTTGCGGCCGCGGTTCATTTTTTTGAGCCTTCAGGGTTGACCCGATCGCAGCTTGGCAAGTTAAAAAGATCGTTTCTTTATTTATATCTCACGCAAAGACGCCAAGGCGCAAAGGCGCAAGAGTATTCTAATTACCAGGATCATCCTAACTTTTGGACAGGATCTCCACCCTCACCTTGCCGTCCAAGAGGGCCCGGAAGCGCTCGGCGTCCTCCAGGGTGGCATAGTCCGTTCCGTAATGCATGGGAATGGCCACCTGCGGGTGCAAGGCCAGGGCCGCCTGGGCCGCTTCGGCGGCGTTCATCACGTTGAAACCGGAAATGGGCAGCAGGGCGATGTCTACGTTGAGATCCCGCATCTCGGGAATGAAATCCGTATCACCTGCATAGTAGAGGCGCAGCCCTTCCAGGGTGACGATGAAACCCAGGTATGCCTTGCTTTGGGGGTGAAAACTCAGGTGCAGGTTATAGGCGGGCACCGCCTCAATGAGGAAGTCCCCCACGGTTTCTTGTTGCCCCGGCGCCATGACGATAACGGGAGGAGTGATATGCTTTGCGGCGTGTTCGTCCGTCAGGATGACGGTGTGCGTCCGTCTCACCTTGTCGATGTCCACCGGGGAACAGTGGTGCGGATGGTCGTGGCTCACGAGGATAATGTCCGCCGGCCTGAGGCGGTGCAAGGCAAAGGGATCAAAATAGATTAACGGATCCCCCTCATAGACGAAGGAAGAATGCCCCAACCACAATAGCTTCTCTAAAACCCGCTCCAACATACGGTCCTCGCTGCCGTTGATGAGTTTGGGGAAAGGCCGGAAACCAGACCGGCCGCATTCTCTATATTGATAAGCATGGTGAACTCGACTGTCAAAGGCAGGAATGGCACTGAAGGAAAATTCGCCAAGAATGATACTGACTCTCGCCTCCTCGCAATACGGGGTGGCGGCCAAAGGCCCATGATTGATGGTTTTATGAGGCGATTTTTTCGGCCAAAGCCGTGGGTACAGAATGATGCCATTTTCCAGGGGATTTGTTATAATAGAAAAAACAGGCGCTTGCAAGGCTTTGGAAAAATTATGCTTGAAAATCCAAAACCGATTTCCGAGTTAAAACATAAATGCTCAAACGGGCGTCAGCGGAAGCCCGGCCCCGCCAGTTCCCCGTTTGATCTACCCCCCCAGAACACCATCATCTTAGACAGCATCGCGGATGGCGTATTCACGGTTGACCCCGAATGGCGCATCACCTTTTTCAACCGCGCGGCCCAGGAGATCACCGGGGTTCCGGCAGCCGAGGCCTTGGGCCGTTTCTGTTGCGACGTGTTCCGGGCCAAGGTCTGTGAAAGCGCCTGCATCATGGGGCTCACCATGGAGACGGGGGAGCCGGTGGTAAACCGGCAGGTCAAAATCCTCAGGGCCGACGGCAAAGAGATTCCCATCAGCGTCAGCACCGCCATCTTAAAAGATGAGGCGGGCCAGATCATCGGCGCGGTGGAGACCTTTCGGGACTTGAGCCTGGTGGAGGAGTTGCGCCGGGAAATCACCCGCCAGTACCGCCTGGGAGACATCATTTCCAAGTCGCCCTTGATGCAAAAGATTTTCGACCTCCTGCCGAATATCGCCCGCACCGATTCCACGGTGTTGATCCAGGGAGAAAGCGGCACCGGGAAGGAGCTCATCGCCCGGGCCTTGCATAACTTGAGCCTCCGGGCCAAGGGTCCCTTTGTGGCGGTGAATTGCGGGGCGCTGCCCGATACCTTGCTGGAATCCGAACTTTTCGGCCATACCGCGGGCGCGTTTACGGATGCCAGGCGGGATCGCCAGGGCCGCTTCGCCATGGCGGAGGGGGGTACCCTCTTGTTAGACGAATGCGGCGATATCTCTCCGGCCCTGCAAACGCGGCTGCTCCGGGTTCTGGAGGAGCGGGCCTATACCCCCCTGGGGTCGTCCAAGAGTATCAAGGCAGACGTGCGCATTGTCACGGCCACCAATAAAGATCTGGCCCAAATGGTGGAGGCCGGGCAGTTCCGCAAAGACCTCTATTACCGCATTAACGTGGTCAGACTGAAACTGCCCCTTCTTTCCGAACGCAAAGAGGACATCCCTCTGTTGGTTGAGCACTACATCGACCGTTTCAACAAGCTGCAGAACAAGAGGATTTCCGGGCTGAGTTACGAAGCCATGGCCATTTTCATGTACCATGACTGGCCGGGAAATATCCGGGAACTGGAAAACGCCATCGAACACGCGTTCATCCTTTGCCCCCAAGGGCAAATCCTCCCCGAGCATTTGCCGGACCACTTCCATCGCGAAAACCATCTCGGGCCGGCCGCTTCCGGCCTGACCCTGAAAGAACAGGAGAAACGGGTGCTCTGGGAGGCCCTGGAACGCCACCATTGGCGCCGCCTGGCTACGGCCCGGGAATTGGGCATCAACAAGAACACCCTGCGCCGCAAGATCAAACGCTTCGGCCTGGTGCCGCCAGGCGGGAGAGAGTTGGCGGACTAAGATCCCTATCCCACCTCCAATAAATTAGGGAACAATTTAGTGCCAAAGTCTAATTAATTTGGATTAATTTTGTTCCCTATATTTTCCTGAAAATCCCCCCTTAGCAGAATTGTCCTGTAAAAAGCCTGTGTTAAGTTAGGCCCTTCCCTGGCATGGTCCTTGATTAGAAAAGAATTGAAGTGATGGAGAGGTTTGTCCAGTTCCAGAGATAGCCCCAATGTTCCCCACTCCAGGGCAGGGGCGGCCGCGAGATCAAATGCGGCGGCTGCGTCTGGCCGGGGGGACCCGGTGATTACGGGGCTGGAGATACCGGGAGAGCCATTCCGGCGGAGGGCGGCACCCATGCAAGGTGATTGCAAAAATTGCGGCCATTGGCTGGTTGCCTCTTATTACGACATAAGACCTTTTCCCCATCTGCAGCGGATCTGTTATAAGTGCGGGTCCGTGTGGAAGGAGGGGGCCAAAGACCTGCTGCAAACCTTCCAAGTTCTGCCCGCGGCTGGTTTGGAATTCGAACCGTACCTCGGAGCCTAAGCCATCCCGGGACCTAACGCCCCGTTAGCTGCAAAAGAAGCGTTCCAGCCGTAAACTTCTGCGCGACTTACCAACATTCTTATATAGCCAGATTCCCTGCAAAGGGTGGCGCAGGCTTTCCAGCCTGTGCCGCCGGTCGCATCACTTCCTCGGAATGACAGAAAAGACCACCGCCCCGGCCTAGGTGCGCCAAGGCCGGGCCGGGAGCCTTTTCCCACCGGTTCATAACTACTCCACCTTATACCAAGTCGCAATCAAACGACAATTTTCTTGTAGGGGCGGACCCATGTGTCCGCCCTAATGCGGGCGCACACGCGGGTGCGCCCCTACAATTCCGTGCCTTTTGATTGCAACTTGGTATTAATGGTGGATTCTATGCGGCCATCCTTTATTTGACTTTTGTTAACATCTGGTTATTTTTTGATTAGTTTTTTCCCTTGGGAGTTGACATTGGCGGAAATCCGGGACTTACATTAGGAAAGCCGAAAAGAATCCGGGCTTTTTCCCGTGGGTCGTCTAGATCTTTAAGAGGTTGGGAGCAGAGGGATGGCTAAGGAGCGGATCCTGGTCGTCGAAGATGACGAAGACATACTGCAATTGCTCAAATATAACCTGGCCAAGGAAGGTTATCAGGTCACCGGGGTTACTTCCGGGGAAGATGCCTTAAAAAATCTGAAATCCGGAGCTATGGACCTGGTCTTGTTGGATTTGATGCTGCCGGGAGTGGACGGCCTGGAAGTCTGCCGCCGGCTTAAACGGGAAGCCCGGACCGGCCAGATCCCCATTATCATGCTCACTGCCAAGGGAGAAGAGGCGGACATCGTCACCGGCCTGGAATTGGGCGCCGACGATTATATCACCAAGCCCTTCAGTCCCCGGGTGATGTTGGCCCGGGTGCGGACCGCACTGCGCCGCCGGCACGCGGAGCCTCTCGCCGAGGCGGCGCCCTTGAAGATTCATGAGCTGGTCATTCACCCGGGACGCCACGAGGCAACGGTGGCCGACCGGCCCTTGGACTTGACGGTAACCGAATTTCGCCTCCTCTATATGTTGGCGAGCCGCCCGGGCTGGGTCTTTTCCCGGGACCAGATCGTCAAAGGGGTCCATGGCGACGATTATCCGGCCTCCGACCGCTCGGTGGACGTGCAAGTCGTCAGTTTAAGAAAAAAACTGGGCCTTTGCGGGAAATATCTGGAAACCGTCCGGGGGGTAGGCTACCGCTTTCGAGGATAACCATGCGCCGTCCGAAGCTGCTCTGGCATCTCTTTCCTTTCTTTCTCCTGGTCACCCTGGTCACCTTGGTGGCGGTCACCTGGTATTCCGCCCGTTCCTGGCGCTTGTTCTACCTGCAGCAAACCGCGGCCGACCTGGAAACCCGGGCCCGCCTGGTGGAGAGCCGGATCGGCGAGAGAGCCGCACTGGAGAATGAAGCCTGGGTGGATAAGCTCTGCAAGGATCTGGGAAAGACCACCTCAACCCGCCTGACCGTGATTCTCCCCTCCGGGAAAGTCCTGGGGGACACCGAAGAAGACCCGGGCCGGATGGATAACCACGGGGACCGTCCGGAATTTCGCGAGGCCATGACCGGCCGGGTGGGGGTAGCCACCAGGTTCAGCTTCACCCTGGGGCACAACCAGATGTACGTGGCCGTCCCGGTGAAAGGCCGGGATAAGATAGTCGGGGTGGTACGGGCCTCTCTGCCCATGACCGCCATTGACCAGGCCCTCCGGGCTTACTACTTCCAAATAGTCCTGGGGGGTGTGGCCATTGCCCTGGTGGTGGCCTTGCTCAGTTTTTTCATTTCCAGGCGTCTCAGCGATCCCCTGGAAAATCTCAAAAGGGGGGCGCTGCGCTTTGCCCAGGGCGACCTGAGCCGGAAGCTGCCCATTCCTACAACGGATGAGTTAGCCAGCCTGGCCGAGGTGCTGAATGACATGGCCGGCAAATTGGAAGACCGCATCAATGCCCTCATCCGGCAGGGGCAGATGCAGGAGGCGGTGCTCTCCAGCATGATCGAGGGAGTCCTGGCCATCGACGCAAAGCAGCGCCTTATCGCCTTGAATCGGGCAGGGGCCCGTTTGCTGGGGGTGGACCCGGAAGCCGCGCTGGACCAAAATATCCAGGAAATTGTCCAGGACTCCGAGTTGCGGTGGTTCATCAACCGCACCCTGTCGGCCAAGGACCCCATTGAAAGGGAAGTGGAGGTCAATAAGGGTGAGCAGATTCTCCAGGCCCACGGCACTTCTCTCCGGGACCAGGCCGGGACCAGTCTCGGCGTCTTGATTGTGCTCCACGACGTCACCCATCTGCGCCGGCTGGAGCACGTCCGCCGGGACTTTGTGGCCAACGTCTCCCATGAATTGAAGACTCCTATAACCTCCATCAAGGGCTTCGTGGAAACCCTGTTGGCCGGGGCCATCCGGGAGCCGGAAAACGCGGAGAACTTTCTGCGCATTATTGCCCGGCAGACCGAGCGCCTCAATGAGATTATCGATGACTTATTGAGCCTGTCCCGGATAGAAAAGGACGCCGAACGGGGGCAAATTTTCCTGACCGCGCAAAGGATCAAGGGGGTGTTGGCCGCGGCCATTGAGGTGTGCGAGCCCAAGGCGAAAGCCAGGGAGATCGCCGTCAACCTGCACTGCCCGGACGCTCTCCGGGCCCGGGTCAATGCGCCCCTGCTGGAGCAGGCGCTGGTGAACCTGGTGGACAACGCCATTAAATACAGCGAGAGGGACCGGGAGGTCCGGGTGGAGGCGGAACGTTCAGGCCCGGAAGTGATTGTCCGGGTCCGGGACCAGGGCAGTGGGATTGCCCCGGAGCACCTGCCCCGGCTCTTTGAGCGTTTCTACCGGGTTGACCCTGGCCGCAGCCGCCAGTTTGGGGGGACCGGCCTGGGTCTGGCCATCGTCAAGCACATCGCCCAGGCCCACAACGGCAAGGTAACAGTGGCCAGCACCCCGGGGAAGGGGAGTGTTTTTTCTCTGCATCTCCTGCCAGACTAAACTTCCTAAATGTTCCCCAAATTTATCGAAAGATTAACCATTAGCTAATCATTCTCTAACATTCTTGCACTATCCTTTTCTTAACAGGCCGGTTCGGCCCGCTCAAACGAATTAAGGAGAATGCTAATGAAGAAGGGATTACCGCTTATTTTGGCTGCTCTGTGGTTGCTGGCAGCGGCGCCCTGGGCTCAGGCTCAAACCGTTACCATTAATGCGGCCGGGGCTTCTTTCCCCTATCCCGTTTATTCCCAATGGGCCCACAAATATCATGAGCTCACCAAGGTTAAAATCAATTATCAATCCATCGGCTCCGGGGGCGGCATCGCCCAGATCAAGGCCAAGACCGTGGATTTCGGCGGCACCGATGAGCCCCTCAAGCCCGCGGACCTGGACCAGGTTGGGCTGATCCAGTTCCCCACCGTCATGGGCGGTGTGGTGCCGGTGTTCAATGTCCCGGGAGTGAAGGCCGGTGAACTCAAGCTGGACGGCCCCACCCTGGCCGCCATTTTCCAGGGCAAGATCAGCAAGTGGGACGACCCGGCCATCAAGAAGCTCAACCCCGACGCTAAGCTCCCCGCCCAGGCCATCACCGTGGCGCACCGCACCGACGGCTCTGGCACCACCTTTATCTTCACCAGCTACCTGGCGAAAGTCTCCCCGGAATGGAAGGAAAAAGTGGGAGCCGGGAAAGCGGTGAAGTGGCCGGCGCCCAACTCTATCGGCGGCAAAGGCAATGAAGGGGTGGCCGGCCAGGTGAAGGCGGTGAACGGCTCCATCGGCTACGTGGAATATGCCTACGCGCTTCAAAACAAGATTCCCCATGTTTCCCTGAAGAACCAGGCCGGAAAGTTCTTGCAACCGGATCTGGACACCTTCCAGGCGGCCGCGGCCAGCGCCGATTGGTCCAAGGCCCCCAAGGGCTTTTCCCTGATGCTCATCGACCAGCCCGGGGAAAAGAGCTGGCCCATCGTCGGCGCCACTTATATCATGATGCACAAGGATCAGCCCGACGCCAAGAAGGCCAAAGAGGTCCTCAGGTTCTTCGCCTGGGCCTACAAGCATGGCGGCGACATGGCTAAAAACCTCCACTATGTGCCCATGCCCGAGAATGTGGTGAAGCTGGTGGAGGAAACCTGGAAAAAAGAGGTCAAGTCCGCCGGCGCGCCGGTGTGGCCGTAAGCGCGGTGTGTTGTGGGGGGAGGGACCAGGTCCTGAGGACCCCACATCCCCCTCTCCCCAACCCGCATATTAGTGGTCAGTAGCCAGTGGTCAGTTGTCAGTGTGTTCAATTCTTTTTCTGACTACTGACTACTGACTACTGGCTACTGACAATCCTGTAAGTCTCCGAAAAAACCAATAGGAAGGTTTTATATGAGACTAAGAGATTTGACATGGACCCTTGTCTGGTCACGTAATGGGGGAGCAAGCAATAGAAAGGCCAATATGTTTTTGAGCGGCAAGGAATGGATGCTGACTGACGCAAGGCTAAAGAGGGAAACCGCAGACCTGGAAGCGCACATAGTCATCAACGCCGAGCACGAAGGCCAAGCCCGCAGCGGTGTTATACTTTTGAACAACCTGGATAACCTTAAGCCTTTGTATAAAATGCTCAAAGGTTGCATCGGCTTGCCACTTGTGGAAGTAGGAAACCTCGGGATTGAAGTTTAGAACGGTAGGTCGGTGAGCCTTTATATGCCTTTTATTTCATTTTAAATCTTCCCCCTGGTCTATGAAATCAACGAGGACCTATCGCCGATCAAGCATTACTCAATAAGGCGTTGGGGGAGGGAGCTTGATGGTGGGGGCAGGGGTCTGTGACCC
>JACQYN010000256.1 GCA_016208235.1 Deltaproteobacteria bacterium
GCGATGATCTCGCCGTGCATTTTAGCCCCGTTTTTGGGGGAGGGGGTAAGGGCCTGCGGCCCTTAGCCCCCTCCCCCAATCTTCTCTTCTCACCCCACCAAGGCCGCAACCTTCTGGGCGGCGTCCCCCATGTCCGTGGCCACGGTGAATTTTAAGCCGGAGTTGGCCAAAATCTCCCGCCCCTGCTCCACGTTGGTCCCCTCCAGGCGGACGATGATGGGCACCTTTACCTGCACGGTTTTCACCGCTTCCACCACCCCGTTGGCCAGGACGTCGCACCGGAGGATGCCCCCGAAGATGTTGATGAGCACTCCCTTGACGTTGGGGTCCCCGAGAATGATGCGGAAGCCGTTGGTGACCATCTCCGCGCTGGCGCCGCCGCCCACGTCCAGGAAATTGGCCGGCTCCGCGCCCGCGGCCTTGATCAGGTCCATGGTGGCCATGGCCAGGCCCGCGCCGTTAACCATGGCCCCCACGTTGCCGCTCAGGCGGATATAGTTAAGGTGATGCTTCCGGGCCTCGTGCTCCAAGGGGTCCATCTCCTCCGGGTCTTCCAAGGCAGCCAGGTCTTTGTGGCGGTACATGGCGTTGTCGTCCAGGTTGATCTTGGCGTCCAGGGCCAGCATCTCCCCTCCTTTAGTGACCACCAGGGGGTTGATCTCCGCCAGGGAGCAGTCCAGGGCCGCGAAGAGCCGGTAGAGGTTTTCGATGAAGCTCACCGCGGGCCGGAGCAGATGGGCCCCTATGCCCACGCCGAAGGCCAGGTTCCGGGCCTGATAGGACATCAGCCCCGCAGTGGGGTCCACGGCCTCCTTGATAATCAGCTCCGGGGTGCGCGCGGCCACTTCTTCGATCTCCATGCCGCCGGCGGCGCTCATCATGATCACCGGGCGCCCCAGGCCCCGGTCCACCACGATGCCCAAGTAGAGCTCCCGATCGATCTCCTGGGCCTGCTCCACCAGCACCCGGCTCACCAGGCGGCCTTCAGGGCCGGTCTGGGGGGTGACGAGGGTCATGCCTAGGATCTGCCGGGCCGCCTGCTCCACCTCCTCCGGGGTGGCCGCGGTCTTAATGCCGCCGCCTTTGCCCCGGCCCCCGGCGTGGATCTGGGCCTTGACCACAAAAGGGCCTTCCAATAGGGCCTCGGCCACCTGGCGGGCCTCCTCCGGGGTCTCCGCCACCCCGCCGTTAGGCACGGGCACGTGAAATTTTTTGAGCAATTCTTTGCCTTGGTATTCGTGAATCTTCATGAAGAGTCCTTTCCAATTTTCTTGGATGATAAAAAAGATTAAATCAGAGAATGGCGAGAATCAAAGAAAAATCAAGAATAGTAAGGAAAATAAGGGTATTTCTGACAGGCGTGTAGGTAAATTTCTTATATTTCTGAGATTGCAGGTACTTTTATGGCACAACAACTATCGGCGTGCATCGGCGGTTAATATTTAACCGCCGATAAACGCAGATGAACGCCGATTCATACTTTGGGGCATGTCAATGCGAATTTGGTATTAAAATGTCGAAAGAATTATTGATCGCCACCCATGAGGTTCCGAGGCTCAGGATTTCAACGGCAAGTGTACCCGGCTGATCTCCAGGCAGCGGCCCTGGGGGTCGATCTTCAAAATCACGCCCTGCAATTGGATATTCTGGGTGGCCACCTTGAAGGGCTGGGGAAGCTGGCTGAGGAAACGCTCCAGGATAATCTCCTTTTTCATGCCGATGACCGAATCCACCGGTCCGGTCATACCCGCGTCGCTGATGTAGCCCGCGCCTCCCGGCAGGATGCGCTCGTCCGCGGTCTGCACGTGGGTATGGGTGCCCACCACCGCGCTGACCCGGCCGTCCAGGTGCCAGCCCATGGCCTGCTTTTCGCTGGTGGCCTCCGCGTGCATATCCACCAGGATGACTTTGACTTCCCGGGGGATGGCCGCCAAAACCCGGTCCACGGTGCGAAAAGGGCACTCCAGGGGGTTCATGAAGACCCGCCCTTCCAGGTTGATGACCGCCGCGGGCTCACCGGCCGCGGTTTCGACGATAGCGTAGCCCCGTCCCGGGGTCTCCGGAGGGTAATTGGCGGGGCGGATCAGGCGGTCCGTGGCTTCCAGGTAAGGGATGATCTCCTTGTGTTTCCAGATGTGGTTGCCGCTGGTGAGGACGTCAATTCCCTGGCCCAGGAGTTGGTCCGCCACCTGGGGGGTGATGCCCAGGCCCCCGGACGCGTTTTCCCCGTTAACGATCACCAGGTCGATATAGTGGCGGTCCACCACCCGGGGCAGGAGTTCTTCCAGGGCCCGGCGGCCCGGCGCGCCCACCACGTCGCCGATAAACAGGACATTCATGGCCGCGCCTTAACGGGCGTATTCCACGGTCCGGGTCTCCCGGATGACGGTGACCTTGACCTGCCCGGGATAGGTGAGGTCCTGCTCGATCTTCTTGGCTACTTCCCGGCAGAGGAGGGCCGATTCTTCATCGTTGACCTTGTCGCTCTCCACGATGAGGCGGATTTCCCGGCCCGCCTGGATGGCGTAGGATTTGCTGATGCCGTTGAAAGAGCGGGCGACCTTCTCCAGGTCCTCCAGACGTTTCACGTAGGTCTCCAACATCTCCCGCCGGGCCCCGGGCCGGGCCCCGGACAGGGTGTCTGCGGCCTGGACCAGCACGGCCAGCACACTCTCCGGGGGCACGTCCTCGTGGTGGGCCGCGACCGCGTGCACCACCTTGGGGGATTCTCCGAAACGCTTCGCCAGGTCCGCGCCGATGAGGGCATGGACCCCTTCCGACTCCTGATCCACGGCCTTGCCGATGTCGTGGAGGAGGCCGGCCCGCTTGGCGTGCTTGACATTGATGCCCAGCTCCGCGGCCATGATGCCGGTGAGATAACACACTTCCACCGAATGTTTGAGGACATTCTGGGAGTAGCTGGTGCGGAACTTCAGTTTCCCCAGCAGCCTGATGAGATCGGGATGCAGCCCGTGGACCCCGGCGTCGAACGCCGCCTCCTCCCCCGCTTCCCGAATATTGGCCTCCAATTCCTGGTTGACCTTGTCCACGATCTCTTCGATGCGCCCGGGATGGATGCGGCCGTCGGAGATGAGGCGCTCCAGGCTGCGGCGGGCCACTTCCCGGCGGATGGGGTTGAACGCGGAGAGGATGACCGCCTCCGGGGTGTCGTCGATGATGATGTCCACACCGGTGGCCGCCTCCAGGGCTCTTATATTGCGGCCTTCCCGGCCGATGATGCGCCCCTTCATCTCTTCGTTGGGCAGCGCCACCACGGACACGGTCTGCTCGGCCACATAGTCGCTGGCGTAGCGCTTAATGGCCAGGGCGATGATATCCTTGGCCTTGCGGTCCGCGTGCTCCCGGGCCTCACCTTCGATGCGCTTCACCAGGCGCGCCGCGTCCGCCCGGATTTCCCGCTCGATACTCTGCAGGAGCAGGTCCCGGGCCTCCTGGGCGCTCATGCCCGCCAGTTGCTCCAAGCGGGCGTTTTGTTCAGCCAGCACCTTCTGGTAACGCTCCGCCTGCTGCTTCAGATCTTCCTCCAGCTGGGCCGCCTGGCGGTGTTTTCTTACCAGCTCCGTTTCCCGCTCATCCACCACCGTGGCTTTTTTCTCCAGGTGCTCTTCCTTCTGGAGTAGGCGGCGTTCCAATTGGTTCATCTCATGGCGGCGGTCCTGGGTCTCTTTTTCGAAGTCCATCTTAATTTGCAGCAGGTGGTCCTTGGCCTGGAGCCGGGCCTCCTTCTTGATGGCCTCGGCTTCTTTGCCCGCATCGTCCAGGATTTTCTTGCCCAGGGCCTCCAGGGAGCCGACCCGGGCGTCCATCACGTACTTGCGGTAGAGGAAGCCCGCCAAAAAGCCGAGACCTACAAACAGGCCATCCAATAACACTTGCATCCATATAGTCATGGGAAGTTCCCTTATGCTTTTATTTCAGTTCTCCCGCGGCTGTGGGGACCTCAGGTTAAGGTCTTCCGGCACACGGGAAGGCGCGCCTGATAAAGGGCGGATGGAGAGGCGGCGAAAAGGCGTTTTCGCCAGACGGTTGGAGGGCGGGGGGTGGGTGGAAGGGCCGGTCATCCCGACCGGCCGGCCAAACCGCAAACTAGGTTGCTTGGGTAATTAAAAAAACCTGGATTGGGTGTTTTCTGGCCATCCTCCTTATGAAAAAAACTGGAAATATGGCTTAGCCTGTAAATTATCTCGCCGTTTCTGACCGTAACTCTCTATGCTTGAATCCATATTCCTGACCGGCGCTTGCGCCCGGAATAACCTGTATCTCCCCGCTTTCTCCATCGCTCCTGGCCTGTCCGTCCCGGGATCAGGCTATGCTGCAGGCGGGCTTATCCCCCCAAACTGCCCCTCCGTCATGGTCCGGGTGGGGAAGATGAACCGTGGGCCTCCAGCTTTTGTATCAGTTGTCGGGATCGTTGTTCGATATCCGTACGGAGTTGTTGATAGTCCTCCTTGCTTTCCAAAAATTCGCATGCCATGTTAAGGGCGGCCAGAATGGCCAGATCAGCCAGGGGACTGGATGGAAAGGCTCGCTGCAACTCCCGCAGGCGCTCATCCACCAGGCGGGCCACCATTTGCAGGCGTTCCGGGGGGATATCGCCCGTGATTTGCAGGGGCCGCCCCAAAATTTCCACCACCACCGGCTTGGGCTGTTGGTCCAATGCTAGGCTGATTCTCCTTTATCCAGGATTTCCAACCTTTTCAGGATCTTGTCGATCCGTTGGCGAATTACCTCCCGTTCCTGAGAAACCTTGTCCAGGGAGGCCTCGGCTTCTTTAAGGGCCTGATCCTTGGCGGCCAGGCTATTTTGTAAAGTCGCGTTGGCCTCCTTGAGACTCTCGAACTTCTTAAGAATGCTCTCCAGTTTTTGTTCCAGGTTGTTAAAAAGGTCCATTAGCACCTGTTTCCCTTAATTATTTAATATGATTGTGCTCTTGCGGGGGGGAAAAGTCAAGACTTTTTCCCGTCACCGGGGCTACGGCCTGAC
>JACQYN010000253.1 GCA_016208235.1 Deltaproteobacteria bacterium
CAAGCCGGCCTGGCCCTTTTTATGGTGTTAACCGCGTCCTTTGAAAACCTGCTGGTCTTTATCGGTTTCACCCTGTCGCTCTTTTCCCTCCTGGCCGTGGGGGGGCTGATAGTCTTGAGAAGGAGGAACCCGGCCCCGGATTTGCCGTATCAAACCTGGGGGTATCCTTTTACCGCCATCCTTTTCATCCTGGGCAATCTCTGGATTATTCTATTTTCCATCATCAACCGGCCCCTGGTCTCCCTCACGGGCCTGGCCGCCATTCTTTCGGGGGCGGTCTTTTACTTCTTTTTCAAACGGCGGGCCAGGAGGGCCGCTGCTTAATAGGGTTTCCGCCAGGTTCAGGAGGCCGTACTGATTCCTGATAATCGTCTTGTCGCCCATGGGCATGTTCGTGCATGGCGTCATCCTGCTGAGTTGGGGTTAAAATCCGCTTAAACGAAAGGCCAGCGGCACCTCGATTTTTAGCTGGGAGCGTCCCAGGGTCGCGGGCAGGGGAGGAAACCGGCCCACCTTTTGGAGGGCCTCCGCGGCGGCGCCGTCCAAAACTTCGTGCCCCGAGGAGCGGGCGATCGTATGCCCCGCGATTTCACCGCCCTGGCCGATGGTGAACTTGAGAACCACCACTCCCTCCCGGTGCTGCCGACGGGCCATCCAGGGATAGGTCTTTTGCTTCTCCAGAAGGCGGCGGACCTGCGCCAGATAGCTTTTCAAGGCTTCACCGGACCCTGACCCCGGCCCCGGAGCCGACCCGGGGCCGGAGCCGGTTCCCGAGCCGGAGCCGGGACCGGTGCCCCGGCCTGCTCCCTGTCCGCTTCCCTCGCCCTCGCCCCGGCCCGACCCTGAACCCGGGGAGACGGCTGCCGCCGGGCCGGGACGCACCGGTGCAAGAGCGGATGGTCGCGGTATGGACAGGGCCGGCGGCAGGGGAGGCTCTTCAACCTTTAGAACCGGCGGCGGCTTGACCGGCCTGGGCTTTGGCTTTTCTTTAACCGGCTGGGGTTTGGGAGGCAGAGGCCGGGGGGTGATTTGCGGTTTCCCGGAGGTTGTACTGCCCGCCCTGCCGCCGGCATGGCCTGATCCCGTGGTCAGACAGATGGCTTCCACCGTCACCACCCGGCGCGGACGAGGCGCCTCCCTGGACCACCACAGGGCACAACCCAGAATCAAGCCGTGCAACGCCACTGAAGCCAGAATTACCGCGCTCCAAGACTTCCAACCCCTTGCGGATTCCCATACCTGCGTGGTCATAGCCGGCGTTAACGCTGCTCCACCTCAATGCCGATGCGCTGCACTTTCAGGCGCTTCAGGTGGTCGATGATTTCCATCAACCGGCCGTGCCGGACCTGTTTATCCGCGGCGATGACCGCCTGCGGCTCTTTACCGTGCATCTGCTCGCAGAAAATCCGGTCAAAGTCGCCGTCCTGGGCCAGCCGGACGCCGTTGATGGCAATGCGCCCCTCCCCATTCAGGCTGATGATGAGGGGCATCTTCTCCATTTTTTCCGCCTGGGTGGCCTGGGGCAAGGCGATGGAAAAGGTGCGGGGGAGCATTACCGTGGCCGTCAGTAGAAAAATGATGAGGATTACCAGCACGATATCCACGAAGGGGGTCATGTTGATCTCGGTAATGGGGCCATGCTGGTGGCTTTTCACGACAGCCTCCCGGTTTTTCGCAGGGGCAGGGGAATTGTTGGGACATCCTCCACCGCCACCGGGCTCTTAAGATAGGTAAGCAGGATGCGGCTGAGGCGCTGGGAGCGCTCCAGGATGGTATGCAACCGCCGGTGGAAGAAGTTATAGGCCATCACCGCCGGGATGGCCACCAGCAGCCCCACCGCGGTGGCCACCAGGGCTTCGGCGATCCCCGACATCACCGCGGGCCCGCCGCCGCCCTCAGTCAGAGATAGGTCTTTAAAGGCGTGAATGATGCCCAGCACCGTCCCGAACAGGCCGATGAAGGGGGCGTTAGCCCCCAGGCTGCCCAGAAAGCCGAGACGCTTTTCCAGAACCTGACCCAGGCGGATACGTTCGGCCTCCATGGTTTCCTCGGCCGCGGACCGGCCGCGTTGGACCTGGCGTAACCCTGCCAGTAACACCTGGGGTTCGAAACCGGGGGCGGTTTCACAGCAGGCCGCCGCTTCCGACCAGGCGCCCGCCGCCAGCAGCGGCTCTATCTCCGAGACAAAAGTCTCTTCCGCAAACCGGCCCCGATAAAAAATCCTGGCCCGTTCCAGCATCACCGCCACCGAGGCGATACTCAAGAAAATCAACAGCCCCAGCACCCAGGTCCCTCCCCCCAGAGCCAGGTTCAACATGATTTTGGTCAGGTCCATGTCGCCTCCAAAAATAAAAAAAGCCATGAAGCCCCGGCCCTTCTGGGCCGACAACCTTCATGGCTTTGGGATTATCTGGGGTTTTGCCAGGGAACTGCCCGAGAGTTCGCTCTCGAATTGTCCGATTTTAAACCCATAGTGCATTTTCTGTCAACCGCCATTTTCCCATTTAAGCTTAGCCCCCGGGGTTTTTTCAGCCGGAACAGACCACGGCTCCCAGGCGCGTTACGAGCCCCTGGGTTGGAGGAATCTCTGGGGCACCAGATTAACCCGGGGCACTTTTCCCAGGGGATTTTCATCTACGAGAAGGGCACAGCCGTAGGCCTGCTCCAACTGCTCATAGGTGAGCACTTCCCCAGGGGACCCCGAGCTGATCCGCCTCCCCTCTTTCAGCAAAAGAAGTTGGTCGCCATACATGGCGGCCAGGTTCAGGTCATGGGAAACCATGACAATCGTCAGACCCCGTTCTTGTTGCAACCGCGCCATCAGGTCCATGATGTTCACCTGATGCGCCGGGTCCAAGGCCGCGGTGGGTTCGTCCAGCAGGAGAAGGCGCGGCTGCTGGCAGAGGGCCCGGGCGATAATCACCCGCTGCAACTCCCCGCCGCTGAGTTGCGGCAAGGGGCGCCGGGCCAGATGGGCCACGTCGGTGATGGCCATGGCCTCCGCGGCCAGCTCCAGGTCGCGGTGCTTCTCCAGGCTCAGCCAACCCCCATGGGGGGAGCGCCCCATGAGGACCGCTTCCTGGACGGTAAAGGGGATATCGGTGGGGACTCGTTGGGGCACCACCGCCACGAGCCGGGCCAACGCCTTCCTCGCATACTGGCGGACGGGTTTCCCCCAAATCTCCACCTGTCCTTGCCGGGGTTTCAAGGCCCCGGCCATGGCTTTCAGGAGAGTGGTTTTCCCCGAACTGTTGGGGCCGATGATGATGAAAAAGGCGCCTTCGGGCACCTCGATGGAGATATCCCGGAGCACCGGCTGCCGCCCGTAGGAAACCTGGAGATGTTTTACCAGAGCCGCGGGCGGCATCACCTGGACCTCATTAACAAGAAGATAAACAGCGGCGCGCCCACCATGGCGGTAACCACCCCCA
>JACQYN010000254.1 GCA_016208235.1 Deltaproteobacteria bacterium
ATAGTGGACAACTATTTCGCGGACCGGGTCTATCTGGAGGAGGAGTTGGCCCTTCTCCAGGAGGAAACCGGGGCCTACCGCCGGGACGCGGACCTGGTAAGCCGCCGCTTTTATGCATTCTACCAGGCCCTGGGCTCGGACGCGGCCATTGCCGCGGTCTTGGAACTTCTGGGTCTGAAAGAGCGGCCCTTTTATCAGCAATTCCAAGAATTGGCGCCCCCGTTGCGCCAGGAACTGCTGCGGCCGTACCGCAGCCGGGGCTGGACCGCGGCCCGCCGCTACCGTTACCTGGTCTTTGACGTTTATGAAGACCTGCAGCGGGAAGGCGCAAAACTCCGGGAGCAATACGAGAAGATTAGCGTCCATCTGCGGCTGCTCAACGAAGACATCGACAAGTTCAATCTCACCTACGACTTCGGCCTCATCGCCGCCCAGATCGAGGCCCTGGAAGGGCGCGGTGAGGTTATCTCCGGCGGCCTACTCGGCACGGAACGGGAGGAACTCTCCACCCGCATGCGCTTTAAACGCCGGAAACTGAGCCCCGAAGACCTGCCGGAACTCCCGGCCCTGCCGCCTTTAAAGGAGATCAAGGGGAGGCTGAAGGAAGTGTTGGCCAGGATTTAATCATAATATGGATTTCCTGATCAAAGTCATCGTAGTCTTAGCCGGGCTGGCCATCGGTTATACCACCTATAAGGTTTCCGGGGCTAAAGGCGAAGTTACCGGTTTGTTGAGTATTCTCATCGGCCTGATCAGCACCCAAGTAATTAATACTATAATTGAATTCCATCGTCATTCCCAATATCTAAAGGAAACCAACCAGAAGTTGGGAAACCTTCTCCAAAGGATCAGCGAGCCCATTCACACCACTGCAGAGTTGTATAATATCCTGCGGTACGGCGTGACCAAAATCACCAAGGAACAGATTCCCAATGCCTGGTTGGAATTGTTATGGAAAATAGAGTCGAGATACTACGGGCTCAGCTATACCAACCCTGATTTTTGGTGGAATCAAGCCTTCAGCAAGCTCGCCATCGAAATCCAAAAGGTCAAAAAAAATGTCAGCAAGGCCGAGATCAGCCGCATTTTTATATATAAAGATGATGAGGAATTACTTAAGCTCCAAGACGTAATGGCTGAACAATGCAAAGCAGGCCTCACGGTCAGGCATATCTCTGAAGAAAATATTGAGAAAAAGGTGTTGCTCAAGAAGCTGAGAAGCAAAATCAAAACCCTGGATTACGGATTGATTGACTCAAAAATAGTTCTTCTGGTCTATGTGGATAAAGATCGGCAATTTAAACATGGGGAAATTATCGTCAGTAAGGAAGTTTTTGATACCTATAAAGGTTTTTATGATCATCTATTCGATGAAGCCGAGGAATTTGTCTGTAAATGAATAGAAGAAAATGACCAAAACCCTTCAACAATTCAAAGGATTTTTCTCCGGCTCTCTCTGGCGGGATGAGGGATGGAGCCCCGGAGGCCTGCTGCTGCTCAAGGTCCTGCGGGTCCTGATCCTGGCCGGTAGGGGCCTGGGCCAGAAACGCTCCCTGGTGCGGGCTTCGGCCCTGGCCTATTCCACCGTTCTGGCCCTCATTCCCCTGCTCGCCCTGCTCTTTGCCCTTCTCAAGGGGCTGGGGATTCAGCGGCTGCTGGCGGGCCACCTCCTGGAACGCCTGGCCCCCGGGTCCAAGGAGTTCGCGGCCCAGATCTTCCAATACATCGAAAACACCCGGGTAACCTCCCTGGGGGTATTCGGGGTGGTGGTCCTGCTCCTGGCCCTGGTGGTGGTGATGACCAACGTGGAACAGGCCTTCAACGAGACCTGGAAGGTCTCCCAGACCCGGCCCTGGCGCCGCAAGCTCAGCGATTACCTGAGCATCTTCATGATCTTTCCCATCCTCATGGCCGGGGCCATTTCCTTTTCCACCGCGTTTATCGGGCACCCGGAGATCCGCCGCCTGCTCTTCGGTGTCCTGCCCGAAGCCTTTTATTCCGCCACCACCAGCCTGGTGTCCCTGGGAGTCCTGTGGCTGGCCTTCACCTTTATTTACGTGGTCATGCCCAATACCCAGGTGCGTCTGCTCTCCGCGCTCCTGGGAGGGATCATCGGCGGCAGCATGTGGCAGTTGGCCCAATGGATTTTTGCCTGGTTCCAGGGCGCGGCCACTTATTACAACGCCATCTACGGGGCTTTGTATCACCTGCTCTTTCTGGTGATCTGGATGTTCTGGTCCTGGCTCATCGTGCTTTTCGGCACCGAGGTGGCCTACGCCCATCAGCACCTGGACCGGCTCACCCGGGACTACCGGCGCTCGCCGCCGCCCCCGGAGCCGGTGGACGAATACCTGGCCCTGGCCGGGCTGGCGGCTATCGGCGCCCGTTTCCAACGCCGTCAGGAGCCCCTTTCCTTAGAAGAACTGGGGCATCTTCTCCCCCGCGGCAACAACCTGGCGGTGAGGGTAGCCCAGGTTCTCCAGGACTGCAACCTGGTGATCCAGGTGGCCCCGGCTGAGCAAAAAACGGCCCGGTTTCTCCCCACCCTGCCCTTGGACCAGATCACCGTAAAAGAAGTGCTGGATTGCCTGCGCCGGGCCCGATACGAGGTCCTGGCCTTATCCCTGGAAGGTGAGCCGGATTTGGCCGCGAGCCTCAAGGCCCTGGTGGAGAGCGCGCCCACCTCCCCATGGCTCTCCCTGAGCCTGCAGGAGCTGGTGGACAAGTTGTTTAAGCAGGAAGGAAAATAGGGACAGACGCTTTTTTTTGAAAAATAGCGTCTGTCCCTAGAGCCTCTTGCAAAAGTCTTTTCAATGGCCGCTTCAATGTTGTTGGTCCTGTTCCCTCCCCCTTGAGGGGGGAGGGTTAGGGAGGGGGTGAGAAAGTTTAGGGTGTATTATTAGTTAGTTACCCACGAAAGACGCCCCCCTCCCCCTAACCCCCTCCCC
>JACQYN010000255.1 GCA_016208235.1 Deltaproteobacteria bacterium
CAGACGGCGCATCTCCAGAAAGGCTTCCTCGCCGCCCATCCCGGGCATGGTGAGGTCAAGGAGAACGCAGTCGATTTCCTCCCTCTTCGCCCGGAAAATTATCAACCCTTCCTGGCCGTGGGCTGCAGTCAAAACCTTAAGTCCCAGCCGCCCCAGCATCTCCCCGGCCACGCGGCGGACGTGGGGATCGTCGTCAATGAGGAGGATGGTCCCCTGTTGGCGTGACGCCGCAGCCGGCGCCGCCATCTGCGCCCGGTCGCCCGGCTTCCAGGCCATTGCCGGCAACAGGATGGTGAAGGTGGTTCCCATTCCCGTTTCGCTTCGGACTTTGATGGCGCCCCGGTGGCCGCGGACAATGCCGAGGACCGCGGCCAGGCCGAGCCCCCGCCCCGTGAACTTGGTGGTGAAGAAGGGATCAAAGATGCGGCGCCGGGTCTCCTCATCCATGCCGCCGCCGGTATCCGCCACCTCCAGGTAAACGTACCTGCCCTCCGGGAGCTTGTCATCCAGGTGGCTCTCGGCGAGGAAGACCCGATCGCAGTCCATGATCCCGGTGGAAACGGAGATGACGCCGCTCACGTCGCCCAAGGCCTCGGAGGCGTTGGTAATCAGATTCATGATGACCTGGCGCATCTGCGTGGCGTCCACCTCCACCGCGAGGAGGTCGGCGGCGAAGGAATAGCGCAGCGAGGCCTTCTTGGAGACCGAGACTTGGAGCATTTGCGCCATTTCCCGGACGATTTCCGAGAGGTCGTAGCGGCCGATCACGAACCGGCCTTTGCCGGAGTAAGCGAGCATCTGGCGGCAAAGGTCCGCGGCCCGCTGGGAAGCCCGGACGATCTCCTCGACGTTGGGCCGGGCCGGAGACGCGGGGGAAAGGGCGAGCAGCGCCAGGTCGGCGTTTCCCAGGATGGCCATGAGCAGATTGTTGAAGTCGTGGGCGATGCCCCCGGCGAGGACGCCCAGGCTCTCAAGCTTCTGGACTTCCCGCATCTGGGCTTCTAGCCTGGCCCGTTCTTCCTGAGCCCGCTTGCGCTCGGTCACGTCATTGAAGACCCCCAAAGTTTTTTTCCCAACCAGCGTGCCAAAGATGTCGATGATCTTTTTGGAGCCGTCCTTGCAGGTCACCTCAACTTCGTTGATTTCGGTGGGCCGGTTCTCGCGTGCAGCTTTCTGAAGCGATTTCTGCCAACGTTTGATGGCTTTTTGCCGGTAGCGCTGGTCGGGGTAGGCCAGGCGATACCAATCCTCCAGTTGTGGTATATCCTCCAGGCTATAGCCGAAGGTCTCCACGAATTTGGGATTCAAATACTCGATCATTCCTTCTTCAACTGCTATGCCGATGGGCAGGGGTGAATATTCCACCATTTGCCGGAACCTGGCCTCGCTCTCCCGCAGCGCCTCTTCCGCCCGCTTGCGTTCGGTCAGATCCCTGAAGACCACGAGGGATTTATTCCCCATCAAGGTTCCGAAGATCTCCATAATCCGCTTCGAGCCATCCTTGCAAGTTACCTCCACTTCCGCGACTTCAGCGGTGCCATTCTCCCGCGTGATTTTCTCCAGCGACTCTTGCCACCTGGAGACGAGACCTTGCCGGTAAGCCGGATCAGGGTAAGCCAGGCGAAACCAGTCCGCTATCCGGGGCACATCCTCCAGGTTGTACCCGAAGGTCTCCACGAACTTGGGATTCACATACTCGATCATCCCGGCGTCATTACCGATGCCGATGGGCAGCGGCGAAGACTCCACCACCTGCCGGAACCGGGCCTCGCTCTCCCGCAGAGCTCTCTCGGCTTGCCGGCGTTCCGTGATATCCCGAATAGCTTCGATAGCGCCCACGATATTTCCTTCGCGGTCATATAAAGGCCGGGCTTTCCCCCAGAGCAGGTGCATTTTTCCTTTTAGAGGCACATCAGCTTCAGCTAAAAGAACGTCGCCTTGTCTCTGGACAAAAATATATTTCTTTTCGATTTCTTCATCAGACATGTACACCAGATCAATTAATATGGGCCGGCGAATCCCATAAAACGGCAAGGCGTATTCATAGTCTCCCTTGCCGATGATGGATTCAGCCTTGACTCCGGTCATCTCTTCAATGGCCCGGTTCCAGGCAATGACTTTCCCCGTCCGGTCTATGGCAAAGGTGGCATCCGGCAAGAAATCAATAATTTCCGACAAGCGCCGTTCCGAATCCCGCAGCGCCTCTTCCACCTGTTTGCGCTCGGTAATGTCCAAGAAGCTTTCGAGGAGATATTTTCGACCCTCTTTTTGAAAGTGGGTAACAGTTTTTAAAATAGGAATGGTTTGGCCGCAGCCGGTTAATAACGAACGTTCTGATTGGTCCACGGTGAGCCCAAGATCCATTACCGGACACTTGCCAATCTCTGCCGGACAGATATGCTCATGACATCTCTTACCGATGATTTCTTCTCTGGGCATGCCGATAATTTCCTCAGCGAAAGGGTTGATATCCACAATCTGGCGGGTTTCCGCATCGACCACCACTATCCCGGCGCCGACGGATTCCATGACGGTTTTCAGATACTCCTGGCTCTCCCGCAGCGCCTCCTCCGTCTGCTTGAGCTGGGTGATGTCCACATGTTGAAAAACCGCGTTGGTTATTCTGCCACTCGCATCAATTATGGGAGAAACAGTGACATCAAGAATTACCGACTTGGCACTTCTTAATTGAGGAACCTTAAGCCGGAAAATGTCATAGGCGAGTTCGAATCTTACCGTCTGGCCCTTTTCGAAAACCCGTTGCAAAAGGGAAAAAAAACCCTGTTCTTCCACAATATTATCCTGGAAGACATTGTACTTGCCGACTACCTCCGCCGCGGTGAGGTGCAGCAAATCCTGGCAAGTCTGATTGAGCCTGAGGAGGGTGCCCCGGTCGTCAGAGATCCACATGGGGTAAGGACTCTGATCGATAATGCTGTTCAGGAAAGACTCGGAGGTGCGCAGGGCTTCCTCGGCCCAGAGGCGTTCGGCAGTATCCCGGGCGGCCGCCAGAATGTGCGGGCGCCCTGCGTATTCAAAAGGGCTGAGGCGCACTTCTACGGGGAAGGTGGTGCCATTCTGGCGACGGTGGAGGACTTGCACGGTGAGCTTCTCGCCCTGTATTACCCTGGCCCACAGGTCATCCAGGGCTTTCGGGTCCCAATCTTTGACAATGGTGGAAAACGGGAGTTGCAAAAGTTCCTCCCGGGTGTAACCCAGGCTGTCGCACGCGGTCTGATTCACCTCCACGAAGCGGCCTTCCAGGTCATGAAGAAACAAGGCGTCAGCCGCGCTATCGAATAGGAGCCTGAATCTATCTTCGCTATGCGGTAGCGACTTTTCTTTGTCCTTGTCGCCTCTCTTCATTAAGCCTCCTTTACCCCCTTTGCCATAACGGGCGGGCAAAAAGCGTTAGAGCCATTCAAGTCAGTTCCCTGAGGGGTGGCGTTCCTTCCTGGCGGCGAGAAGACCTCGGTCTTTTTAGGGCTCCAGGTAAGGTGCTGAGATTGGTATCGAAGGTCATGGCAGCATCATTTGGTCATGGGCCGGCCGGGAAATTTTTACAGAGAGTCGTTTCCCCGGGTACCGGCCAGGCCAAGCGCGGGCTGGAGCGGTCCTCCCTACAAGTCTGTAAACATCGTTATTATATATGGGCTGATGAAGAAATATATATAATTTAGTCTATATAAGAACATTCTTACATACAGCAGGTGGGATTTTGGTTATCCCAGGAAAAAATACCGTCTCAGGTATCCCTATACCCATGTTTGCAGGAAATGCCGAATTCAGCAATTAAGCCCCTTAATGGCCCAGCCCTTTGGCTCGTGAGAGCGCCGGTCGGCCCGGGAATCATTTACATCACCGGCTCAAGTTTCAGAAAACCGGGTTTTTTTAATTTTTAGGGCATTCTGCCGAATTTTAAGAAAAGACTCTGCCCATTGGCACCGGGTTGTTTCTCAATAAAGGGGAAGACCATGCGACCCGTAACGATGATATGCCTTCTAACCTTAATCTTGACCCAGGGAATGGCCTTGCCGGACCGCGCGTCGGGAGAGGCCAAGCAGAAACCCGGAGTCATCAAAGAGGAAGAGCCAGCCGCCCCTTCCGAGATACAAGTAATAAGAAGAGTTTCGGTGGAGAAGTCACACCCCATGGATAACGGAGCATTAGCTCAATCGAAGGGAATAAACAGAACCAAGGTCACGTCCACCTCTCCCCGGCCTGTCCCTGTCCGCCCGGTCACCAGGCGCGGGTGAAAAAAATAGTTAGGAAGGCGGGCGGCCTTCTCTCCGGCGGCAAAAGTTCAAAGTTCAAGGTCCAGAGTTCAAAGTTAGGAGTATGCCTTTCAGGAATTTTCCATAATCTGCGATTGGCCAAAGCCCCATGAATGGCTAATTTCCCCCCTGAGAAAAACCCTTGGCCGGGGGGACCGCGGCCGGAAAGAGCGGGTTAACCCTCTCTTATTTTTTGATTGGAAAACCGGAGGAAAATGAGTATAAGAGGCAATATCCCTTGATTTTTCCGGAGGTGAAGAGCCATGGCGGAACCCAGCCTGAAAGAAGATTTTGTGGATAAATATAAGGACGCGGACAAGCTCTGGTCGGGAGACTCTTTTCTGGCCTATATGGAGGACTTGAAGGCCCTGCTGGCGGAGCTGCCGGTATCCGCCGCGGCCATCCCCACCAAGGAATATTACTATCAAATGACCGGCAATCTCGATTTCGTGTACGGCGAGATGCTCTACAGCCTGAGCGGCACCGAGGGCCTGCTCCGGGATAAGGCTTTTCCCTTGCTGGAATGCTATATCAGGCCGCTTTTTTCCCCCTCCGTGGCCCTGGAATGCGGCCTCCGCTATAAAACGAAAGCAGGAGAAGAACTTACCAGAACCTGTGAAGTCGTCCGCACCGATGTGACCGGCTATATCTTGTTCACAGATTATCACCGTCCCCTGTAATTACAGTTTTCGGTTTTCGGTAAAAAATCGGTGGAAACTGGCGAACACCAGGTTCGCTCCTAACGAATGCCGGCCCAGGCAAGACGCCTGGGCCGCTAGTCCCAACCCCTTCTCCCAAACTTTGACTCCCCGAGGCCTTCCTTAGGGGGTAGGGGTGCCTGGTTAATGAGGAAACCGCGAAAAATTTTGGCCGCACTCTGGCTCTTGTTTTGCCTGTGCCTCTGGCCCGGGTTGCTCGCCGGGGTGGAGGTCTCCGAATACGGCAATCCCTTCGCCTGGGTGACGGTGGGCCAGGTGGGGGTGAAGGCCGAGGTGGTCAGGTCCCCGGGAAAGGTCTACCTGGGCCTGGGGCACCGCCAGGAGCTGCCCGAAGGCCGGGGCATGCTCTTTATTATGCCCGGGATGGAGGTGCAGAATTTCTGCATGCGGGGCATGCAATTCCCCATTGACATCATCTGGATCACCCAGGGGAAAGTCGTGGGGGTGGAAAAAAACGTCTCACCCAAGTTCACCGGCACCCTCTGCTCCCCTGAGCCGGTAAACTATGTCCTGGAAGTGCCCGGCGGGTTCGCGGACCGCTATGGTATTAAGGTGGGCGACGCGGTGAGCTGGTAGTTAGCAGGAAGCAGAGAGCAGTTAGCAGCAAAATAACAGGTCCTGTCGGGCTACTCGTTTTTAAACTGCTCATTGCTCACCGCTCATTGGTCCCTGACCTTCCCCCCACAATCCCTCCGCTGTAATCCTTGCCAACCCGGTTTCCCTGTTCTATATTGCCCTGATAAACGGGGTAAGCGCATGTTGACGGACCTGGAAGAAAAAGTCATCCTGGCCCTGCAGCGGGACCTGGAGGTCGTGCCCCGCCCCTTCCTGGAGGTGGCGGAGCAGTTGGGGGTGAAGGAAGAAGAGCTGCTGGCCGCCGTCCGCAGCCTCATGGAGCAGGGCTACATCCGCCGCTTCGGGGCCACCCTGCGCCACCAGCAGTCCGGCTATGCCGCCAATGTCCTGGTGGTCTGGCGTGTGCCGGAAAGCGAGCTGACCGCCATCGGCAAGAAGCTGGCCGCCTACCGGGAGGTGTCCCACTGCTACGCCCGGACCCCGGCCCCCACCTGGCCTTATAACCTCTATACCATGATCCACGGCAAAACCCCGGAGGACTGCACCTTGACCGCGGCCCGGATGGCTGCGGACACCGGGATGGCCGACTACCAGATGCTGTTCAGCGAAACCGAACTGAAAAAAACCACCATGCGTTACTTTCGGGAAGAGGATGCTGGTGGTGGGGGAGGGGGCTAAGGGGCAGAGGCCCCTTACCCCCTCCCCCACACCCCCTCCCCCAATCCCATACAGTTTGTTTAAGACGAATACGTTTCTTCAACCAATAACTTCTGCGGGTTGAGAGGGGGGTGTGGGGGGAGGGCAGGGACCTCAGGTCCCTGTCCCTTCCCCCACAAATTAATTGAGAGGAGCTAACTTATGCCCACTTTTGTCAATTCGGAGCGCATATTTCAAGACGCGCTAAAGTTGATGCCCGGAGGAGTGCACAGCCCGGTGCGGGCCTGGGGGGCAGTGGGGCTCAGTCCCCGGGTAATCGCCCGGGGGGAGGGGGCCCGGCTTTATGATGTGGACGGCAATTCCTATCTGGATTATGTGGGCTCCTGGGGCCCCCTGATCCTGGGGCACGCGCACCCCCGGGTGGTGGCCGCGGTGCAGGAGGCTGCCTCCCGGGGCACCAGTTTCGGGGCCCCCACGCCGGGAGAGGTGGAGTTGGCCCGGATGTTGTTGGGCGCGGTGCCCGGCTTGGAGATGGTGCGGTTGGTGAGTTCCGGCACCGAGGCTTGCATGAGCGCGCTGCGCCTGGCCCGGGGCGCAACAGGGCGTCCCCGGGTGATCAAGTTCGACGGCTGCTACCACGGCCATGCCGACTCCTTTCTGGTGGCCGCGGGCAGTGGGGTGCTCACCCAGGCCATTCCCGGCAGCCCCGGGGTGCCGCCGGAGATTGCGGAACTCACCTTATCCTTGCCTTACAACGACCTGGACGCGGTGGCCCGGGCCTTGAACCAATACCCCGGGGCAGTGGCGGCCATTTTCGTGGAGCCGGTGGCGGGGAATATGGGGGTGGTGCCCCCTCAGCCGGGATTTTTAGAAGGGCTGCGCCGGCTCTGCGATGCGGAGGGCTGCCTCCTGGTCTTTGATGAGGTGATCACCGGCTTCCGGGTAGGCTGGGGAGGGGCCCAGGCCCTCTACGGGATCAAACCGGATCTCACCTGTCTGGGGAAGATCATGGGGGGCGGTATGCCGGTGGGCGCGTACGGGGGGCGGCGGGACCTGATGGCCCAGATGGCCCCGGCGGGGCCGGTGTACCAGGCCGGAACCCTCTCTGGGAATCCGGTGGCGGTGGCCGCGGGCCTGGCCACCTTGCAAGCCCTGAAGCAGCCGGGAACTTATAAGTCCCTGGAGGAAAAAGGGGCCTGGCTGGCCCGGGAGCTGGCCGCCGCGGCAGCCCGCCGGAGCGCGGCGGTGACTATCAACCGGGTGGGGTCTATGCTCACGGTTTTTTGCACCGGGGGGCCGGTCACTTGTCTGCAAGAGGCCAAAAGGTCGGATCTAAAGCGGTTCCAAACCTTTTTCCAGGGCATGCTGGCGGAAGGTGTCTATCTGCCGTGCTCCCAGTTCGAGGCCTGGTTCGTTTCCACGGCCCACCAGCAGGAGGACCTGGAATATACGGTGGCCGCGGCGGAACGGGTGTGGTCCCGGGCTTCGGGGCATTGAAGGACACCCCCACCTTTTTATTGGCAGGTTGGGGAAAAACACCCCTCGATTTGGGGGAGAATGTCCCGATTCGGTCCCTTAAATTTCATTTTTAGACAGACCACATCTTTCCTGTGAAAAAAATAATTTAATGATTCTAATCATTTTATCTCCCATAGGGAATCGGTTAGGGAGTAGAACATTTGGCAGGCACCTTGCAATAAAAAATCAGGTGACTCTGGTTTAGGAAGGAGGTGGTTTCAGGCAATTGTCAAGGATGATAAGTAGTTAGCTAAATGCAGGCCTTATTCTATGATTTATCTTACCTGAGGAGGAACTCATGGCAGACAAAGTTCCAGGAAAAGCGTGGATAGTGGTTTTTTCCGGCACCGCGGTCAACCTCTGTTTGGGAATTTTATACGCGTGGAGCGTCTGGACTGGGAAGCTGATCGATGTAAAAAAGGCTGGGCAGCTCATTACCGAAGGCCCCGGGGTAGGCTGGACTTATCTGACCAATGCTGAAGCCGCCACGCCCTTTTCCCTATGCGTCCTTATTTTCGCCTTATTCATGATTCCTGGCGGCAAGATCCAGGATAAGTTGGGGCCCAAGGTGGGCGCCATCACCGGCGGTCTCTTCCTGGCCATCGGTTGTATCATCGCCGGCTTGGCCAAGAGCTACGGCGGCCTGATCTTCGGTTTCGGCATCCTGGGCGGGATCGGCATGGGCATCGGCTATGCCGCGCCCACCCCGGCGGCTCTCTCCTGGTTCGGCCCCCACAAACGGGGTCTGGTGGCCGGTCTGGTGGTAGGCGGTTACGGCGGCGCGGCCCTTTATATCTCGCCTTTGGCGGCTTATCTAATCGCCGCCTACGGCGTTGCTTCCAGTTTCGTAATCCTGGGCTGCTTTTTCGCGGCAGTGGTTATCATCGCCGGTTCGCAACTGGCCAAGGCGCCTCCGGGCTATGTGGCGCCAGCGGCTCCCGTAAAAGCCGGGGTTGCTCCGGCCAAGGCCGCGGGCACCCTGGTGGATTGGAACCCCAGCGACATGATGAAAACCTGGCAGTTCTTTGCCTTGATGTTCATGTTCATCGGCACCACCCAATCCGGTCTGTTGGTCATTGCCAATGCCGCGGGGTTGCTGGCCACCACCGCTAAGGCTATCCCCTTCTTTGCGGCCAACGCCTGGATTCTGGCCTCCTACGGCGGTCTGATTAACGCCGTGGGCCGGGTGGGCACCGGTATGTACTCCGATAAGATCGGCCGGGGCAACGCTTATGCCTTGAACTGCCTGGTCTCCGCCCTCTGTCTCTTCCTGATGCCCTCCATCATCGGCGCCAAGAGCGTCTTCTTCCTGTTCATCGCCGTGGGCATCGCTTTCTGGCAGTACGGCGGCGGTCTGGCGCTGATGCCGGCCTTCACCGCGGACTTTTTCGGCCCCAAGAACCTGGGGATGAACTACGGTCTGGTGTTCATCGGGTGGGGTCTGGGCTTTTTCATGACCCGGCTGGCCGGCACCATTAAAGACATCACCGGGTCCCTGGACTGGGCCTTTTACCTCTCCGCTCTGGTGCTCATCGCCGCGGTGGTCCTCTCCTGGGTCACCAAGCGGCCAATGCTGGAGCACGAGAAATAACGATCCGGCGGCTGGAGAATATCAAAAATATTCTCAGCTCTTAGCTGCATAACCACTTTCTGAGAAGGCAGGGAGGACCCCCTTCCCTGCCTTCTCTCTTATTCAGGGACAAAAGGACGGACCTTTGCAAGAAGCCTTAGCTTTGCCCTATATCCTTGACCCGGCCAATCTGCAGGTGGATGCCGTAGTCTCCTTTGTCGTGGTGGTCCTGATCACGTTGACCATCAATGCCGAAGCCCAGGCCTTTATGGCCACCATCCTGGGCGATTCCCGGACCGGCGCGAAGGACCGTTTCCATTTCATTGCCTTCTTTCATCTGGATATCTGGGGGGCGCTGTGTTATTTGGCAGGCGGCTTCGGCTGGCCGCGCCCCATTGCCATTGATGAGAGCAAATTCAAATACCCAGGGTTATATACTTTCCTGACCCGCCTCGCCGGGCCGGTGGCCAATCTATTGCTGGCCGGTATTGTCGGCAGCATCGTGGCGCTGATGAAAATAGTCGAATTTAACCCCCTGGTCTTTTTGATGTTAATGGGAGTTAATGTTACCACTGCCATCTATAACTTGATCCCCATTCCCCCGTTGGCCGGGGGCGCTCTCATTTCAGCGCTGATGCCCAAGGCGTTGGACAGAGTTAAATGGCTGTTCAACTTGATAGGGCCATATCTAATTGTGACCATAATAATGCTGGAAAGAATTAAAGGGGAATTACCATTTAAAGGCTATCTTGACCCCCTGGTAGTGGCAGTCTTTAACTTTATTATAGGATGAGAGGGTGGTTGCGGGTCTAATACCGTCTTTAGTTTTTATTTTCAGTTTTCGGTTAAATTATTTTCGATTATCAATAAGTTAGCCGTATTGCAGGAGATGCCGAACTTCAGATAATTTTGCGTCACCTTGCAGATTTTGCTCGCCGGTTCTTCATTCCTCCGGGGAATCTCAAAATCTTTCCAGTCTTTCTTGACTGCAGGGTCCCAAGACACCATTCTCCGCTTATTCACAGGGTATAATCCACTGTACTTCTAGAAAAAATCACTGCAGAGAAATTAATATTTGAAATCGCTGGAAGGGATCGAGGGGGGATGTTTGCTCTAGAGCCTAGAGCTTCAAATCCCATGTAAAGAGAATAAAAAAATTGCAGAAAAGTTTAATTAATGATTAAAAATGCATAAAGAAAAACGGGTATCTTCCCGCTATATTATATGATGGGAGAATTCTCCCGGGCCGGAAGCAAAGGCCGGGCCTTGTGGAGAAAATGGGGAAAAATGACTTCGTCTCCTGAGTTTCGCATCCCGGAAGTGGAAATTCCCGGCGTGGTCTGCCGGGCCTTGGTGATTTACGAGGACGCCCGGGGTTGGCTGGCGGAAATTTATCGCCAGGATGAATTGGGTCCGGAACTGGCGCCGGTGATGTCTTATATCTCCCTGACCAAGCCGGGAGTGGGGCGGGGCCCCCATGCCCACCGGGAGCAGACCGATTATTTCTGCTTTCCCGGGCCCGGTGACTTTCGGGTGATTCTCTGGGACCAGCGCCCGGAGAGCCCGAGCTTCGGGACCCGGCAGGCGTTCCATCTGGGGGAGAGCTGCCCGGGCATCCTTCTGGTCCCCCCGGGCGTGGTCCACGGGTACCTGAATATTAGCGAACACCTGGGTCTGGTTGTCAATTGCGCCAACCGCCTCTACAAAGGCCCGGGGCGGCAGGAGCCGGTGGATGAGATCCGTTACGAGAACGACCCCATCTGCCCCTTCCGCCTGGAGTGAGGAGATAGTGAGCAGTGAGCAGTTGTAGGGGCGGACCAGTGTGTCCGCCCTTGGGTGGGCGCACACTTGGGTGCGCCCCTACTAAAGAGGTTTCATGAAAGTACTGATCACCGGCGCGGCCGGGCAATTGGGACGGGCCCTGGTGGAGGAACTGGGCCGCCGGGATTGGGAGGCGGTGGCCACCGACCTTCCGGAAATGGACATCACCGACCGGGACGCCATCTGGCGGGCGCTCTCCGACCATCGGCCCGGGGTGGTGATCAACGCGGCCGCGGCCACCCGGGTGGACGACTTGGAAGGGGACCCGGATCTGGCGATGAAGGTCAACGCCCTGGGACCCCGGCATCTGGCCGTGGCCTGCCGCCGCCTGGGGGCCAAGTTGGTGCACATCTCCACCGATTACGTCTTTGACGGCGCCAAGACCGGGCCTTACCTGGAGTGGGATGCCACCAATCCCTTGTCGATCTATGGCTTGAGCAAACTTTTGGGGGAAGAAGGGGTGCGGCAGCAATGCCCCGATCATTTTATATTGCGCACCGCCTGGCTTTACGGCTTACCCGGCCCCAATTTCATCACCGCCATCCTGGCCCGGGCCCGGCAGGGGCAAGAGCTAAAGGTGGTGCACGACCAGCGGGGCACCCCCACCAGCGCCCCGGCCCTGGCGGCCCAGGTCCTGGCCCTGGCCCGGACCGAGGCCTTCGGCACCTATCACGCCACCTGCCAGGGGGAGGCCACCTGGTATGAATTCGCCCTGCTGATTCTGGAGCGGGCGGGATTGACGGTGAAGGTGCGACCTTGCACCACCGAGGAATTCCCCCGGCCGGCCCGCCGGCCGGCAAACTCCGTTCTGGAGAACCGCTTGCTGAAGTTGGAGGGGCTGGACCTGATGCCCTCCTGGCAGGAGGCCTATAATCAGTTCTGGGACCGATACGGGGAGCAGTTATGAGCACGGTGTTGGTGACGGGGGGGGCCGGGTTCATCGGCGCCAATTTTGTCCATCATCTCCGGCGGCAGCGCCCGGAGTGGACCATTATCAACCTGGACCTCCTCACCTATGCCGGGAATCCGGAAAACCTGGCGGAGTTGGAGGGAGACCCCGGGCATATCCTGGTGCCGGGGGATATCGCGGATAGAGAGTTGGTAGCCTCCCTGTTCAGCCGTTACGGCATCACCCGGGTGGTGCACTTTGCCGCGGAGACCCACGTGGACCGGTCCATCATGAACCCCGGGGTCTTTGTGCGCACCAATGTCCTGGGCACCTACACCCTCCTGGAAACGGCCCGCCACGCCTGGCAGGGGCTTAAGGGGGAGGAGCCTCGTTTTCTGCAGATCAGCACCGATGAGGTGTACGGTTCCCTGGGCCCCCAGGACCCACCCTTCACCGAGGAGACACCCTATTCCCCCAACAGTCCCTATGCGGCCTCCAAGGCGGGTGCGGATTTCCTGGTGCGCTCCTATTTCCGCACCTACGGGTTTCCGGCGATGATCACCAACTGCTCCAACAACTACGGCCCCTACCAGTTCCCGGAAAAGCTCATTCCCTTCGCCATCAGCCAGGCCCTGGCCGGGAAACCCGTGCCCATCTACGGCGCGGGCACCAATATCCGGGACTGGATTTACGTTGAGGACCATTGCCGGGCGGTGCTCACCGTCCTGGAGCAGGGGCGGACCGGAGAGACCTATAATCTGGGGGGGCGCCAGGAGAGGCCTAATCTGGAGCTGGTGCGCCTGCTCCTGAAGCTGCTCCGGGAGATGCGGCCGGATCTGGGTAATCCGGAGGAGTTGATTACCTTTGTCCCGGATCGCCCGGGCCACGATTGGCGTTATGCCCTGAGCATCGACAAGATAGAGGGGGAGCTGGGCTGGCGCCCCCAGGTGGATTTGGAGGAAGGGCTGAGGCGCACCCTTTCCTGGTACCTGACCCACGCGGACTGGCTGGAGCGGGTGCGCTCCGGGGCTTACCGGGATTATCTGCGGCGGCAATACGGCGCGGTTGTGGTTTAGAGACAGTTTTTAGTTTTCGGTAAAAACATGAGGACTGTCAATAACTTATAGGTTATTTTCCTGGTTCCCAAGCTGCGCTTGGGAACCCACTTGGTCATTAGGTTTGCAGCCTTGGTGATGGCAAAAGGATGAAAGAACTGCCCCTGATCCTGCTGGTGGATGACGACCCCGTCATTTTGGAGCTGATCCAGGAGATCCTGCGACCCGGCTCTTACACGGTGGAGGTCGCCCGCAACGGCCGGGAGGCAGTGGAGCGGCTGCAGGGTTGCTCCTATGACCTGGTGCTCACCGACATGGTGATGCCGGAGATGCAGGGCCTGGATCTGCTCCAATACGTGCGTCTGCATCATCCGGAGACACTGACCATCGTCTTCACCGGCTATGCCAATTACCAGGACGCGGTGGCCGCGGTGAAACTGGGGGCCTTTGATTATCTGACCAAACCTTTGCGGGCCGAAATCCTGCGCCACGCCATTGACCGGGCCCTGGAATTCCGCCGCCTCACCCGGGCGCAGCATGATTTGGAGCTGATTTTCCAGGGCGCCGAGTCCCTGGGATGGCAGGCTTTGGAACTGGTCTCCGATACGCCGGAGGCCGCGGTGCTGGCCGCGCTCCAGGAGGAGGTGCGGCCGGAGCAGGACCTCAAGGAGACGGGGCGGCGTTTCCTGGAGGCGAGCCGCCGACTGGTGGGCGCGAGCCATGGCTCCATCTTTCTCTTTGACCCTTCATCGGGACTCTTTTCCGGGCTGGCGGCCTTGGGCCCCAACCAGGAATACCGGGCCGGCTTGGAGGTGCCGGCCAGCTCCGGGATCATGGGCTATCTGGCCACCCACCCCCGTCCCTTACTGGTGTCCGATATGCGGCAGGAGTCCCGCTTTCCCATGATACCCCCTCGCGCCGGTTACCACAGCGCCAGTTTCATGATTATCCCTCTGCTGGGGCGGAAATTTTGGGGGGTGATCAATCTCACCGAGCGGGAGGGTGCGGAGTCTTTTACCTCCCGGGACCTCTTCCTGGGGTGGCTCCTGGGCCGGCTGCTGGTGGAGATCCTGGAAACCCGGAAGGCCCCCCAGCCTTCGGAACAGTTTACTTCCCCCGCGGTCTGGGTCCAGGAACAGGTGCCGGTGGCGCTGGCTATCCTGGATGAGAATCTCAAGATCGTCCAGGCCAACCCGGCCCTGGAGCGCCTGTTGGGATTCGAAGAAAAGAAGCTGGCCGGGAAGGAATTTTTCCCCAACCTGGGCCTCGATCACCGGCAGCAACTGGATCTGGAGGAGGCCTTTCGGAGCGCCTTGGCCGGGGGGGAAGCCCGGGAGTTCTTCTCCCTCAAGGCCCACCCCAACGGCACCAGCGAGTTGTTCCTGGGGGTGAAGGTGGTGCCTATGCCCGGAGAGAAAGGTTCTTCCCGGGGACTGGTCCTGATGGAAGACATGAGCGAACTGGAGCACCTCCGGCAACGCCTACAGCTCTTTGAGCACCTGGCCATCATGGGGAAGCTCAGTCTTTGTGTGGCCCATGAGTTGAATAATCCCCTGGACGGGGTCCACCGTTACCTCTCCCTGGCCCTCATGAAGAAAGATCAGCCCCAGGAGGTGGAGCGATACCTGCTGGAGGCCCAAAAGGGGCTCCAGAAGATGGCGTCCAGCATCAAATCCCTGATGTTTTCCGCCAACCCCTTGAAGCAGTCCCGGCCCCGGGATAACTTGCTGAAACTGCTCCAGGATGCGGTGAAGATCATGATGTTCCAAGCATCCGACCAGAAGGTGCAGGTGTCCCTCAACCCACCCCGGAAGTTGCAGCAGGTGATCATGGACGGGGACCTGTACCACGTGTTTCTCAATATCATCAAGAACGCCCTGCAGGCCATGCCCCAGGGAGGCCATCTGCATATCAGCGGCCACCTGCACCCGGAGGAGGTGGAGATCACCTTCGAAGACACCGGAGCCGGCCTCTCTCCTCAAGAACTGGAGCAGATCTTCCAACCGTTCTATTCCACCAAGGAGGGGGCCAAGGGATTGGGCCTGGGATTGCCCATCTGCCAGAAGATTGTGGAGCGGCACGGGGGGCGGCTGATGGTCACCAGCCGGCTCCAAAAAGGGACCAAAGTCAGCATTTTTCTGCCCCAGGCGGTTCATAAGGAAGGCCATGACCATTAAAGATCTCCTGATTGTGGATGATGATCCCCTGGTGTGTGACTCCCTGAAGGAGATGCTCCTGATGGAGGGGTACCGGGTGGATACGGCCCCGGGGGGGGAACAGGCCCTGTCTAAACTGCAGGAAGAGCGCTTCCGGGTCATTCTCTCGGATATCCAGATGCCTGGGGTCGACGGCCTGGACCTCCTCCGGGAATTGAAGGGCCGCTCCCCGGATACCCCGGTCATTTTCATCACCGGCCACGGCCACATCGACGGCGCGGTGGAAGCCATCAAGCTGGGGGCTTATGACTACATTACCAAGCCCATCGAGGACCTGCGCCTCAAACTGACGCTGCGCCGGGCCCTGGAACAGGCGGCGTTGCGAGAGTCGTATCAAACCTTGAAAAAACGTCTGCGACCTTGGGAGTTGACGGAGAACCTGGTGTTTAAGGACCGCAAGATGGACCAACTCCTGGAGTTGGTCCACACCATCGCCGACACCATGGCCACGGTTTTGATTACCGGCGAATCCGGCACCGGCAAATCCATACTGGCCAGATACATCCATGACCACTCTACCCGGCAGGAGGGTCCCTTTGGCAAGATAAGTTGCGGCTCTTTATCGGAAACCCTGCTGGAGAGCGAACTTTTCGGGCACGTGCGGGGATCCTTCACCGGGGCCATCCGGGACAAGAAGGGCAAATTCGAGGAGGCTCACGGGGGCACCATCTTCCTGGACGATATCGATACCGCTTCCCTAAACCTGCAGACTAAGCTCCTGCGGGTTCTCCAGGAGAAAGTCATCGAGCGGGTGGGAGGAAATTCTCCTATCCAGGTGGACGTGCGGATTATCACCGCCACCAATACCTCTCTCCAAGAGGAGGTGGCCCGTCACAACTTCCGGGAAGATTTGTACTACCGGATCAACGTGGTTAACCTTGACATTCCCCCCCTTAGGGAGCGTCTGGGCGATATCGAACCGTTGATTGAGCATTATATCCAGCGCTTCAACCAGAGTCATCGGCGTCAGATTAAAGGCCTGGCCCGGAGCGCGTTGCCCCTCTGCCTGCGCTATCACTGGCCCGGAAACGTGCGGGAATTGGAGAACGTGATCGAGCGCGCGGTCCTCCTGAGTCCCGGGGAGTTCATCATCCCCGAGGCTCTGCCCCCGGAGATCAAGGCTTCCGGGCAATCAGGGCCGGCCGCGGTCGGCGATCTCAATCTGGAGGAGGCCCTGGGCCAGGCCGAAAGACAGATTTTGCTGGAGACCCTGGAACGCTTTAAGTGGAGCCGGCAGCACAGCGCCAAGGCTCTGGGCATCAGCCGCACCACCCTCTTCAATAAAATGAAAAGGTTTCAGCTTCTCGATCCCCGAAGTCAGAACGGGGTTTATTCCTCCACCGAATCTCTCCAAGTTTCCTAGACGCACAGGAACGCGGACTGGCATTGCCGGATTAGAGTACTTATATTCCCCAGGTGCAGATATTTAGAGGGACTTCGGCAAAATTTGCTTTGATACCAAGTTGCCGTCAAAAAACTAGCATTATCTGTTGTAGGGGCGCACCCATGTGTGCGCCCACCCAAGGGCGGACACGCGGGTCCGCCCCTACAAAAGAATCTCTTTGTCGGCAACTTGGTATGATGCAGTTTTCTGTTTTCTGTTTGCGGTTTTCTGTTAAAAAAAGAGGATAAAAACGGGTTACTCGCTCAGCCGGCAGAAGTTGATATACTCCTGGACTTAAAGTTTTAAACCTAAGTGCTCTTTGGGTTCTTTGCGTCTCTGCGGTGAAAATTAATTAACCGCAGAGACGTGGAGGGCGCAGAGATTAATATGCCCCATTGTTTTTGACGATAATCATTGGATGTCTTCCGAATATCCGGCTTTTGAAGCAGGTCTTAAAAAAATTTGGTCAACCTTCAGGAGGGCGCATGGCTTACTCCTATGACACCCTGGTGAACTGGGACCGGGAGCATCTCTGGCATCCCTTCACCCAGATGCAGGGCTTCCGGGAAGAAGAGCTCCTGATCATTACCCGGGGGGAAGGCGCCTATCTCTATGATTTCCAGGGGAGGCGCTATCTGGATGGGGTGTCCTCCCTGTGGACCAATGTCCACGGTCATCGGCGTCCGGAACTGGACCAGGCCGTCCGAGAGCAACTGGAGCAGGTGGCCCACAGCACTTTGCTGGGCATCGCCCATCCCCCCGCCATTGTCCTGGCCCGCCGCCTGGCGGAAATCGCCCCCCCGGGGCTGAACAAGGTTTTTTACTCCGACAGCGGCTCCACCGCGGTGGAAGTGGCCTTGAAGATGGCCTTCCAATACTGGCAGTTGCGGGGATCTCCCCAAAAACAACGTTTTTTGAAACTCAGCCAGGCGTATCACGGCGATACCCTGGGCGCGGTGTCCGTGGGGGGCATCGCCTTATTCCATGACATTTTCCGGCCCCTGTTGTTTGAGACCCTGGAGGCCCCGGCCCCTTATTGCTACCGCTG
>JACQYN010000080.1 GCA_016208235.1 Deltaproteobacteria bacterium
CCCGTGGCCGGGTCCGGGCGGGTGAGGGTAAAGAGGGGGTGGGTGCCCCATTTTACATAATTCTGCACTCCTTTATGCTGGGGCAAGGGGCCCTGGCCCTGGGCCACCAGACTGCGGCGGTAATCCAGGCAAGCCAGGCCCGCGTGCAGGTCCTTGGGGCAGACCGCCTGGCACAGGCCGCAATAATGGCAGGAATAGGTGATGAGGGGCTCCTCCTCACCCTTGGACTCAAGGAGCCGGACGATCCCTTTTTCCGTATAAGGAAAATCATGCACGTAGTGCTGCAGGAAGGTGCAGTTCTTGGCGCACAGGGAGCAGACGCAAGCCAGGCAGCGGGCTGCTTCTGCCTGGGCCCCGGCCGGAGAAAACCCCAATTCCACTTCGGCGAAGGGATTTGCCAACCTCTCAGGTAGGGGGAGGTGAGGCATATTCTCGCGGGAAGCGGCAGGCACTCCGGTGATGTCCACGATGAGCCCGGTGCCGCGGCTGGTTAGAGGGGGGAGGTCTGCGGGCAACGGCTCTTTTTGCAAATAAGCGTGAATGGCCAGGGCCCCCCGGCGGCCCGCGGCAAAGGCCTCCACTGCCGTGCGGGGGCCGGTGACCAGGTCGCCTCCGGCAAAGACCCCGGGAATCCGGGTCTGGAGAGTAATGGGGTCCGCTTCCAGGCGGTGGATGGTGGCGGTGTCGAAGGCCAGGCCGGGACCGAAGAAGCCGAAATCCGCGGTTTGCCCCAACGCGGGGATCACCGTATCCACTTCCAGGGTGAACTGGGAGCCGGGCAGCGGCAGCGGGCAGAGGCGGCCGTCGGCGTCGGGCTCGCCTAATGCGGTTTTTTGGAGCAACAGCCCTTGGACCCGGCTTTCTCCCAAGATCCGCACCGGCATGGTGAGGAAGTGAAATTGAATCCCCTCCAACCGCGCCTCGTCCACCTCCGAGGGCAGAGCCGGCATGAGGTCGGAAGTGCGGCGGTAGAATAAATTGACCTCTTGCGCGCCGGACCTCCAGGCGGTGCGGGCCGCGTCCAGAGCGGTGTTGCCGCCGCCGATGACCGCGACCCGCTTCCCCACCGGGTGGGGCTGGCCGGTGTTGAAGGCCCTGAGAAAACTGAGTCCGTCTATGACCCCGGTGAGGTCTTCCCCCGGGACCTGGAGGGAGAGGCTTTTGTGAGCGCCCAGGGCCAGGAAGACCGCGGCGTAATCCCGGCGCAGCTCTTCCAGGGGCACGTCCCGCCCCACCCGGGTCCGGAGCAGGACCTCCACCCCCAGCTTGTCTAAAACAGCCAGTTCCCGGTCCAGGACCTCCCGGGGCAGGCGGAAGACAGGGATATAGAAGCGCAGAGCGCCCCCCAGGACGCTTTCGGCCTCGAAGAGAGTGACCCGGTAGCCAAGCAAGCGCAGTTCATACGCGGCCATCAACCCCGCGGGGCCGCCTCCCACCACGGCCACTCCCTCGGGCCGGGAGGGGCCGGGCGCGACCCGAAGCACGGCCTCCGGGTCCAGGTCGGCCACGTATCTTTTAAGCGCGGCAATGGCGATAGGGGCTTCCAGGCTTCCTCGGGTGCAGGAGGTCTCGCAGGGGTGGGAGCAGATGCGGCCCAGGATGCCGGGGAAAGGGCAGCGCTCCAGGAGCACCTCCATGGCCGCGGCCATCTTGCCTTCCTGCATCAGGCGGAGCTTTTCCCGGACCCTGATGTCTAAAGGGCAGGCAGCCTGGCAGGGGGGCAGCTCTTCGCCGATGCAGTCGGAGAGGATTTTATCGGCCCAATGGTCCACGGATTTTGATTTCGCGTCAAACATAGGGGGAGGCAGCGTCTTTGTCGTCAAATTATCATTAAATCTGGTCTGAAAAGATGGGCCTCACGCAAAGACGCAAAGGCGCAAAGAAAGACGAAAATATATAGTTTTTGTAGGGTGCGTTTTACGCACCATTAATGGCATCCGGAAAATTCCCACCGATTATTTGGCGCGTAAAACGCGCCCTACAGCCTGCTTTAAAAAGTTTTTTCGTAGGGTGCGCCCTGCGCACCATTTTGCCAGGACTGTGGCGGGCGAGGACGCCCGCCCTACCAATTTTTCACGATTTACGGGTGAGCCAAAGGTTCATGAACAACTGTTATAGTTCTACAGATTCGCCTTTTTTGGCCTTGATCTTTTTATAAACAAAGGGGATCAGGGAGACCAGGGCCAGGAGGAGGACGCCGATGAGCAGTTCCTTGGAGAACTTGCCCCGGAAGAGGTCCAGGACGTTGGCGGAGAAATAGACATAGGCGATGGTCACCGGCAGCATGCCGAAAAAGGTGGCCAGGACGTAATGCAGCAGGGGGACGCGGGTCAGCCCGAAGGCATAATTGATCAGAAAAAAAGGAAAAATAGGGACGAGGCGGGTGAAGGCGACGATCTCCCAGCCTTCCCGGGCCACCTTTTCATCCAGGGCCAGTAACCTGGTGCCCTGCAGTTTGCCCGCGACCCAGTCCCGGGCCAGATAGCGGGCCACCAGGAAGGCCAGGGTGGCCCCGGCGGTGGCCCCGAAGATGGTATAGACCACTCCCCAAAAGGGCCCGAAGATCACCCCCCCGGTGAGGGTGATGGGTAGTCCCGGGAGAAACAAAGGGGGGGCCAGGGTCCAGATGACCAGGTAAACGATGGGCCCCCAGATGCCGTAACCGGCCACGAACTGGCGCAGCCGCTCCTTTTCCAGGTACTGGTCCAGGTGGAAAAACCGGACCGCGAGGATGATCACGGCTATCAACAGGATGAATAAAAGGGGCTTTAGAGGAGAGACTTTTCGGGTCTGAGATTGGTCAATCATAATTTGATTAATTTATCAAAATCGGGGGGAATCTGCCGTGAAAAGTTCAAAAGAAAAGTAGGGACAGACGCTATTTTTCCCTCACTAAGCCCGGCCCCCCCCCTTTCAGTTTTTAAAAATAGCGTCTGTCCCTATTTTTCCCCAAATACATGGCCGCTGAATATCTGCGCATCCGTTTATGATTTGTGGGTGAGCCGATGGCTCCTCGGCAACTGCAACGGCAGCTTGAGGGAGGGGAGGGGGTTCCGCCGGGCACGGAGGCCCGCCCCACCATTAAAAAATATGGGGTTGGGGGAGGGAGTTTGAGGAGGGGGTAGGGGCCCCTGGCCCCCTCCCGTAAAACCTTACCTAACTCTTAAAGCTTAACGAACCTGGCGGCCCGTTGGGTCCGGGCGCAATTGGGGCACAAGAGGCGCAGGACCTGCTTGTCCATGGCCGCGTCGCTGCGGTCCGTGACGTATTGCAGATACCGGGCAGGGGGCAAAGGCTCCCCGCAGGCCTGACATTTAGGAGTCTCCAGATGGTTGAGCACTGTGCCGCAGAGGCGCACTTCCCGGAAATCAGGGCCTTCCTGGTAATCAATGGCCTGGGTGGGACAGGCCAGGGCGCAGGCGCCGCAGGCGATGCAGGTGTTCGCCACCAAGGGATAGTCGGTGAGGACGCGCTCCGTGGTGGTGATCTGAGAAAACTTCAAGGCATGCACCCGCATCCGATGGCAGGCTCGCTCACAAGCCCCGCAGCGGATGCAAATATCGCAGCGCAGGCAGCGCTGAGCCTCTTTTTGGGCCTGGGCGTCGGAGTAACCCATTTCCACGGGAATAAAGGTGGTTTTGCGCAGTTCCACGTCCAACATGGGGATGGGGGTGCGGTGATTGGCGATTTTTTCGAAGGCCGGGATGGTTTGAAAGGACACTTTGCGGCGCTTCTGGGGGCTCATCACCAGGGCCGGACTGGTGGCCCCGGTAATAAAATGGTCGATTTCCGCCGCGGCCTGTTTCCCGGCGGCGATGGCATCCACCACCGTGGCCGGGCCCGTCACGCCGTCGCCTCCGGCGAACACATCATTCAGGGAAGTGCGGGTGCTCCCAGGTTGGGTGACGATGGTGCACCATGGGGTGGTTTGCACCGGCGGTTCCGGGAAGGGACAAAAATCCGGCTGCTGGCCGATGGCAGTGATGACCGCCCCGGCTTCGATAATGTAGTTGCTCTCCGGGATGGGAAGGGGACGGCGCCGGCCGCTGGCGTCCGGCCGCCCCAATTCGGCTCGGAGGCATTCCACATGGGTAACCTGGCCGTTTTCACCGCCGATCTTGATGGGTACCGTCAGAAAATGAATCTGCACCCCTTCTTCCAGGGCCTGCTCCACCTCTTCAGGATGGGCCGGCATTTCGGCCCGGGTGCGCCGATAGGAGACGTGCACCTCGGAACAGCCCAGACGCACGCAGGTGCGGGCCGCGTCCATGGCGGCGTTGCCGCCACCGATAATCAGCATCTTGTCCGCATGTTTTTCCTTTTTCCCCAAGTAAATGTCGCGGAGGAAGGAAATCACATCATAAACCTGGGGAAAATCGGCTTCGCCCTCGATTTTCAGCTTGTATCCCAGGTGCGCGCCGATACCCAGGAAAATGGCCTCGTAGCCCTGGGCCCGGAGGTCATCCAGGGTGAGGCCTCGCCCCACCATGACGTTGGTTTTGATCTCCACCCCCAGGGACCTGAGGAGTCGGATTTCTTTGCGGACCACTTCCCGGGCCAGCCGGTAATCGGGTATAGCGGCCATCAACAGGCCGCCCGGCTCTGCCAAGGCTTCGAAAACCGTCACCTGGTAGCCCCGCAGGGCCAGGAAATAGGCGCAAGAAAGCCCGGCAGGACCGGAGCCCACGACCGCCACCTTGTGGGCATTGGCCGGGGCTGGTTGGGGCGGAAAAAATTTCCCGTGCTTGGAGACCCACTCCGCCGCAAAGGCCTTCAGATAGCGGATATTGATGGGTTCGTCAAGGCTGGCCCGGACGCAGGCCCGCTCGCAGGGATGGGGACACACCAGGCCGCAGACCCAGGGAAAAGGATTGTCCTCCCGCATCACCTCCCAGGCTTCCTGGTAGTTGCCCTGGGCGATGAGACCGATGAAGCTGGGAACGTCAATGCCGGTGGGGCAGGCCTGATGACAGGGGGCCAACAGCAGCTTGGGGCAAGCCCGGGCTGGACAGTGCTTATTCTCCAGGTGCAGGCGGAATTCTTCCGGAAAGTAATGGAGCGCCGTCAACAGGGGGTTCGTGGCATGCCGGGCCAGTTCGCAGGCTCCCTTCATCTTTAAGGCCTGGGCCCGGGTTTGCAGTTCCTTCAAGGTTTCGTGGCTGCCGATGCCCTCGGAGATTTGCTCCAGCAAGTCTTTGATCTTGAGCAGAGGTTCCTGGCAGGCGGGATACTGGCCCCCCGGTTGATTGAGGATGAATTCCACCTGTTCGCGCACCAGCGAGACCAGGCAGTCCCGGTCATCCAGAACCTGGATAGAGCCCACGGACAGGGTGGCGCCCATTTCTTTGAGGGTTTCATGGGCCAGGTTCATATTAAGCAAAGACACGGGGAAAATTCCTCCCAAGGGGCCTCCCACCTGGACTCCCTTGGGAGTGCGGCCAAAGCGGAATCCCCCGCCTTCGCCATGAATGATGTCGTGCAGAGTGGCGGACAGGGGCACCTCCACAAAGCCGGGGCGCTCCACCGAGCCATGGAGGCGGAAGATCATGGTGCCCGGGGCGCATTCCACTCCCAGTTTGCGGAACCAGGCCACCGGCGTTTGGGCAATGAAAGGCAGGGAGGCAATGGTCCCCAAGCTGTGGGTGAGGAAAATCCGCCGGGGGTATTTGTCCCAGAAGGTCCGGGGCAAAAGCCCGGATAGGCCGCGGATGAACAGCTCTTCATCCTCCATCATGTACCGGCCATGGCCGGAAACCACCTTTACTTCAATCAGGGGTTCCTTCCGGGGCCAGATGGGGGCGGCCACACAAGCATTTATGGCCTGTTGCATCCTCTCCCGGGCCAGCTCATCCTCCTCCGCCAGATACACTATGGCGGCCTGAGCCTTCAAGGTTTTGGCGGCCAGGAGAATGCCTTCCAGCACCTGGTGGGGACAGCCTTCCAGCAGAAACATCTCACTGCTGGCATCGGGCGTAGGGGGAGCGGCGTTGACTACCAAAATGGGCTGTTCTTTTTCCACCCGCAGTTCGCACCACCGTTTTCCCAAGGGGGAAGTGGTGATGCGGGCAAATTCACAAAAACCCGCGGCTACCACTTTCTGAAGAAAGGAATCAAATCCCTGGCTGAAAAAGGTTTGTAAGCCCTTGTAACCGTCGTAATCCTGGTATTCCTCCCAGGACAGTGGGTCGATCTGGCCCACCAGTTCGGAGACGTACCGCTTCTGGGGTTCGACAAAGTCGCGAAAATCCTTGCCCACCAGCCACCGCTGCACCGGCCGTTTTTCATCTATGTGGCTCTGGATGATGCGGGCTACCATGTCCGGGGTGATGAGCTCGTACAAGTGAGCACCGGCGGAGTCCCGCACCTCCACTACCACGTCTCGGCCTTCAATGCCCCGCCATCCCACCAGGTTGACTTCCAGCGGCCCCAGGTCGTCCAGGGAACGCTCTTTCATTTCGTTCAGAAAGGCTTCCTGTACGGCTTTGGCCGCCTTGAGGCTTTTCCCCGGAAAGGTACAAATGTTGACTCGGAGCAATGGCCCATTGCTAGGCATGTTGTCAATCTCCCGATCTTCTCATTCAAGAGGGAAAGCGGCCACGGGCGAGGCCAGAAGCCCCACCCCACGGGTGGTATATATATTTAGCGAGCACTTACTACGGTTTCCAGTTCGAAGGCCACGGTTTTGGCGAAGCGCTCCCGCTTGGTGAGATCCATCTGCTCAACGCGGCCGAAGCTCAGGCAATGGGTGACGCATTTGGCCACACAGGCCGGCTCCAAGCCCTGGTCCACCCGGTCCATACAGTAATCGCACTTCACCACTTTGCCCGTTTCCGGGTTCCACTGGGGCGCGCCCCAGGGACAGGCGGCGATGCAGCTCTTGCAGCCCACGCACAGGGCCGGCTCCACATAGACGATGCCGTCCTCCGGACGTTTGCGCATGGCATGGGTAGGGCACACGGGCACGCACCACGGGTCCTCGCAATGGAAACAGGGCATGAAGACAAAGGCCTGCCGGGGCAGTCCCGCCATCATTTTGGGACCCACCGGCATGATCTGCCCCAAGCGCGGGCCCGGGGGCAGGCCCTTGTTGCTCTTGCAGTGCACTTCGCAGCTCAGGCAACCTATGCACTTTTTCTGGTCCTGCAACAGATAAAATTGGCTCATTGTTCCTCCAAATGATTGCTGAACGGTGGGGGAGGGGACTAAGGGGCACAGGCTGGAAAGCCTGTGCTACCGCCCTCCCCCACGTATCCTTACTTACTACGCGGTTTTCACCTGCACCAGGGTTTCGTCCAGTGCGGGGCTGCCGCCCACTTTATCGGAGACGTTTTCCTGGAGCAGGGCGTCGCTGGCGCCCTTTTGATAGCAACGGGTCTGCGCGGGCACGGTCTTGCCGAAACCGTGGAGCATGAAGACCGCGTCGGGGTGAATGAACTCCGTCACCTTGGCCTTGATGCGGCCATTGGTGCCCAGAGGCGAGCTCACCTGCACGTACGCGCCGTCCTTGACCCCCAATGGGGCCGCGGACTTGGGGTTGATCCACAGTTCGTTCTCCGGCACCAGCTCACTCAAAAAGGCGTTGTTCTGGGTGGAGACGTGGGTATGCGCGGCGCAGCGCCCCACCATGAGGCGGAAGCTTCCTGCCGGCGGCGCGGGGATGGGGGTATAGGGTGGAAAGGACGGAAACCCGGCCTTCTCCAAAAGGGAACTCACCAGTTCGAACTTGCCCGAGGGGGTCTTGAACTTGATGCCGTCTTTCCGGTCCCACAAGATGGCTTTGTCTGCCAGGGAGACAAACCCTTTGGCATCGAAGTCCTCCAGTTTCACCCCCATGTCCTTGATCTGGAAATTCCAGATGTCTTCGATGGTTTCATAGGGGAAGTATTGGCCCAGGTCCAGCCGCTTGGCAATCTCTTTGAGGATCAGCCATGCGGGCTTGGTGTCATAGCGAGGCGAGACCGCCTGGCGACGAATGCGGAGTGAGGGCTTCAATCCGGAGATCATCTGGATGGAATCGGCCCGCTCGAGATAAGTGGACTCCGGCAGGATGACGTCGGCATACCAGGCAATTTCGCTGAAATTCACGTCAATGGCGACGATGAGGTCCAGCTTATCCAGGGCCCGGCGCACCGCGGCGCTGTCGGGGATGGACTGGAGCGGCTCAAAGCGGTTGGCGATCAGGGCCTTAATGGGGTAGGGATCCTCATTCTCGATGGCGTGGGCCAGCATCTGGGGATTCCCGTGGGAGGAGTCGGCCACGGGGAAGGCCGCTTTCCCGGAGCCGTCGAAACGGGGCTGCTCGATCTTGGGGAATTCCTGGCTGACGTATTTGCCGATGTCTCCCCGGCCCGCGGCTGCAGCGCCCTTTTTGAAAAAGAGCCCTCCCTGGCACTCGATGCTGCCCATGAGCGCGTTCAAGATGATCAGGGAGCGGCGCAGGTGAATTTCGTTGGGATGGTGCGCCCCCCGATAGCCGTAGTGGAAGACCACCTTAGGCTTAACTTCTGCGGCCTCCCGGGCCAGGGCGACGATTTCTCCAGCAGGTATGCCGGTTTCCGCTTCCGCCCAGGCGGGAGTGTACGGCTCCACGAAGGCCTGAAGCTCGCTGAGGCCGGAGACCCAGCGCTTTACGTAGTCCTTATCGTACAGCTTCTCCTTCAAAATGGTATGGATCAAGGCATAATTGAGGGCCAGGTCGGTGCCCGGCCTAATCATCCAGTACCGGTCCGCCTTGGTGGCGGTGACGCTGACCCGGGGGTCGATGTAAGTGAGTTTGGCCCCTTTTTCCATGGCTTTCAGGAGATTGTTGAGGGGGGCAATCTCCAGGGCCTCAAAAATGTTCCGCCCATACATGATGATGTGTCGGGTGTTGGCGTAGTCAATGCCCACCTGGGCGTCGGCGTAGCCCGTCAAGCTGCGGAACGCGGTGTTCACCGAGCCTTTGCACAGGGCGTCATGGGTGAAATGGTTGGGGGAGCCGATGGCCTTCATGAAGGTCTTGCTGATGTGGGTGTTGAGATTGGTGCGCTCCCCGAAGACCACGCTGTGGCCGCCGTGCTCCTGGGTGATGGCTTTAAGTTTGTCGGCCACGTAATCCAGGGCCTCATCCCAGGAAGCCCGGCGCCACTGGCCCGCGCCCCGTTCCCCGGTGCGGATCATGGGATATTGGGGCCGTTCGTGGTCGTGAAGCAGGGCCAGGCCCGCGGAGCCTTTGGCGCAGAGCGCGCCTTCGATGCCCGGGACGTGCGGGTTGCCCTGAATCCAGACGACATCATCGTTGGCCACCACCACCTCGATGGGGCAACGCACGGTACACATGAAACAGATGCTAAAGACTTTATTCGTCATGGACTCTCTCTTCCTCTTTAACTTAATAAGCACATTTTATCAAAATATTGTTCAGATAAAAACATTGCCAGATGGCGATGGTGCAGCGCCGCTCTTTCTCATCCGGTGCCTTGTTGACCTGGTTGGGCAAGAATGGCGCCGGCCCCCTCTTGGCAAAATGCTTGGCAATGACTGCGGCCAGAGGCGCCTTCCGGGGCTTCTTTCCCCCAAATTTCTTATTGGCCATTTGCCCCCTCAAGAGAAATTCGAAAAAATTCTCTTCAGGTATTGAGGAAATCACCTCCTAAAACCAAAAGATGCGAATCAAGGCTCCCTTGCCGACTATCTGCCGGGGGACTGTTCCCTCTATTTCCTTTGGAGTTTTCAAGTTCAGGGATGCTCCCCTTTGGCTTTGGGCGAAATTTCCGGGGTTAAAACAGAACCGTTGTTTAGATAGCTTTCCAGGATTCCTTTGAGGCGGCGAAACCAGGGCAGCCGCTTCAAGGCCAGATAAGCCGCGATATAGATGATGATGAAACCCCCGATGAACCCCAGGGACCAATTGGTACCGGGGATGGGGAACTCCACCTCCAGAAAGCGGTATTGCATCCAGGCCAGGGCGAAAAAGACGGGCCACAGGAAAGCAGCGGACAGGGTAAGCTGTTGAAAAAAGGAGTGGCCGAAGGCATCGTTGGCCAGCTTGTTGGTGGCCTGGTAGGCTTCCTTGTTCCCGGCCTTCAAGGCATCCATGGACAGGTTCTGGTACTTCTCCGCCTCCGCGGTTTTCTCACCGAAGCGCTTCCGGGTGAACCGGAAGGCCAGGAAGACCGAGACTTCCCCGATGAGCATGGCAATACCCGCCAGGACCAGGGTGCCGATGACAAAGTCCACCCCGACGTGGCCGGTGAGCCGGTAGAAGTAGATCAGGTAAGGGTCCAGGACCTGATAGAAAGGATGCATTTCCATGAGTCACACCTGGTTCGGCGGGGCCGGTTAAGACCGGCCCTGCCGCGTTTATATGGTTGAAGGGGCGCGTTTACAGCCCGGGAAGCACTGAATATCCAAGGAATCCCTTGGTGGTGTAACCGATGCCCACGTAAATGGCCAGGACCACGAACAGGCGCTTCAGCCAGATATCCGGGATGTACTTGGAGGTCATGGGCCCGACAATGGAGCCGGTGGCGATGCCCACCAATTCCGCGCCGATGAACAGAAAATCTACGGGTGTCCCCTTAACAAACATGAAGGTGAAGATGGAGGTGATCATGCTGATGAACACCGCCAGGGCCGAGGTGCCAGCCACCACGTACATGGGCAGGTTAACAATGTTGGTGCAGAAGGGCACGTAGAGGAAGCCGCCGCCGATGCCCAGAAAGGCAGAGAGAGCAGCGATGAAGAAACCGCCCACCAGCGGCCAAACGGGGTTAAAATGGAATTCCACCCCATAGAAGGTGAAGTCTATCCTGGTGAGGCCCCAGGACTTCACCTGCACTCCCTGGGCCGCGGCTTCCCCGCTGGCCGCGCCTTTTTTCACGGACTCCTGAAAGGCCTGGGCGGCAGCCTTGGCCTTTTTCTTTTTTTCCTGTCCCTTGGGGGTGGTGTCATAGAAGAGGAAAGCGCCGATGATAAAGACTATGAGACCGAAATAACCGACGTATGCCTTCAGAGAAATTTTGCCGGCGGTGAGCACGGGAATAAGATAAGCTCCGGCGATGCCGCCGATGGCCAGGGCGGCTCCCAACGGCAGGACCAGACGACCCATGCGCGATGCCGCCGATGGCCAGGGCGGCTCCCAACGGCAGGACCAGACGACCCATGCGATAATAGGTGATGGAGGACATCAATGCCGACAGACCTACCAGGTATTGGTTGGAGGTGCGGATGGAGTCGGTGACGAGCTTGTTCATGACCGGGCTGGTTTGACGGAAAGATGTGGCGTAATTGGCCAAGCCAAAGACGCTGATATGGCCCACGCCGGCCATGATGCCGCCGAACGCGCCCACGGTGGAGAAGATCCATCCCACCCAGATGCCCCACAAGATGCCGAAGAACCAAAAGGGAGTGGGAGCGCCGGGGATGCCCAAAAAGCCTTTGGCCGCGGCGGGGTCAATCTGGCCTTTGCCCTTGCCCTGGGGGGTCTTGGCGATGGCTTGTTCCAGTTTGCTCATTTTGGCCGCGGGCGCGGCAGCCGGGGCCTTGGGGGCCTCTGGCGCCGCTGGTTTGGCAACTCCGGGCGCCGGGGCCTGTCCGGCGCCGGGAGCCTGGGCCAAAACCGAGCCTGCGGTCAAGCCCAAGAAGGCCAGCACCACTAAAACGATAAGGGTCTTCTTGCTCATTTAAAACCTCCTAAATATTAAAAAAGATAATAGTTCTCATGGAAAATTTTTGCCTTGCGCAGACCTCAGGGAATGCCCCGTTCGAGGACTTCCAGGAAGTAGTCTTCTTTGGTCTGTAAAGGCTTGGGGAAAATCACCCGGAACAGCAGCACCGGCACGGTGGCGTGACTCACCACCTTCTCCGCCACGCTGCCCAGGACCCAGGCCACTTCTCCCTTACCGTGGGTAGCCATGGCGATCAGGTCCATACCGTTATCTTTGGCGTAAGTGATGATCTCCCGGGCCGGGGAGCCTTCCAGACACTCCACCTTGACCTCCTTGACTCCCTGGGCCTCCAGGTCCTTGGCGGCCTTTGCCAGGGACAATTCGCAACTTTTCTTTTCCTTTTCCAGGGCCTCCTCAATCCAATTCGGGAAAGTTTCGCTCACCCCTGCGTAGAACACGTACAGAAGAGTTATCTGGGAATCATGGGTCTTGGCCAGGTCGATGACATAAGGCAGGACCTTGGCTGCCAGTTCCGAGCCATCCAGGG
>JACQYN010000248.1 GCA_016208235.1 Deltaproteobacteria bacterium
AGTGTCATAGAAAAAACTGGCCCCTGACCACTGGCAACTGGCCACTGATCACTGACCCCTGACCCCTGTCAACCACCCTACTCTCTCGCCAATACCTCCCGGGCCGCGGCGATGTCCGCGTGGATCTGGGCGGCCAGGTCTTCAATGGAGGGAAAGCGCCTCTCTTCCCGGAGGCGGGCTACGAATTCCACTCCCAGGTTTTCGCCGTAGAGGTCGCCGGAGAAGTCCAGGAGGTGGACTTCCAGGGAAAATTCGCCGTTTTCAAAGGTGGGGCAGGTGCCGATGTTGGCTGCTCCCGGAAGAATCTCGTCCCCCCGGCGGACCCGCACCGCGTAGATGCCGGTGGCGGGCAGGAGTTCGTTTTCCGGGCGGATGTTTGCGGTGGGGATGCCCAGGAGTTTGGCGCCCCGGCCTTTGCCGGCCACCACCCGGCCCGCCACGCCGTAAGGCCGCCCCAGGAGCCGCCCGGCTTCCTCCACCTTGCCCAGGCGCAGCATGGCCCGGATCAGGGAGCTGCTCACCACCGCGCCGTCGGCCTCCACGGCCCACACCACCTGCACGGTGAAGCCGTGCTGCTTGCCCATCTCTTTTAGGAGGTCAATATTGCCTTCCCGGCCCCGGCCGAAGCAATAATCGTGGCCCACCACCACCTCCCGGACCTTAAGGCGCTCCAGGAAATAGCGCTGCACGAATTCCCGGGCCGGCAGCCCGGCAAATTCCCGGGTAAAGGGGAGCACCACCACTGCGTCCAGGCCGGACGCGGCCATCAGGCTGATTTTCTGTTCCGGGGTGGTGAGCAGCGGCAGAGACGCTTCCGGACGCAGCACCTTCAGGGGGTGGGGGTCGAAGGTGACGGCCACGGATTGGGCTTCCAGTTCTTTGGCGCGTTGGTGGACCCGGGCCAGGATGGCCCGGTGTCCCAGGTGGACGCCGTCGAAATTGCCGATAGTCACCACCGTCCGGGAGAAAGAAGCCGCGCCTTCAGGCAAATCGTGAAAGACCATCACGCCGGGTCGCCTTTACCAGTTAGGCCTTGACAACTCATAAGGTCACATTATATATTTTTAAGTTGAAAATTGCCAGGCGGGATTGCCTGTCCGGCATTCGCCGAAGTGGCGGAATCGGGAGACGCGCTAGGTTCAGGGTCTAGTGGGGGTATCCCCGTCGGGGTTCAAGTCCCCGCTTCGGCACCAGTTGATTAATAAAGGCGTAACCTCAAAGGGTTACGCCTTTTTTTCCTTTTCCCCCGCCCGGTCCCCGGTGGAGTCCTCTGCCAACTGCGCCTCGCCAGGCTTCCGCTTTGAAAAGTTCAAGGTTCAAGGTTCAAAGTTAGGAGATAGGATTATGCCTATTTGAACTTTGAATTCTTTAATGCAATTGCGAACCGTTGGCCCAACCATAAATCATGAAAATTTGCTCCGAGTCTTCATTCACGCCGGGCAATGCCGGCTAACATTTTTTTAAACCTTAAACCTTAAACCTTGAACTTTGAACTCCTCTAAGGAGGGTCCGGCAAGGAAATTGCACCCTGGGATGGTAGGGCCTGATTTCCCAAGTGAGGGAAAGCTAAAAACCAACCTTTTTTAACGGGGAAATCCTTTCCGAAGACGGGCTAAACCAGAGCATTGAGGCTCCAACAGAGAAATCACCGGCCTGCTTGGACCGCGGGACCACCGCCTTTAAGGCGGCTCCCAAGGGTCCAGCCAATGGTAATGGCGGGAACAGAATACACCTAGTAACTTTTAAAGTTTCAGGTGTCCATGCTCTTTAAACGGAAACCATTGTTGGATTGAAAGTCAAAGCTTCTTAAATTTTTCGGTTTGGCCGGACCTTGGGAAAATTTATGCCTGAAGAGCCAAAGGCAAAATCCAAGTCAAGATCCCAATCCCGCCGTCGGACGCGGCATGATCCCGAGCCCGCGGTTTCCCCAGCCGACTTACCGCCCCCCAACGCCACCATCCTGGATAGCATTGCCGACGGCGTGTTCACGGTGGACCTGGACTGGCGCATCACTTTCTTCAACCGGGCCGCCCAGGAGATCACCGGAGTGCCCGGAACCGCAGCCTTGGGCCGTCCCTGCCGCGAGGTGTTTCGGGCCAGCGCCTGTGGAACCACGTGCTCCCTGAGGCACACTTTGAAGACGGGCCGGCAGGTGGTCAACCGGCCCCTGGAAATTCTGAGAGCCGATGGCCGACCGATCCATATAAGTGTAAGCACCTCTCTTTTAAAGGACGGGCAGGGCCGAATCATCGGCGGGGTGGAGACCTTTCGGGACCTGCGCCCCGCCGCGGAACTGCGGGGTAAAGTCTTCTCTCAGAATCGACTGGGGGGCCTCATTTCCAGGTCACCGTTGATGCAAAAGATTTTGGACCTCCTGCCGGCCATCGCCCGCTCCGGCAGCACGGTGTTGATCCAGGGAGAAAGCGGCACCGGCAGGGAGGTGGTGGCCCGGGCTCTACACATCTTGAGCCCCCGCTCCCAGGGCCCTTTTGTGGCCGTAAATTGCGGGGTGTTGCCCGACGCCTTGCTGGAATCCGAGCTATTCGGCCCCACCTCAGGCGTGTTTCCAGACACCTGAGGGGATCGCCAAGGGCTCTGGGCCAGGGCGGCAGGCGGCACCTTATTTCTGAGCGAAATCGCCAAGATCTCCCCTGCCCTGCAGGTGCGGCTGCTCCGGGTCTTGGAAGAGCAGGCCTACACGCCCCCGGGGGCGTCCCCAAACCTCCAGGACGACGTGCGCCTCATCACTTCCGCTCCTGAAGACCTGGGGCGGCTGGTGGAGGCCGGCGCCTTCCGCCGGGACCTTTATTACCGCATCAATGTGATAAAACTGCGGCTGCCGAACCTGGCCGAACGCCGGGAAGACATCCCCTTTCTGGCCCAACACTTCATCAGCAGCTTCAACAAACTCCAGAATAAACGGGTTGAGGGGCTGAGTGACGACACCCTGGCCATTTTCCTGGACCACCGCTGGCCCGGCAACGTCCGGGAGTTGGAAAACGCCATTGAACACGCGTTCATCGCCTGTTCCCAGGGGCAAATTCTTCCCGAACATCTGCCGGATCACTTCCAGGGGGAAAACCGCGTCGGCTCCCGCGGCGACCGCGGCCTGAGCCTGAAAGAGCAAGAGAAGCGCCTCCTCTTAGAGGCCCTGGAACGCAACCATTGGCGCCGCCTGGCCACGTCCCGGGAACTGGGCATTGACAAGAACACCCTGCGCCGCAAAATCAAGCGCTTCGGCCTGAAGCCGCCGGACGCGGACGATACGGCAAGCTAATCTCTCCCTATCCCCTCCAAGAAAAATATAGGGAACAAAATGATGCCTAAGCGCAAATAAATTGGGTGTATTTTGTCCCCAAAACCTATTTTCCAAATCATCCGATCCGGATTTAGCCGCTGAAAATGCCCACTTTATGGACAGCCTTCCCTGGCACAATAATTGATTAAGAAGTAGGCAAAGGCAAGATTCCTCATCGCGCGCTTCTCTCCGGAGTGGAGGGGAGCGCTTGGCGCGGATTAAACGGTAAGAAGAAGACTTAAACGGCATCCGATCGGAGATCGGCCCCATGAAAATCGAGTGCAAGAATTGCGGGCATTGGTTGGTGGAGATTTATTGCCCCGAGAAGCCCACGCCCCATTTGAAATGCACTTGCCGCAGGTGCGGGACCGTTTGGGTGGAAAAGGAGAATAACCTGTTTACGGACAGAGAAGAAGCTTGGCAACCTTTCCCTGAGAAGATTTTACCTGAGCCAGCAGCCTGCTTCGAAAAGTTCAAAGTTTAAGATTCAAAGTGAATGGTTCAAAGTTAATGGGTAGGAGCCACTTGAACTTTCCGTAATTTACCGGAGAGCCTAAGGCTCATTATTTATTGCCCTAAGACATAAAGATTAAGCAATCCCTCCATGGAAACCCAACAGCAGAAAATCGGCGCGGTGATGGTGGTGGGCGGCGGCATCGCCGGGATGCAGGCCAGCCTGGACGCAGCCGCGGCCGGTTACAAAGTCTACCTGGTGGAGCGGGACATCTCCATCGGCGGGGTCATGGCCCAACTGGACAAGACCTTCCCCACCAACGACTGTTCCACCTGTCTCATCTCCCCCAAACTCATCGAGGTGGCCCGGCATCCGGATATCGAGATCCTGACCCAGGCCGAAATCCAAAAATTGGAGGGGGAAGCGGGCCGCTTCACCGTGACTCTCAAGCGGGAGCCCCGCTATATCGACGCGTCCCGGTGCAACGCCTGCGGCGCGTGCGCTGATGCCTGCCCGGTGTCATTGCCTTCCAGCTTCGATGAAGGGCTGGGGACTAGGCCCGCGGCCTTTCGCCATTTTCCCCAGGCCGTGCCTTCAACCTTTGCCATTAAAAAATTCGACCGGGCCCCTTGCGTCCGGGCCTGTCCGGCCAATCTGAGCGCCCAGGGCTACGTGCAGCTCATCAAGGCCGGGAAATATGAAGAATCCTTGAAACTCATCATGGAACGCCTGCCCTTGCCCGGCACTATCGGCCGCATCTGCCCCCACCCCTGTGAAAGCGACTGTCGCCGCGGGGAAGTGGACGAGCCGGTGGCAGTCTGCGGCCTCAAGCGCTTCGCCGCGGATCAGGCGGATTGGGATTCCCTGCCTGTACCCGAAATCCTCCAGAAAAACCAAAGCGTGGCCATTGTCGGGGCCGGACCCGCGGGTTTAAGCTGCGCCTACCACCTGGCCCGCCAAGGATACGCGGTGGTAATCTTCGAGGCCGCGGCCGCAGCCGGGGGCTGGCTGCGCTTCGGCATCCCGGAGTACCGCCTGCCCCGGGAGGTTTTGGACCGGGAAGTTGACTATCTGCAGCGCCTGGGGGTGGAAATCCGCTATCAGTCGCCCATCGGCCCGGGCCGCACCATTAACGACCTCCTTACCCGGGACGGTTTCGAGGCCGTGTTCATCGGCGTGGGCGCCCAGGATTCGGTGCGCCTGCCAGTCCCGGGGACGGAGGCCCGGGGGGTCCTCTGGGGGGTGGAATACCTCCGGGAAGTGCATACCCATGGAGCCTCCCCCACCCAGGGCCAAAGGGTGGCGGTCATCGGCGGCGGCAACGTGGCCATCGACGTGGCCCGGGTGGCCCGGCGCCAGGGGGCTGCCCAGGTGACGATGATCGCCCTGGAGTCCCCGGCGGAATTGCCCGCGTCCCCCTGGGAAGTGGAGGAGGCCAAAGCCGAAGATATCGAAATCCTCCACCGTTGGGGCCTGAAGCAGATTCTGGCCGAAGACGGGCAGGCCACCGGCATCGAACTCAGGGCCGTAGAAAGGGTGTTCGACGAGGCGGGCCGTTTTTCCCCGGCTTATTTCGAGGATCAAACCTCCACCCGGGAGGCCGACGTGGTCATCCTGGCGGTGGGTCAGAAGACCGATCTCAAGTTCATCGAGCCCGGGGACGGTATCAACCTTAGCCCCCGGGGCCTCATCGAAGCGGACCCGGACACCCTGGCCACCTCCCGGGCTGGCGTCTTTGCCGGGGGCGACGTGGTCACCGGCCCCTGGATCGCCATCGGCGCGGTGGCCGCGGGGCGTGAGGCCGCGCTCTCCATCGACCGTTATCTGCAAGGGCTGGACCTCAAGGCCGATCGTGAGGCGCCATTACGTCCCCTTAAAGAGGGGGATTGGGCGCCGATTCCGGACAATCTCCCCAAAGCAGGCCGGGCGCAGATGCCGGAGCTGCCCCGGGAGGAATGGGGGTATAACTTCAAAGAACTAAACCTGGGCTTCAATGAAGATCAGGCCCGGGCGGAGGCGGAGCGCTGCCTCAATTGCGGCGGTTGTTCCGAATGCCTCCAGTGCGTGGCGGCCTGCCAGGCCGGGGCCGTGGACCACGGACAGCGCCCTTATACTCAAACCCTGGAAGTGGGCGCGCTGATCCTGGCCCCGGGCTTCCGGCCCTTTGACGCCCGCGCCAAGGCGGAGTACTGCTACGGCCGCTACCCCAACGTCATCACCTCCCTGGAGTTCGAACGCCTGCTCTCGGCCACCGGGCCCTGCGCCAGCCACGTCAAGCGCCCCGGCGACGGGGCCGAGCCCAAAAAAATCGCCTGGATTCAGTGCGTCGGCTCCCGGGACGCGTCCATCAGCCGGGAATATTGCTCCTACGTCTGCTGTATGTACGCGGCCAAGCAGGCCATCATCGCCAAGGAGCACGACCCCGGGGTCGAACCCACCATCTTTTTCATCGACTTCCGGGCCCAGGGCAAAGGTTTCGACCGCTATTACGAGCGGGCCCGGGACGTCCACGGGGTGCGGCTCATCCGGGCCATGATCTCCCGGGTAACCCAAGATCCCCGCACCGGGAACCTGGAGTTGAATTACGTCGACGCCGACGACCGCGTCCAGACAGAGGAATTCGACCTGGTGGTGCTCTCCGTGGGCCTGAGCCCCCACCCGGCCACCCGGAAACTGGCCGAAGTGTGTGACATCGCCACCAACCCCTGGGGGTTTGTGGAAAGTCCGCCCTTTAAAATGGTGGAGACCAGCCGGGAAGGCATCTTCACCTGCGGCGTCTTCCAGGCCCCCAAGGACATCCCGGAAACCGTGGGCCAGGCCTCCGCGGCCGCGGGCGCGGCCGCCACGCTTCTGGCCGAAGCCCGGGGCACTTTGCTTTCCAAGGCCGAATATCCCCGGGAACGCGATATAACCCAGGAAGAGCCCCGGATTGGCGTCTTCGTCTGCCATTGCGGCATCAATATCGCCGGGGTGGTGGATGTGGCCCGGGTGAGCGACTACGCCCGCACATTGCCGGGCGTGGTCTATGCCGACCACTGTACCTTCACCTGCGCCACCGACTCTTTGGAGAAGATGCGCCAGGTGATCGAGGAGCAGCGCCTCAACCGGGTGGTGGTGGCCTCCTGCAGCCCCAGGACCCACGAGCCTCTTTTCCAGGACAACCTGCGCAAGGCCGGCCTCAACAAGTACCTCTTCGAGATGGCCAACATCCGGGACCAGGATTCCTGGGTGCACCAGGGCGACCCGGAGCAGGCCACGGCCAAGGCCCAGGAACTGGTCAAGATGGCCGTGGGCCGGGCCGCGGTGCTGGAGCCCTTGTCCGAGCTGCCCTTCAAGGTGAATCAACGCGCCCTGGTGCTGGGCGGCGGCCTGGCGGGATTAATGGCGGCCCTGACCATTGCCAACGCCGGCTACGGGGTCTATCTGCCGGATATCCAGGAACGCTTCGGCAGCAGCCTGGCCCACAAGATGCACTACACCCTGGAGGGCCACGCCATCCAGCCTTTTATGCGGGAATTGGTGACCCGGGTGGAGATGCACCCCAAAATCCGCTGGTGGGGGGAGGCCCGGATCACCAGCTTCTCCGGGCACCTGGGGAAATTCCGCTGTGACTTGGAGTCTCCCCGGGGGAAATGGTCGGTGCAATTCGGAGCCGTGGTCATCGCCACCGGCGCCAGGGAATACCGGCCCACGGAATACCTTTACGGGGAACACCCCGGGGTTCTCACCCAGTTGGAGCTGGAAAACCGGTTGCTGGATCACCCTGAAGAGATCGGCGATACCCCCACCGTAGTGATGATCCAGTGCGTGGGCTCCCGGGAGCCGGAGCATCCTTACTGCAGCCGGGTCTGCTGCGGCGAAGCCGTCAAAAACGCCCTAAAAATCAAGGAACTCCGGCCCCAAGCCCGGGTCTTCATCCTCTACCGGGACATCCGCACCTACGGCCTGAAAGAAATTTACTACAAAAAGGCCCGGGATTTGGGGGTGCGGTTCATCCGCTTTGAGCCGGAGGCCAGGCCGGAAGTGGCGGCCGCGGGCGACGGCCTGGAGATCACGGTCTTTGACCAGAATCTCAAGACCCCCATCAAGTTGACCGCGGACTACCTGGCTCTATCCGCGGCCATCCGGCCCCATCCGGCCTCCCGGGAGATCGCCGGGTTATTCAAGCTCCCCGCAGATGCCGACGGCTTTTTCATGGAGGCCCATTTGAAATTAAGGCCGCTCGATTTCGCGTCCTCCGGCATCTTCCTCTGCGGCCTGGCCCACGGCCCCAAGTACCTGGAAGAGAGCCTCGCCCAGGCCCAGGGAGCCGCGGCCCGGGCCTTGGGGATCCTGGCCCAGAAGGAGATGTTCGTGGGCGGCGCAGTGGCCCGGGTCGATCCCC
>JACQYN010000252.1 GCA_016208235.1 Deltaproteobacteria bacterium
CCCACAGGGCCGGGAGCGCAATCACGCCTGGCTCCTGATGCGCCAGAGTCCTGTTGAAAGGGGGTGACGACCCAGAGTATCACTGGCATATTTGCGGACAGAGTTTCCATTGGTCATTTTGAATCAATCGTTGAAGGAGGAATCTGAATGTCCGATCTGAAAAAAGAGGTTCAAGAAGCACCACTACTGTGGCCTCTAACCACAATTCCCACTTTTGAAGAAGTTTACGATCCCAAAATCTGTACCGAGGCGTCCCGGGAAATATCCACCGTCTTTGAAGGGTGGCTCCATCCCAAGCACGAGATGGCCAAACCCGAGGCCCTGGGCCAAGTCCGGGTCCTGGAATGCGGCCACGGCGGCCTCCAGTGCAACAGCATGCAGGCCGGCGCCTACCTGGGCGAACTGGGGGCCAACGTCATCATGGTGGAACCCCCGGGTGGCTCCCCCATCCGCAAGCTGGCGGCCTTCGGCCGCAAGCGCTACATGTTCAAAGACAACGTCAACGGCGACCTCTGCGGCGGCGGCTTCCTACATGAATGCCGCAATAAGCAGTCCATCACCCTGGACCTCACCAAACCGGAAGGCCGGGAAATCCTGAAAAAGCTGGCAGTCCACGCCGACGTGCTCATCGAGAACTATGCCCCCGGGCAGTTCGACGCCTGGGGCATCGGCTATCGCCAGCTCTCCAAGATCAACCCCCGCCTCATCTACGTCTGGAACGGCCAGAAAGGCCAGTGGGGCTCCTTGGCCGACAAACCCGGCGAGCTCTATCCCTCCTCCCCCTGCGCCTCGGGTTGGTGCCATGCCACCGGGCTGCCCAAGTCCTTCGGCGGCACCCCCATCCGCTCCGGCGAGCGGTCCGACGACATCCTCTGCGGCAACCTCTCGGCCCACGGCACCATCGCCGCCCTGATCTACCGGGAGAAGTCCGGCAAAGGCCAGTTCATCGAGGTGACCTCGTCGGAAGCCCACGCCCGCATCCATGACTACGCCTGGGGTTGGTACGGCATGGACGGCTCCAGTAAGCCCCGTTACGGCAACTGGGACCTGGCCATCAACATCTACTCGGTCAACCCCTGCAAAGACGGCTACATGATGGTGGGCGGCGGCCATGACCGGCTGTGGTACCGTATCTGGAAGACCGTGGGCAAAGACCGCCCCGAGCTGGAAGACATGATCCTGGATGAGCCCACCCTGAGGGTGGTCATCGACCGGGTCGGCCACGACCAGCAAGTCAAGACCTGCACCATCCTCACCGACTGGATGAAGGACTACACCCGGGAAGAATGCCGCGCCAAGTTGCTGGAGGAAGAAGTGGCCGCGGGCGGCGTCTCCTTCATCGACGAAGTGGCGGAAGAGCCCCACTATAAGTACCGGGGCATGGTGCGGGCCATCGAAACCGCCCATTACGGCAAGGTGCTGTTCTGCGGCTCCGTGTTCTACGGCCACCGCACCCCGGGCCGGGTCAAAGACCTGGGCCGTCCCGTGGGCTATGACAACAGCGACGTGTACCGCAAGCTTCTGGGCTTCGACACCGACAAGCTGAATGAGCTGTTTGCCAAAGGGCTCATTTAATAGAGGGGGTTAGGAAATATGACCGAACACTTGGACAAACTACCCTTTGACGAATATTGCAAAACCATATTCAACAAAGACACCCTTGCAGAGAAACCCGAATGCCTGAAGGGCTTTCGGGGGCTGTCCTGCACCCAGTACATCCTGGGGCCGGCGGCCGCCAATTACCTGGGCGAGCTGGGGGCCGAGGTCATCAAGATCGAAGTGCCCCGCCTGGGTGAGCCCATGCGCCACTGCTCGCCTTACAACGAGTCGTGGTTTTACCCCGTATCCCGGTGGAATCCGGGCCGCGGCACCTCGCCTGCCTTCCAGGGCGCCAACCACAACGAATACTTCGTCACCCTGGACTACCGCAAACCGGAGGCCAAGGAGATCTTTTACGGCCTGGTGCAAAAGTCGGACTTCATGATTTGGAACTACCGGCCCGGCACCTTCGACCGTTGGAAGATCGGCTACGGCGCCTGCAAAGAGGTGAACTCCAGAATCGTCCTCGCCTGGTGCGGCGGTTTCGGCGGCTTCGGCCCCGGCCGGAACTGGGCCTCCTACGACATCCTGGGCCAGGCCAAGGGCGGCGTCTTCTCCTTCACCGGCCACCGGGCCGGGAGAGCCAGCGCCGGCTTCCCCAGCAATCACACCACCTGGATCATGGACTACTCCATCGGCATGCTGGTCTCCACCGCCACGCTGGCTGGCCTTTTCTGGCGGGACACGGTGTCCAACCTGGGCAACTACTTCGAGTGCTCCCAGGTGCAAGGCTCCACCCGGTACACCGAATACGCTCTGCCCCTGTGGGGCCGCACCGGCATCGTCCGCATGCGCTGGGGCAACTGGGACACGGAAATCTGCGTCAACGGCATCTGCGCCTGCGGCCTCTCTTCCTATCCCCATTCGGACCACCCCGCGGAAAAGGAAGAGGGCTACATCTGCGTCCAGGCTTACACTGACGCAGATTTCGCCAACCTCATGAACCTCATCGGCCGTCCCGACCTGGCCAAGAAGTACGCCAGCCATGACGACCGCGTCGAGGCCCGGGCCCAGGAAGAGATCTACCCGGCCATCGAGGAGTTCCTGAAAGACAAGAACAAGGAAGAAGCGGCCCGCATCTTCACCGGCGCCGGCATCATCTCCCAGCCCCTGCTCACCATCCGGGAAGCGGCCAATTGTGACCACTTCTTGGAGCGGGGCTCCCTGGGCTGGTACGACGACCCGTACTACGGCGACGTCTTCACCCAGAAGACCATGTACAAGATGAGTGAGTCCCCGCCGCGGTTAAAGCACGTGCACCGGCCGGTGGGCTCCGATAACGAGGAGATCTACCAACGGGTCTCCGGCCTCAGCGCGGATCAGATCCGGGAATTGGAAGCCAAGGAAATCATCTAACCGGAGCGCGGCCGGGCCGGTCCCTTGGCTGGCCTGTGCCGGAGCCTAATTCTATCCTTAACGGGAGGAATGACTCGATATGACTGAAATCAAAGTCTCGTTGTATTACGATTGCACCAAGTGCGAAACCCGCAACTTCCTGGATCCCTACAGCTTCTGGGATTACACCGGTAACTTCAAGTGCGCCGGCTGTGACGTCCTCTATTACGCGGAGTGGGAAAACGGCCAGCGGGTAGTGGAGCCGGAAGCGGGACGGGGCACGGATTTCATCCTGCCCGGCTACGCGGAGACCAAGGATCTGAAACCCCTTTCCGGGGAAGGCAAGACCTCGGCGCCGCCTTTTGCCAATGTCACCTTCTTGGGCAAACCCAAGAATTGTACCATTTCCGCCCGCGGCAAACTCGTCGCCTGCACTCAGCTCACCCCGGAAGACCTGGAAGGGAGCTGCTGGAAACGCATCACCGCCCAGCGGAAATACGGGAAATCCTGGTAACGGCCGTAACTTCGGAAGATAGGAGGAATGCTCAATATGGCGATTCTCTGCGACGAATGCAAGAACATCAAATATACCTATGACCCGCAAATGTCCAAGGTGTGTTACGGTCACTGCCGGGCCATCGAATATCCCTTCCTGCTGGGCATTTTCAAGGAAGCGCGGCCGGGAGCCTTTACCGCTCCCACCGATTGCAAATTCTTCCAAGAAAAGAAAAAGTAGGCTGAACTAACCATCACCCGGGGCGTCGCCTGGCGGCGCCCCGGTTTTTTTCGGGTTGACCCCTTGCCTCCCAGTTATAAGATTTATAAACTGAGCTCAACCTTAAGTCTGAAGATTGCCAGAGAGAATCGGCGCTCCCGCCGGTTTTTCGGGCCGCGGCAAGGCGCCGGGGCCATTATTACCATCCTTATTACACAGGGACCTTAATGAAAGACTACTCTCTCTATTATTGGGATCGACGGCTCGAAGAAGCCGAGGTAAAGGAACTCCTGAATCAGGCCTGGGAAGAACTCTATGAACTGGAGTTCGACCAGGTCTTCGGGGCCTGGCGGGGGGTGCACTTGGAAGAGGAAACGGACACCGTCCACATCACTTGGGAAAACATGTATTCGGGCCCCCCCCTGATGATCTCCATTCACCGGGTCACCCGGGTCCTGAGGATGGACTACCCTCCGGACGAACTTATCGAGCTGGAGCAGGCCGAAATCGAACGCATCCGCAGCCTGCCCCACGGAAAGAGACGATAGCCGGGGTCGGGGACGGAGATCACGGAAAAAATAATCGATTTAGCCCTGATAATTTTCCTTTACAATCATAAATGAATTCTTGGATGTTAATAGAGGGCGGGGGATGTAGGGGCGAACCTTGTGTTCGCCCGCTTTGTCAGGGCGAATACAAGATTCGCCCCTACGAAAAATATCTATTTGGTGGCGAATTGGAGGCAGTAAATGCCTATTGCTGGTTACATTGATTATCAACGCCGGGAATTTTGTAAAGACGTGCAATGTCCGGTTCAGTTGGATTTGGATAGACAACCTGAGGGCTCGGATAGTTATGAAAAGATAAGACAGACTTGCAAGATCGATTGCCGATATACAACTTATCAATTTCACCATTGGTTGATCAATAAAGGTTATCTACTAGTCCGGCCAGGATAGAATCCCTGAATAATACGATACCGGTTTCACTTTCAAATGCAACTGACCAATCTATAACTTGTTGGCTCTATTTTTTAGCCGAAAACTGAAAACCGAAAACTGAATTTAGGAGATCTACAATGAATTGGGGAATGAAAAACCGCTTAAGCCAGCTTATGCCCAAGGGCAGATGTTTTTTTATGCCCATTGATCACGGTTATTTTCAGGGACCCACCAGGAATCTGGAGAAGCCGGGGGAGACGGTAAAACCGCTGCTTCCTTACGTGGATGCCATTTTTTGCACCCGGGGGGTCTTGCGCGCGGCGATTGATCCTTTAACCAGTAAACCCATTGTGCTCCGGGTCTCCGGCTGCACCAGCATGGTGGGAGAGGATTTGGCCAATGAGGAACTCACCACTTCCATTGCCGAAATAATCCGGGTGAACGCCGCGGCCGTGGGGCTTTCGGTCTTTATCGGCAGCCATTATGAAAAGGAGACGCTGAAGAATCTGGCCACTCTGGTCAATCAATGTGAGGATTACGGCATCCCGGTGATGGCGGTGACCGCGGTGGGCCGGGAATTGGAAAAACGGGAGGCCCGTTATCTGTCTTTATGCTGTCGCATCGCCGCGGAACTGGGCGCCAGAGTGGTGAAGACATA
>JACQYN010000257.1 GCA_016208235.1 Deltaproteobacteria bacterium
ATATTCCTCCGTGTTTGAAAATTACCCTGTTTATCTTCCCCGGCCGAATAAGACGATGCGAATCGTTTTCAGCAGGATTGCCAGATCCAGCAAAAAACCCATGTTTTTTATGTAATAAAGATCAAATTCCAGTTTTTCCTTGGTTTCTTGGATAGTGGCGGCATATTGATGCATCACTTGGGCCCAACCGGTGACCCCCGGTTTCACCAACAGTCGATAACTGTAGTGCGGCACCCGTTCCCGGTAACCGCAAACTACCTGGGCGCCCAGGGGGTCCCCGGCCCGGCGGCCTTCCCGGAATTCCGGCACCGGCTCCAGGAAGTCCCGGACAAAGACTTCCCGTTCCGGTCTGGGCCCGATGAAGCTCATATCCCCCTTAAGGATGTTATATAACTGGGGCAATTCATCGAGACGAAGTTTCCGGAGCACCCGGCCCGCCCGGGTAATCCGGGAATCCTTCGGGGTGGCGTACTGGGGACCGTTATTTTCCGCATCCTGGACCATGCTCCGGAATTTGATGATTTGGAAAGGCAGGCCATCTTGACCCAGCCGTTCTTGTTTATAAAACACCGGTCCAGGGCTTTCCAGCTTAATGACTAAACCGATTAGCAGCATCAGGGGCCAGGTCAGCACCAAAAGCAACGCAGCCAACACCAGATCGATGAGACGTTTGATATGGCGATAATACAGCATCCTCTTATTCAGACTCTGGAGGAACAGCCAGATATCCGAAATGTGATCCGTGGGCACTTTACCGGTCAAAAACTCATACATGCTGGGCATATCCGTCAACGGCACGCCTTGGAACGAGAGGCGGCTCAAATTGCTGATCAGCGCCGTGGATTTCTCGTGGGTGATGGCCACCACCACCAGGCCCACGCCATGCTGTTTGATCAACTCCACCATCTCCTTGGAGTTTCCCAGAACAGGCGCTCCGGCGATGGTTTGCCCCGCCTTCTGGGGATCGTCATCAACAAACCCGGCCACTCCCAGACCGCTGTTGCCTTGCTGTTGGATAGCCGCGGCCATCTGCCGCCCGGCTCTTCCTGCCCCCATGATCAGCGCCTTTCTTTGCAGCCGCCGCGGCAAGGCGGTGGCTGAAAAGGAGAACCGCCACAGCGCGGTCAACCAGATAAACGCCACGGCATGCCATTCCACAAAGTTGCGGGGTATCACGCTCCATGCCGGGTAGCAGAAAAGCACCATCGCCAGCAGGGTTCCCGCCAGACAAGACAGAATAACCCGGCTGAAATTTTCATGCCGCCGGAAATCCTGATAATGATCATAAAGATTAGCCACATAGAGAACCAATATGTAGGTCAACCCCACCAAGAATATTGGAAACCTATATACCTCCAAAAAGAACCTGGGATTCTCGTTAATACCACCGGTTACCAGCATCCCAAAGGGCACGGCCAAACAAAAGGCCGCGAGATCGCCGGCCAATAACATCAACGACCAACTGGAGATCTGCAGGCTGAGGATATTGATCATTAGACCTGCCTGATTGGCGGGAACGATTTCATCGGTCCAATAGCTCAAAAGCGATTGGTGAAGTTAACTCCCTCATCTTTTATGTCTATATCGGCTAGATTTTTTAATACAAGAGGTTTTTAGGAATCAGAAATGGCGGTTTCAAGTAAGCTGCCCTGTTGGCCCATGCAAGCTCTAAATTGTAAATATTTCACAGACTGACCCTACCCCCTCCAGCAAAGACTCCCAGGGTTAGGTATAACGACCAAATACTGCACCAATCCCGGCTTCTCGGACACAAAATTACCATCAGACCACCCTCTTTGGCAAGACATACTTGGGGAAAATGGGGACAGACGCTATTTTCCTAAAATGTGGGAAACAGGAACAGTTATTTTCCTTAAAGGGAAATAGTGTCTGTCCCCATTTTATCATGCCATCTTTTCCGGGTGTTCTGGAAAATCTTCCCAATATTGGTTTATCTTTTGGTCTTTCAGTCGGGGTTCAACCTGGATGCCGGGTTCAAGTTGTAGGGGCGCACCCATGTGTGCGTCCGAAATTTGGGCCTACACCCAGGTCGCCTCTCTTCGGGGTTGTCACGGCTTCACGGATTTATACCAAGTTCGCTTTCAAATGAAACAAATATGTAATGTAATTTATTGATAATCTTTATTCTTTTAACCGAAAACGGAAAACCGAAAACCGAAAACGGTATTAAATCTGCCATAAGGAGGAAGACAGGAAGATTACATGGAAACTGACCTGATCATCTCTCTTGAGACCCGGCCGGGCCAGGCGCCGGAGTGGCTCTGCCTGCTACCCCTGGGGGAAGTAACCCTGGGAGACGAACGCGAGCCCTTCACTGTGGACCAGGAGGCGTTGGCGGCCATGGTGCACCACTTCCGGGAACGGGGCCTGGACCTGGTGATTGACTATGAGCACCAGAGCCTTTCCGGAAGCAAGGCGCCGGCTGCGGGCTGGATCAAGGACCTGGAGGCCCGGCAGGACGGTCTCTGGGCCCGGGTGGAATGGACGGAAGCGGCCCGCAGCCACCTGGAGGCCAAAGAATACCGCTATTTTTCGCCGGTCCTGCGACTGGAAAAAGCCACGCGGCGGCCCGCAGCCTTGCTGCATGCCGCCCTGACCAACACCCCGGCCATCAACCACCTCTCGCCCCTGGTGGCGAAAGGCAGTGGTCAGTGGTCAGGGGCCAGTGGCCAGAAATACACCGGTCTGGTGGAAGTGGCCAGCCATGTAGGGTGCGCCCTGCGCACCAGCAGTTTGGATGGGAATTTTCCGGAAGGTCAGGGGCAGGACAAGTCTATGAGGTTTGCAATATCCGAAAAGAAGGAGGAGAAGGTGGAAGCATTGCTGGAGCAACTGAAACACAGATTGGGACTGAAGCCCGAGGCCGCGGCCGCGGAAGTATTGGCCCTGGCGGACCAGAGATTTAACGCCGCGGCAGCCTTTGCGGAGGCAGCAAACCTCTTGGGGCTGCCGGAGGACGCCGGCGCGCCCCAGGTCAAGGGCGCGATCCTGGCCCTGCAAGGCAATCTGGAGCAGCTAAGCCGGGGGCAAGAGGAACTGGCCGCGCTGAAAAGCGAGCTGGCCGAAGGCCAGATTCAAGAGGCAGTGGAAGAGGCCCTGAAAGCCGGCAAAATTCAGCCCGGACAGAAGGATTCCGCCCTGAAATACGCCCGCAGCGATATGGAGGGCTTCCAGACCTTTGTGGAGAAGTCTCTGCCGGTTATGCCCCTGGGGGAGCTTAATTTGCTACCCGACGCCGACCCGGGGGAAGGGTTGCTTACCTCCCCGGAGCTGATCATCTGCGAAGCCCTGGGGATCACCCCTGAAGCCTTCAAGACCCAGGAAAAGCAGTTGCGGAGTGCGCGGCTGATTTAAAAAAACATCGTCTTCCATGTATGACCTGGAGTTCGAGTCTTAACTTGAGAGAACTGCGAAAGTCCCGTTTTGTCATCCTGAGCGAAGCGAAGGATCTCGTATGTATGAGATTCTTCGGTCGCTAAGCTCCCTCAGAATGACAGAAAAGAACACGTTCCCAGAGGTCTCAACTTTGAACTTTGAACCTTGAACTTGGAACTTTGAACCTTGAACTTGGAACTATTCTAACAAGGAGGATTCCAATGATCATTGACGCCGCCGCTCTGGCGAATATCTATGTGGGTCTAACCACCGCGTTCAACGCCGCGTTTCAGGAAACGGAAGTCTGGTATCCCCAGGTGGCCATGACCGTGCCCGCCAACACCAAGATTCTGGATTACAAGTTCATGCTGGAATTTCCCATGGTGCGGGAATGGGTGGGCGACCGGGTGGTCAAGTCCCTGGAAGGCAAGTCCTACCAGATCACCACCAAAGACTGGGAAGCCACCATTGAAGTGGACCGCAATGACATCCGGGACGACCAGATCGGCCTGTACGCGCCCATCGTCGCCGCCCTGGGTGAGGAAGCCAGAAACCACCCGGACAAGCTCATCGCCGACCTCATGAAAACCGGTTGGTCGGATTTGTGCTTTGACGGTCAGCCCTTTTTCTCCGCCAGCCATCCGGTGGGCAGCGGTATCGCCGCCAATGACGGCGGGGGGTCGGGCACGCCCTGGCTGTTACTGGACGTGCGGCGGTCCATCAAGCCTTTTATCTATCAGCTCCGTCAGCCGGTGCAGCTCTCCCGCATGGACCGGGCCGACGACGAGCACGTCTTCATGCGGCGCAAGTACCGCTACGGGGTTGATGCCCGCTACACCTGTGCCTACGGCCTGTGGCAACTGGCTTACGGGAGCAAGCAGGACCTGGACCTCGCCAACTATGCCGCGGCCCGGGCCGCCATGATGACCCTGAAAAACGCGGACGGCCGTCCCCTGGGGGTGCGGCCCAACCTCCTGGTGGTGCCTCCCGCGCTGGAAGCCACGGCCCGGGAGATTTTGCACTCCCAGTTCGTCATCGCCGACGCCGCGGCCGGGGGCATGAAAAGCAACGTCTGGCAGAATTCCGCCAACCTCCTGGTAGCGCCGGAACTGGCTTAAGACCGAGTTGGGTTCAAAGAGCTATTTTGGCAGCCGCAGGCTTTAGCCTGCGCCTGCACAGGCGAGACGCCTGGGCCACTTGTTTGATTGCGACTGGGTATAAGATGATCTGTTGAAAAAGTGTTTTTGAGGGCAGGGCTGGTGGCCACAGGCGTCTCGCCTGTGGCTAACCAGCCCTCCTTTCATACTCCCTCCTACCCTAAAGGTTCGGGGCAGTCAAGGCCCAAGGCAAGGGGGGGGACGCCATTAAGATCACTCGGGGATAATTTTTGGTAATACGCTTATCACCAGGTTTGCAAAGCTATTCAAATTCCCCCGCACCGCTTCCATGTCTCCGTCAATTGGGATGATTAGGCGTACAAGGGCGGCATCCGTGCGGCGATTAATGAGACCATGATAAATTAAGTAAAATTTATTCCATCTGTCGCTTGTTACAATTTTTCCTCCCACCAGGTTCCAGTAATAAACCAATACTTTTTTCCCCATGGCATCCATAATCATGTAATTTACCTTCTTGCCAGGGGCAATTTCTGTAACTCCTGATTTTAATGTATCCCAGCCAGATCCCGGAAGGCAATGCCGGGGAGTATGGCCGATGCTTTCAGTTTCTTGGTTTTCGTAATAAGCTATCCACAGGGAAATCTGCTTATGATCAGAAATTGCTTTATAATCGGCATTAAAATAGGCATGAGCCCCCGTTGCCTTGATCATCTCGGGATCAACCGGGATGGGGTTTCCATGCCAAGGGCCTATCTCCAAAGGAAATTTATCAAAACTTTGTTTCAGGGGGCGGGGATTAATCCGGGTTCCTAAATGTATTAAAGGAATCGCCAGACACATTAGCACCAAACCGGCAATCAGATTTCGGTTGATAGCTCTCCTTCCCGCGGATGGAGTCGGGGCAATGGGAGCAGCGGGATCGGATGACAAATTCTCCGGTTGGAGGCGATTGAGCAACTGGTTTACTGTCAAAAGCAACCCAAAGCAGAATACAAAAATCAACCACCCGGAAAAGGAATGCCAGAAACCTGGTTGCTCTAAGATGGGGAAGAGACCCATGGCTGCCACGCGAAAGGCATTGGCCAAAATAGCCCCTGGAATTAAAATAACCAAGAGTAGCGAGACTTTCCAGGGGCGGCGTTGATAAAAATAGCAAAAAATACAACCCAGGGCGAAAAGTGCCAGGATATAGCGCAATCCACTGCATGCGGCTACCACCTGTAACTGCCGATTACCTAAGTCAATAATATTTCCATGACGGAGAACTGGAATACCTCCAAAACGGAGCAGCGCCGTTGCCAGGCGGGAGGAAATCAACTGCAAGGGAAGAGTAAGGTCAGCGATAAAGGTGATGGGTGGAGGAAGCATCAGGAATAAGAGGAAAAGAGGAAAGCTGAGGGTTTTACAGAGATCCCAGCCGCCAATCAGGATGAAAAGTCCTATTAAACAGATCAGAAAAGAGAGCTGGGAAAAATAGCGCCCTGTCCCCACGACTCCAATAACATGGAGGCCCAATGCGAAAATCAAAACCGCCAGGCCTATCCAAGAGGATTTCCATGGCCTGTTGAGAAGTTCATCTTTTTTTAGATAAACAATGTAGGCGCTTACAAACGGTAAAAGCAAACCAAAAGAATAATCTTCATTTTCGGATAGAAGGGTCGCTAAATAAATCAGGACCGGCCAGAATAAATACAATATGCCGGCCATCAATACTGTTGCGGTTATTATATTAACTGACGGAATAGGCAGGGTTCGGGTTTCATTTTTCATAATAATTAACCCTCAATTTAAGGAACAATTATTCACTCAGACAAATAAACCTTATATTTTTCAAAAAGCTTTGCACACTTTTTAAAATCTCATCTTATCCACAAATGTCATCCCGAGCGACGTAAAAAATCTCGCATTTCTTTAGATATTACAGCTCCTTCAAGATAACCATGATCCCGCGATATCAGGTTTTTAATGGATTCTAACACCTCACGGTATCTTTTGAAACCATTCGCAGGTTTGTTTCAGTCCATCGATTAACTTGGTTTGAGGGGAAAAATTAAGATATTTTCTAGCCCGGCTGATGGCCACAAAATTGCGCTGCACCTCGCCCGGCCGCGTCGGCAAATAAGTTACCGGTGGAAAGTTCTCCCTTCCCACTGTTTGGCGCATCAAATCAACCAACTTATTGACGCTGGTTTCCCTTCCGGTTCCCAATTGTATGGGTTGGCCATAAGGGATTTCGACCTGAATCGCGGCGGCAATCGCTTGACAAAGGTCTTTCACAAAGAGGAAATCCCGGGTCTGTTCGCCATCACCGTAGATGGATAATTGCTCACCGGCCTGTATCTGCCGAAAAAATTTTGCCACCACGCTGCCTTTGTGATAAGAATAAGGGCCATAAACATTGGAAAATCTTAAAGAAATAGTTTTGAGGCCATAGCTCCCCCAAAAGGCGGAACAATATCCCTCTCCTGCCAGTTTGCTGGCGCCATAAGGGGAAACAGGATGGGGCGACATTTCTTCATGAACCGGCGGGTCCACATCTCCCACTATGGCGCCTCCGGTGGAAGCGAAGATAAAACGCTCAATTTTGTGGCTTACCGCAGCTTCCAATAAGTTAAGCGTCCCCTGAACATTGATGGACATGTCCATATGGGGGTCGGCCACCGAATCGGCGACTCCGGTATGGGCCGCCAGGTGGATAACGATCTTGGCTCCCGCCATAGCTTCATCTACTGCCTGGCGGTCCCGGATATCCGCCACAATCAGCTCGGCAGGCAGATTATCCAGGTCCTGAGCCTTGCCCGCGCTGAGATTGTCCAGGACGCGCAGCACCCCTTTTATGGGCAAGAGGCTGCGGATCAGATTTACCCCGATAAAACCGGCCCCGCCGGTAATAAGCAGGTCTTTGCCTTCGAATTCGAACCCAGACTGTTTCAATATTTTTTCTCCTGATCTTCCCCTGCAAAGGCCATTATAGTGATAGCAAGATTCGTGCTCAAATTTTTAAATTCATGCCGTGCTAAATTCCTAGGGGTGCGCACCGGATTTTTTATCCGGTAACCCCGCGCCAGCCAACAAGGCTTTGAGAAACTCTGCGTTTTGATTGTCTTTTTTCGCCTTCATCAGCAGCAGGTAGTCCGAGGCGGCCAGGAAAACCAGCTTGCCGTCGCTAAAAGCCAGGGGAATCGTCTCTTTTTTACCGTCCACCTCCACCGTGAAAACCGCCTTGGCCAGTTTCTTTGATTCCTCCCACCGGGGAAAGGGAGAGGGCAGGTCCAGGTCCACCTCATAGGTGCGGTCTCCCCAAGAGACCTTGACTCTTTGCAGGGAAGGCAGTTTGCTAGGCGGGCCCTTTTTTAAGCCTAATAAGCCATAGAGAGGCGTTTGGGGCTTTTTATCAGGGGTTTGGGGCTCAGCCGGGTTTAGGGAGAAAAATATCGGCTTTTTCGCGGCCAGCAATTTCTCCAACACCTGCGGTTTTTCATACTTATAAGTTTCCGGCAAATAAAATATTTTGGCATTCGCCGGGAGAGGCTCGGCCAAAACTTGCTCCACCAGGAGAAAGTCCGGCGCCATGCCAGCGCGCAGCAGGCCCGCCAGGGTCCTGATACTTTGAGCGTTATCCGGTTGCCAGTACTGGGAGTAGCGGGGTTTTACCACATAGAGGCCGCTGCCCTTGCGGGTATCGGGATAGACCTGGACTCCTTTCGCCAGGGCCGCAAACATCGCCTGCCAGCGAACCTTGTCGGTCTCGTAAATATCTTTTTTGGTATCCATGTCCACCGGCCAGTAGCCCGCGCCCCGGGCGCCGCCGGCTACTGCCGCCAGAACATCCGCCTCCAGCTCCTGGGGGCTGGGGGTCTTCATTTTTGGCCCGCAGCGGTTGCTCTGGAGGAGGAGATAAAAAGGGACTCGTCCCTTGGTCGCGGCCCGCAGATAATTGCCCCAAGCCTCTGTTTGGTAAAGCCCCAGGGGATCTTCCGTAGTACAGGCCCCCAACATGACGCTGAAAGCCCGGTTGCGAGTGACGATCAGGTCATAGATATCCCAGTAAGAAGCCCGCGGGAAGCTGGACCAGCGTTCCCCACAGACGGCGATGGTGGAGGGGTAGATGAATAGTTCCAATTTGGGATAGCGTTCCTTGAGGGTATCCCAGATCTTTTCATACCAGCGGTTTTGGATTTTCTGGAGCCAATCAAAATATTGGATTTTCTCTGCCTCACTCAAAGATCCGGTTATATTAAACCCCAGTTCCTTTTCCCCGGCCGCCTGATGCCGGGCCAGGGCTTGCTTGTCCACCCTTGCCCCCACCCATTCCTCTCCCCCGATGATCAGGCCGACAACGTTGGGGAATTCAGTAGAAAGTTTCGCCATGGCCAGGAGATAATCCAAAGTTTGTTTTTGAATATCCGGGTTCAAAGCAAAATCCAGCGTTGTGTTGGGCACTCCGGGTATCCCTCCCTTGGGGGAGACGCGGTTGGTGCGCAGCCAGACCTTGATTCCCCGTTTGGCGGCATCGGCCAGAAACCGCCGTTCCGGGGTAAATGGCGGCAGGCTTTTGGGATTGTTGAGCATTAAAACGGTAATGCCCTGCCGCTGAAATTGGTCCATGTAATCCAGGTAAATCCTGGCCCTTTCCGGCGGAGCCGCGACCATTCCCCATTGCCGAAAATCCCACCAGGGTCGGAAATCCCCGGCCCATGCTTCCGAACTCCCCCAGATGGCCCCGAGCAGGAAAAGGGCCAATATCGTTCCGGACTTCAGCCCACGGCCCATTCTTAAAGCTTCTCCTTCTCCGGCTTAATTTGCTGACGATACTTCAGGACTTTGGCCGGCACCCCACCCGCAATGGCATAAGGGGGGATATCCTTGGTTACGACCGAGGACGCGGCAATGATGGAGCCCCGGCCAATTCTGACCCCCGGCAGAACTAAGGATTTCCCGCCCACCCAGACGTCATCCTCGATGACCACCTTTTCAGAAGATAGTCCCTGGAGCATCATGGGGATGTTAGTATCATCAAAGTTATGGATCGTAGCCGTGATCATCACGTAAGGAGAAATCATCACGTAACTGCCAATGACAATATCGCCATATCGGGTACAGGATATCTGGGTATTTCTCCCAATGTGGCTGGAGTCGCCGATCTCAATGTTCCAGGGAAACCATATGTGCGTGGATTGGCCAATAGCCGCCCCTTTGCCGCGAAAAGTGGAAAACAGGAAGCCATAGATGGCCCCCCGCAGCAGGTTACCGGCCTTTCCGGGAATAATCCCCAGTATAGCCTCTAGCCAGGCCCAGGCTTCTTTCTTGATATTGTCCAGGGTCAAAGGATACTTCTTGCGCATTTGCTTATCAGGTATCGCCATCCCTCTATCTCCCAAGAATTGCCAAATCAGGCGATATTTCCCTTAGTTTTTAAAGAAATTGTCGTACAATTCTTTGGTGGTCACCAACATTTTCTCCAAGGACCAGCGCGTAGCTATTTCCCGGGCTTTTGATCGTCTCTTTTCCCGCTCTGCATCGTTTCGGACCAGATCCACCATCACCTGGGCTAATGCAGCAATGAAGCCGGTCTCATCCCCCTGAGGCACGACCGTAACGAGATCGCCCAAAATTTCCCCCACCCCGTCACACTCGTAGGCCACCACCGGCAGTTGCATCACCCCTCCCTCCACCAGGACGTTGGGAAGCCCTTCGTGCTCCGAAGGCATGATGAGGATGTCCAGAATCGCATAAATCCTGGCGATATCCTCTTGGTGGCGCAGGAAGGTCACCGCTTCCTGCAGGTTCCAGGCGGCCACGAGCCGCTCCAACTCCTGCCGAAAACCCATGGCCTCGGGCGGATCGGGGTCGCCGATAAACAGCAGTCTCAGGTTGGGGAACTGCTCCCTTAACGAATTCATAGCCTTAAGGGCCACGAGATGGCCTTTTCCGGGCACCAGCCTGGCCACCACCCCGACTATTACCTCTTCGGGACCGAAGCCCAGGGAATTCCTGATCTCCGCCTTCTTCTCCGGGGGCCAGGCCGCGGTTTGAAGGAAGGGGGCAAAATCACGCCCGGTATAAATCAGGTGATAGGTAGCGGGGTCTCCGATCCGGGACCGCCGGTAGCGGGCCATTAGTTCCCGGCCCACAAAAATGAAGGCAGAAGTGCAGTTCGCGGCCTGGCGCTCCAGCGCCAGAAAGGTCCATCTCTGCCAAGCCGGCTTATGATCCGGAAAAGAGGAGCCATGGACCCCGTGGACCACGAAAGGCACGCCCGCGGCCCAGGCCGCCAGCCGGCCCAGGATGCCGGCCTTGGCCAGGTGAGTGTGCACCAGGTCATAGCGGTTCCGGCGGAAAATTTTCCTGATGGCCAGGAATGCCAGGGGATCCAAAGGGACGGAAACTTCTTTCCGCATCTGGTCCACCACGAAAATCCGCCAGCCCCGGCCCCGCAGCGACTCCAGAAAAACGGGGTCCACTTCGTGCCCCACGATCAGGTCAACTTCGTATCCATGCTTCTTCAGATAATCCACTTCCAGGACCGTGCGGCGGCTGGAGCCGTAGCGGCCATTAAGATTGGTGATTAGGTGACAGATTTTGGGGGGTCTGGTGGTCATAAATAGCTGGGCCGCTGGGCTGCGGACGTAACCGGTGCCCCGTCATCTTTCATGGGCGCTTTTATGGTCAGAAGATCCGGTGCCGGAGCTTGATGGTCTAGTTCCACCAAGGAAAGAAACAGGCCGTATTCAATGGCAAACGTGATGGAAAAGAAACCCTTGTACCCCAAAAGAACGGTCATGCTGCCGACCATGCTGGCGGCCAGGCACAATGCGTACCAATTAAGCGGCTCCGGCGCTTTACGAGCCATTTTAAACAAGGTGAAAAAGGTCAGGAGCATCAAGGTCAAAAACGGAATGAACCCAAACAGACCATTGCTGGCCAACTGATCCAAGTAGCCGTTATGCAACGCAGTTTCAGCGCCAAACAATTTGGTAACCTGACGGGTGACCTCTTCATGTCCCACCCCGAAGAGCGGGTGAGCCTGGAAAATATGCCATGCCAACGAATCCATCCTTAGGCGGCCCTCAAAGGTATGGTAAGAGGTTTTGCCCAAGGCAAAGCCCTGGTAAACTCTCTCCAAGCGATGCGACATCCAGCCCACCGCAATAATGATGATCAGGAACCCGCCCAGGATAAGCAAGATTTTCCAAACCGCCGCTCGAGTCCGAAAGGCCAGGAAAACGCTCATGAAGAACATAACCATTAAGGTGGCCACCCAGGAATTCCGCGACTGGGTAATGATCAGGGCGAACAACAATATCCCGATACTGATCAAGGCCAACAGGCGGGAGACCATAAACCCCTTGCGCCAGGCGGCGATCAGCAGCAGCGGCAACGCGGCATTGATAATTAAGCCGTATTCCCCGTAACTTTTCAGGACGCCGATGGTGCGGCCGTAAGGCATTGCCGTCCCGTAGAACTCCCGGGCCACGTCAGTTTGGTGGGCGCCTAAAGGATTGATATGGAATACTGCACAGATAATGGTGAACATGGCCATCAGGCAAATGCCCAAAACCAATAAGTTCAAGACCCGGCGATAGCTTGCCAGGTCCCGGCAGACCGCGTAGGTAGTCAGGATGAATATGAAAAAGACGGCCCGCCCCCCGGTATGGAGAAACTCCACTAAATTCCACATGCGAGCCAGAGTTAACAAATCAGCAGTTATTATCCAAAAACACAGGGCAAAAAATATTATCTGCACGACATAATGAGGACGCGGCTTGGGACCAAGAAATCGCGCCATCAAGAAAAGGAGCAATATGCCCCCGATGATGGCCTGGAGGGGGACCACCATGAGCCGGGGCATGGGGAAAAGGGAATGGGTTAATACTACCAGGTAATAGAAATTTTCCATGGCACTAAGACATAATCAAAATGAATGTCCAACCCTTTTGCCAGGATGCCTGGTTAAGGGTATGTCCGAATAGAAAAGCTACTTCCCTTGAACTGTGATGTCCTGGGCCCAGCCGGTTTGCCGGCCCATCCGGGAATCTCGCAGAGCTTCCCGAATCTCCAGATGGTCCGCCCCGAAAGGGGTAACCGATTTCTTGGCCCGGACCAATTGCCAGGCAAACTCCCATAAACGCCGGAAGACCTGCACTGGCGAGGCCTTAAACCCGAGCAGGAGATACTTGCCGGTCTGCTTTACATCTTTGCGGAGAGCGGCCAGATAAGCCAGCCGCAAATAGCCCTCCACCCGGGCCTCCCGGCTTGCCCAGGTCAGCCGGGGAAGATAACTGGCCCGCAACTGCTCGCTGACCGACAGGATGCGGCCCGTCTGGGTGAGGCTCAAGGCGGTCTCGTGGGAACGATAAAGATACAGGTCCCGGTGCAAGGGTTGAAGCTGGAAAGCAAGCGCGGTCCGCAGCCAGTATTCATAGTCCTCCACGCCGGTGTAGGCCGCGCTGAAATCCCCCACCTGCTCCCTGACCCTCCGCCGGTAGAGGAAGCAAGGCCCCACGCAATTGGTGTAGGCCAGGGCTTCCGGGTCCTTGACCGTTACCCGCAGCAGCCACTGGCCCTGGCTGTCTATCAAACTGAAATCTGCATAGACAAAGTCCACTTCCGGGTGGGCTTCCAGGAAGGCCAGGAGTTCAGCCAGGGTTTCCGGGCGGAAACGGTTGTCGTCCGAGGTCCAGGTGAGATATTCCCCCCGGGCCTGGGCAAACCCGGTGTTCAGCGCGCCGGGCAGCTTGCGGTTGACCTCGTGGCGCACTGACCGGATGCGGCGGTCCAGGCCGACATAATGGGCAATGATGTCCGGAGTGCTGTCGGTGGAACAGTCGTCCACAATGATCAGCTCCCAGTTTTCATAGGTCTGGGCCAGGCAACTGTCAATGGACTCCGCCAAATAGCGGGACCCGTTATAGACCGGCAAGACGATGGAGATTAACGGCTTTTCCAATGATGGCCCCTTGCGCCGGTTCTAGTGAGCATACTCCATTCCCAGGGTTCTTGCCCCTTCCAGCCAGCGGTCCTTCCAGGTGTTGGCCGCGGCAATCGCCAGCCTCCTGGTGATAAAGCCCTGGTCATCAGCCAGGCGCAGCCCTTCGCCGAGGGCCTCCTCCCATTCCCCCACCGTGGCGCAGCCGTAAACCACCCCCTCAGCTTCATACCGGCGGACGTCCGCCATGGGCGCGGAGACCACGGGCTTGCCCATGGCCAGGTATTCGTACAGCTTAATAGGGCTCACCGCGGCCACCAGGGCGTTGCGCTTGAAGGGGATCAGGCAGACATCGGCCTGATCCAAAACCCGGGGCACGTCGTGATAGGGCACGGCCCCCTGGTAGAAGACGTTGCCAGTCTCCCGGAGGAAACGGGAAAACCGGTTTTTCACCAGGTAGCTCACCGGCCCGTAGAGATGAAAAGCGAAATTCTTGAGCCGGGAGGCCAGGTTGCCCAGCAGGTCCAGGTCCAGCCAGTCGCTGATGGTGCCCACGTAGGTGGCCACCGGCCGGTCCCGGGATGGTTCGGCCCCGGCTCTCTTAGACCGGTAAGCCTGGAAAAAGGCGAAGTCGCAGCCATTAGGCAGCAGGTGAACTTTCCCGGGGCAAAACCGGGAAAACTTGTCCTCCAGTCCCGGGGACACCGCCCAGATGACCCGGGCCAGTTCTCCCACCTGCCGTTCGAACCGGGCAATTTCGGCCACGAGGTCCTTATAACCGGTGAATTCCCCCCATTCTTCCAGGCAATCATAGATCACCGGGGGAAGCCGGTCTTCCAGGAAAAAATCAAAAGCCGGATGGGTAATTATCATAAAATCGTAACGGTCCAGGCGCGCTCCCACGGCCCGGGCCAGGAGGCGCCGCCGCAGGCGGTCCGTCCACCGCCGGGCCCAAGCATAGCGGTAATAGATCTGCCTGGGAAAAGGATCAGGAATCCGGATAACCCGGCTGGCCCAGGCATCAAGGGGGTGCCCCCGGCCCACTCTTTTCAGGTGTTTGAGGGGCGTAAAGGTGACCACATCGGCAACATGGCCCCGCAACCGGCTTTCCCTCACCAGATGATGGGTCCGGCTGACCAGGGCATCCCAGGGAGTTAAAAAGAGAACGCGTTTCATGGTTCAAGGATTATCAAATACCAAGTCGTTTCCCTGGCCCCGACTTTTGAAAAAAGCCAGTAACCGGTGTCCCTGGCCGAATTTCACCCAGGGATCTTTGGCGGTCAGGTCTTTAAACAACTTCACCATTTGTCCCAAAACGACCCCTCCAGGAATCTTTTGCAGCCAGGCCTTCATTTTTTTTCTGGTTTGAAGAGGGGCTGCTTTACCGCTGCCCGCCGTAGCCCAATAAAGGAGGTCCAGGCCTTCGGACCCGGCCATATGAACCAGAACCTCGGGGGTAAAAAAATATAAATGCTCAAAACTGGTCCGAAAGCCTAGCCACTCCTCTTTTAATTGCCTACCGCAAGCGTAGTTGGGCGTGCTCAGGACCACAAGCCCTCCAGGAGCCAAGAACAGGGCGATTTCTTTGAGAAATGCCCTAGGGCTGAGCACATGCTCAATGACTTCCAGGGCGAGGATGATGTCAAAGCTTTCTGCCGGAATATCCAGATGTTCCAGGTCCCCCACCCGGACTTCCAGACCGTACCTTTCCTTGGCCACCTGGGCGGCGTACTCAGAGATTTCCACCCCCATGGTCAGCGCCCCGCGGCTGTGGGCTAAAGCCAACAGTTCTCCGGTGGCGCAGCCGATTTCCAGGAGACGGCTGCCTTTCAGGGGCATTAGTTGTTGGATTTTCTCCAATTCCCAGGACTTCCGGAGTTTCAGCCAGGGGATGGCAAAGGTGGCATAGCTATTATACCCGATGCCCGTATCTTTTGCGTCATCTGACCCCACAAAGTAGGACTCTCCATAAAACTTGGACAAATGCTCTTTCTTAGGACGGGGATTAATAAAGGCTAGGCCGCAACTCGCGCACTCCACCACCCGGAGGTCGTCGGCCCGTATGACCACCATCTGCACCTGTTTTGATCCGCAGGCGTCGCAAGCCACCTCCTCCAGCTGGCCCATATGCCAGCGCCATTTTGGGCCTGTTGCTGTTTCCGGACTACTCATACGCCCTCTGCCTGCCAGAGACTCCGTAACTTTTCCCGGGGAATAAGACGCCATATCCAGAAGCTGGCTATTCCCGCCAAAATTATCGACAAGGACAGGAACCAGGGACCGGCGATACGTTGCGACCCCAGAGCCAATCCCAGACCCAAGGCGGTGGAGAGCAAAAGTAGCAAAGAAGAGTTAGCGCACTTTCTGCCGAATTTGCCAGCCGCATATAATAAGGACCACCCGGTATGACATAAGTAGGAAATAAGGTAGGCTATCGCCATGCCGAAAGCCCCATGGGCGGGAACCAGAATAAGGACAAAGATAATCAACACCATGGCCCAACCGAAGTTCATGATACAGCCAGCCCACATGCGGCCAGCCCCCACCAGGGCTTGACCTATGGTCTGGCTGGCCACGTTCAAAACGGTCACCACCACCATCAGCGCCAGGACCACCCCGCCCTCAATAAACTGGGAGCCGTAAAGGCGGATGAGCCAGGGGCTCAAGCCGATGACCACGAATCCCAGGGCCAGGCTGAAGCTCCAGGTGGCCTTGAGGTTGAGGTTCACCAACCGGGTGAAGTGCGCGGCGTTGTTGTCACCGTGCAGTTCCGATAAGGTGGGCACAACCACCATGCCCACGATGAAGGGCAGAAACACGAGAAACATACGAAATTGATTGGCGGCGTTGAACAGGCCCAGTTCGGCGTAACCGTTGGGCTGGTTGGCCAGAATGGCGTTGGCGGCCCAGGTAGCCGGCGTGGCCAGGCTGGCGGCCAGGAGGGCCGGCAGGGAAAAATCCCACAGGGTGCGGCGCTCCGCCCAACTGCCCCGGTAAACCAATACTATTCCATGATTGGCACACTCCTGCCGCACCGCCCTAAGGGCCAGCATGGCACCGGCCAGGCTCGACACCAAAAGGGCCAGCATGGCGCCCATGAGTCCCATAAGGTAGACCATGACGACAGTGAGGGGCAGGGTGAGGCCCCCGGTCAGGAGATTGACCCGGGCCGAGGTCCTGAAGGCCTGGAAGCCGGAAAGGGTGCCGGTCTGGACTCCCAAAAGGGCGGAGGGTATGAGGGACAACGCCCCCACTTGCAAGTAGGGAGCCAGGTGAGGGGCGTTTAAGGTCCGGGCGGCCAGCCAGGGAGCCGCCAGGAGGAAGGCCAGGGTCAGTGCGAGCCCCGTGGCAACGGCCACCAGATTGCAGAGGCCGGTGAGGCGGCCCAGGCGCTGGGGGTCTTTGGTCTTCAGTTCGGCCACGTACTTGGTGTTGGTGAGCCCCAGCCCGAAACCCGCGAAAATCCCCAATACCACCATGGTGCTCTGGATCATGGCGTATTCGCCGAACCCGGCCTTGCCCAGGAAACGGGCCACAATCACCGCGGCGGCTAAAATAGAGACCTTCCAGGCCACCGTACCCACCAAGCTCCAGAAAATCCCTCGGGCAAACCTTTTGCTCTGCTTCATGATCGGCGAACAGGACTCCGGAGCCCATCTCGATGGCCTCGGGCCGGGAGAGGACTACAAACGGTTCTGCCGTCCTTCCCCAGGGGTTTTATCCTCAAGGTCACTGCCAGGCGACCTTGGGGTAGATCAAGCTGGAGTTGATATTATCCTTGTATTTCTGCACCGTTTGCAGCATCCCCCGCATCATCTCTGCCGTGAGAAAGTGAGGCTTCAGGCCCAGGGAAAGCAAGCCGGTATGGGCCGGATTGTAGTAGTGCTCCTCTGCTTCCCGCCGCGGGTTGGGAATATTCTGAATCGTTACCTGCAGCCCCAGTTTCTCCCCCGCGGCCTTGACCTTGTTGGCCAGATCGTTGACGCTGAAGGTTTCCACAAACTGGTTGAAGACCCGGTATTGCCCCGTTTCGGCGGGATGAAGCAGGGCCAATTCCACGCAGGCCATGGTGTCCATGATGTTCAGGTAGCCCCGGGTCTGACCCCCCTGGCCATACACGGTGAGGGGGGTTCCCGCCACGGCCTGCACCAAAAAGCGGTTCAGGACCGTGCCGAAGATGTCGTCGTAGTTAAAAATGGGGCCCAGACGCTCATCTTGGCGGGATTCCTCCGTGTCAATGCCGTACACCGGCCCCTGGTTCAGGTCGGTAACCCGGATGTCCCAGGTGCGGCAGTAAAAATAGAGCATGTCGCCGTCTTGGGCCTTGGTCAGATGATAGAGGGAACCTGGGGCCTTGGGATAAAGAAATCTATGCCGGCGGCCTTTATGCTCGACTTCCAGGTAGCCTTCTTCGATGTCGATGTTGGGGGTGCCGTACACCCCCATGGTCCCCAGCTTGACAATATGGCAGTCTCTATTAACCTCTTTCACCGCGTGAATCAAGTTGAGGGTGGAAACCAGGTTGTTGGTTAGAGTAAAGACGGCTTCCTTATGTCCCATCATGGAATAAGGCGCGGCCGGCTGTTCCGCATAGTGGACCACCGCGTCGGGCTGGAATTGGCGAAAGAGGTCAAGGAGAAAAGGATAGTCGCAAACGCTGCCGATATGGACGTCAACCTTGAAACCGCTGACGGCCTCCCAAAGAGCGGCCCGCTGATGAAGATTGGGGATCGGTAGGAGAGGTTCCCGGTTCAGTTCCGTGGAAGCGCACCGGCGGAAATAATTGTCCACCACCGCCACCGCGCTTCCTCGCCGGGAGAGGTACATGGCGGTGGCCCAACCCAAATAACCGTCTCCCCCCAAGATCAGGACACGCATGGGACAGGCTCCATTTTCCGGGATTCCGGGAGTAGCTCCGGGGGCAACAGACGGCTGCTGATCAGGAAATCCCTAACCTCTTTTTTACTCATAGCCGGCTCTTCGCTGGAGATATAGGGCCGGTTCGCCCGTTTCCCGGTATCGCCAGGATAAGAATAGTCAATGTTGCGATAGATGCCCCGGGCTGCGGGCAAGACCACGAACATGTCCGCCAGTTCCAGAGAGCGAGGCACCTCATCCGGGGTCATCAGTTCCTCGTACATCTTTTCCCCGGGTTTGGCGCCGATGAACTCGAGGGCGACGGAGGCCGGAGAGTGGCCATAGTAGGGAGCAAGCAACTCGATCATCACTTCGGCCAGATCCATGATGGAGATCACCCGCATTTTGGTGACCATTACTTCCCCGCCCCGGGCCAGAAGCGCGCCTTTCAGGACCAGTTCCGCGGCCCGGGCAATAGTCATGATGAAGCGGGTCATACCCGGGTCAGTGACCGTCACCGGTCCCCCTTTCTTGATCTGGTCATGGAAAATTGGGATTACCGACCCCCGGGAACCCATAACATTGCCGAAGCGCACGCTGGAGAATTGCTGTCTGGCATTTTGATTGATGACGTTGGCCGCGGTGATGAGGCGTTCCCCCATTAATTTGGAGGTGCCCATGACGGTGGTGGGGTTGACGGCCTTATCACTGCTGGTGAAGATGACTTTTTTAACCCCGTTTCCCAGAGCGGCCTGGATAATATTCTGAACCCCGATTATATTAGTTCGCACGGCTTCGAAGGGGTTGTACTCCGAGAAAAAAACATGCTTGAAAGCTGCGCAGTGAAAGATCATATCCACTCCCCGGGCCAGAGACCCCATTTTGGGGGCATCCCGGATATCCCCCAGATAGGCGTTGAAATCGCTCCTGGAGCGGTAATCTTCATTCATTAAGAATAGTGCGCTTTCATTGTTGTCCAGGGCCCGGATTTCCGCGGGCCCAAAGGTGAGCAACTGGCTTACCAGTTCCTGGCCGACGGTGCCTGCGGCGCCGGTGACCACGATGCATTGATTTGCAAAGATATTATCCATGGGCTAACCTATTTTTAGTCAATCCTTTTGACGTTCTTATTCCGGCCCCTAAATGACAATGGGGATTTTAATATTAATAAAAAAGAGCCTCTCATTAATATGTTGGAAAAGGTGACACCCTGATAGCCTGTAAAAAAAGGGATGGATTTGTAGGAAGAACCCGGATAATCAACCTAAATCTGTTAGCCTCGCAAACTTGCCCATAGCCGGTGCCAACAAGACCGGGGCTTCAATTGAGGTGGGAGGGCCTCAACAGATGTGGATTTTTCGTCAGTCTCAACCGCGTTTAGAGACAATTCGGAATCTTCTTGGGGCTGCAAGTCTATCCTCTCTGCTGCCATGTGAGTAAGGGCCTGGGTCAAAACTGGCATTAATTGGCTCACCATTTCCACGACCAAGCCTTCCAAGCGAGTCAGCCGGGTTGACATCTCTGCCACCGCTATCTGCAAGCCGTTATCGGTTCCTTGCATCCCGGGTCTCGCCGCCTCGGGCAAGGCGACCGGTTCTGCTCCAGCAATTGCCTCCCCCTTTTCCTCCTCGCCTTCCAGGGAGCCGCCCTGGGCGGCGATGACGGTGTCGATGAATTCCCCGTCGATCTCCTGGCGGCCTTCGGCGAAGCCGGCCACCAGGGCCAGGTCGCACCAGGCGTTCAGGCGCCGGGGCACCCCCCGGGTGTATTCATAGAGCCTGTCCAGGGCCGATTCCGTAAAGATGCCGCTGCCCCCGGCCCGGGCCAACCGGAAATTCACGTACTCTTTGGTTTCCTGCAAATTCAAGGGGGTCAGGTGGTAATGCACCGAAACCCGCTGGGCCAGCTGCCGCAAGGCCGGATGGCGCAAACGGTCCCGCAGCCCCGGTTGCCCCACCAGGATCACTTGCAAAAGCGGTTCCTTTTCGGTCTGCAGGTTGGATAACAGCCGCAGTTCCTCCAGGGCCTCGGGCCCCAGGTTCTGGGCCTCATCCACCATCAGGGTCACGTGTTCTCCCCGGGCATAAGCGGAGAGCAAAAACTGGTTAAAGGCCGCCAGCCGGGCGACCCGGTTGCCGAAGTGACCTCGGACCCCAAATTCCTTCAGCAACAAATCCAGGAGATCTTCCGCGCCCACCGACGTCTGGTACAGCACCCCCAGCCGCTGGTTCCTTTCCCGGGATTTCAGGAGGGACTTGATCAGGGTGGTCTTGCCGGTCCCCACTTCCCCGGTGAGGACGACAAACCCCACCCGCTGATTGACGCCGTATTCCAGATAAGCCCGGGCCAGCTTGTGCTGCGGACTGAGATATAAAAAACCCGGGTCCGGCAGCAGGTTAAACGGGCGCTCTTTTAATCCGTAAAAATTTTCGTACATATGTTCACTTATTTAAACAGCCACAGTTTTTCTTTCCAGCGCAAGTTATCATCCTGGTAATCATATTTCCTGGACACGCTCTCTGCTTTATTCAGGACAAATCCCAGGAGATTAAACTTTTGCAGCATCTCCCGGCAGCGCTCGATGTCCTCTCTGGAAGTCTTACAGGCCTCCACCACCACCATGATGCCGTCCACCAGCGGCGCAAAGGCGAGCGAGTCCGCAAAGGCCAACAGCGGCGGCAGGTCGAAGAGGACATAACGGTTGGGATAATAGTGTTTCAACTCCTGGACTAGATCGGCCATTAACGGGGAATTGATGAGTTCCGCCGCGTTCGTCGCGGGCCGGCCCCCGGGCAAGACGACCAGTTTGGCCAATCCCTGGGGATGAATTAATAGATCCCGGATGGGAACCCCCGCAGTCAAATAGTCCACCAGCCCTTCTTGCGTCTCCAGGCCGAAGTATCGATGCACCGAAGGGGCTCGCAGGTCTGCGTCCACCAGCAGCACCGTCTGGTTCACTTCCTGAGCGATGCTGATGGCCAGGTTGATGGCGGTCAGGGTTTTGCCTTCTCCTGGCTGGGGGCCGGTGATCATCAAGGTATTTTTGTTTTCGGTCTTGGTGCGCTGCAGGATATGGGTGCGCAGGAGTTTAAAGCCCTCGGCCACCGCGTCTGCCACTTCCCCGCCCCCGGCGATCAGCCGGTTCCGCCGCATTATCTCCGGATCCACCGCCACGGTACGGGTAATGGAATAAGAAATTTCCGGCGGCACGACCTCGGGGTCGCCCAAACCCAGGGGACTGACCGGGGTAATGGGGGGAAATATGGGCTCAGCTTCGGGAGGGCTATCCGCCGTGGTTTTCTTTTTATGGAGGGTCTTCGCCTTTTCCAGGGCCTTGTCGATGAAGCTCAAGTTAATTTTCCATCCTAGATAAATGGATTAATACCAATTCGTTATCAAAGGTATGTTTTCCGTAGGGGCGAACCTTGTGTTCGCCCCGGACGCTGGGCGAACACAAGGTTCGCCCCTACAGGTTATTACCTTATAAAAGCAGCTGAGCCGTTCAAGAATACTTCCGGGCCAGGCGCATGAGTTTGGCAGTCAGTACCCAGAGGTCCATATAAAGAAAGTGGAAGAGGAGCAACACTGCAAAAAGGGAGAAACCGGTCACCGCCCAGATCAACTTCTGCTTTTTCCGGGCGTCGGTATCGTCCTCCCGGGTCCGGATCCGGGCGATGCTCCCCAACACCGGCAGGCCGGTGAGCTGCGCCAATTCATCTCCGGATTTCACCGAGTGGTCCAGATGCTCCACCAGGGCCACCATCCCCAAACCTCCCCCCAGGCTCATGATCAAGCCGGCCAGGATAATGAGCAAGCGTTTGGGGGACACGGGTTTCTCAGGATAACTGGCGGGATCGACGATGGTGAACTTCTCGCCCTTCTGGTGTTCTTCCATGCCCTCGGAAATCCTGGCTTCCATAATCTTGTTCAGGACTTCCTGATACTTGGCGTGGGCATTGGTGTAATCCCGCTGCAGCGCCAGATATTCCTGCTCCAGTTTCGGAGTCTCTTCCAGGCGATGGTGAAACATCTGGAGCCTTTCCTTCAGCGCGGCGCGCTGCCTTTGCAGAGACGCGATTTCATTTCCCGAGGCCTGAATTTGGGTGGTAAGACTGACATAAGCGGGATTCTCCGCATCGGCCACCGGCTTTGCCGGCGCCGGCGTTTCCCCAGTTTTTTCCAGGAGCGCGATCTCGTTTTTTAACTTCTTGACTTCGGGGTGTTCGTCGGAGTATTTTCCCTGTTTTTGAGCCAGCTCCGCCTTGAGCTGGGTGAGTTTTTGCCGCTTCAAGGCGCCGCCGCCGCCTTTTTGGCCCACCAATTTTTCCAGTTGGGCCATTTCCCGGCGCACCTTGCGAATATCCGGATGGTCATCGGAAAATTTGGACTGCAGGTCGGCCAGCAGGACCTCCAGGGTCCGATAACGGCTCTGGGGATCCATGACTCTTTCCCCCGTGGCCCCCATGACGGGGGTATCCGGCTTCACCGTGGCCAACTGGCCTTCCAGATAGATTTTTCGATCTTCCGTGGCCCGAATGGTATTGTCCAGCTGTTTTATTTCCGTTTCCAGCCGCTCCGCCTGACCCAGATTGAATTGGTAAAGCTCCGGGGTGATGCCTTCGTGCGCTTCTTTAAATTTGGCAATCTTCTCGCCCAGGCCTCCCAGGCGCTCTTGCAACCCTTTCAATTCCGTTTCCAAAAACTCGGTGGTGGTCTTGGCCTGCGCTTCCCGGAGCTTAAGATTTTGCTCCAGATAGGAGGAGGCCAGGGTACTGGTCACTTTCTGCACCGTATCGGGATTCTTGCCGCGATAGGAGACGGCAAAGGCAATGGTAATCGCGGAGCTCCGGGCCGCGGCCGTGCGGGATTTTGGTTTATCTGCGACATCCGCGCTGATGGTGTCCAGTTTGATGTCTTCCCGCATTTTTTCCAGGATCTCTTCCCTGGTGTATTTCTCCTGCATTTCCGGGTAAAGCTTGAATTGTTGAATGATGTCCCACAGTTTGGTGCGGGACAAGATTTGCTGGGTAAGGCTCTGGATGCGTTGGTCGGCAAAACCGGTGACCGTGGAACGCACGAATTCCGGGGGGATTTGCTGCTCCTCGATGAGGATGGTGGAAGAGGACTCGTAAATGGAGGGCAGCACGATGGCCACGATCACCGCGGCCAGGAAGACCGCCAGGGCCGGATAGAGGAAATATTTTTTTCTCGCCTTAAAGATGGCCAAATAATCAAGAATATCTTTGTTCTGCTCCATGTCTCATTGCCCTAGGTTCAGCCCTTGGTTTTTCTTGGAAGACATCTACGTGGCATTAATTTGCCTTAATTTTGGAAAAATTAGTGCAATTCACATGCCATCTTACCGCTGGTAATGGAAAGGGTACGAATAGGTGAGCATCAGCCATACCGCTTGCACGGTGGCGCTTCTGTGGTTGGTAAGATCATCCCGCAGACCGAAACGGTAGCCGGGAGATAATGCTAATTTTTCCGTCATCTTATAATTTAACTGCGGCGAAACGCTGAAATAATCGTTTCTGAAATTGTTTTGGTCTGAGATCTGGCTGCTAATATAATACTCTGCATTTAAGCTTCCCGATAATTTTTCCGTGAAATAATAATTCACCGCCCCATAAACCCGGTTCACTTCGGACAGGCTGGCATAAGCCGAAGGTGATTCGTCCCGGCGATACCCTGCGGTGGCACTTAAATTAGTCCAGCGCCGGGTGGTGGAGATATCGAAATAGGGGTTGACCTCCGTCTTCTTCAGCCTTGCCTGCCGGACCGTGATGAAAAAGGGGAATTGGGAAGTATCCAGGACCTGAGTCTGAAAATCCATGGCGGTAATATTTATGCCGCCCACCAGGTTGGCTTCCCAGTTCTCGGAAAATTTGTGTTGACCTCCCCCATAAATTCTCAGGGTCTGCACCCGGTCACTACCGGGATATCTCGTCTCTCTAACCAGGACATTACCCTGGAGCAGGGTTTTTTCGTTTTTCAGGGGATAATCCAGACGCAGGCCGGCCTGCTGGGTGGCGTAATTGCGAAAGCGGGGATCATCATAACTGACTTTATTAAAATTATAATTGACCGTGGCCGCCAGCCTTTCGGTCAGGTTATAGGTGATCCCCGGCCCCACCATAATGGACTCCCGGGGGGTGCGGTTCATGATCAACCCGGACGCGGCCAACTCTTCTTGCAGGGTGGAATCGACAATATAGGCGCTTTTCAGGCTGAGGCCCCAGCGAGGAGAAATCTTGTATTGGCCATTGATTTGATAGTTTTGGTCTATATGGTCAATCTGACCGTTGCTGAGATAATGCAGCCCGGTCAGGCCCAACTTGCCCTGGAGTTGGCTGGTTTCCGTGGTGTAATTGAATTCTGCCCCGGGTGACAGGGTAAATATAACATCGCTCACCGGCTGGGCAAAACTATAATTTAGATTACTGTTGAACTCCGTCTTCGCCTGGATGGAAGGGACGACGGACCAGTCCGCGGCTAATGCAAATTGCGGCCCTAAAACCACCCAGAGGAGTGCCAGCGCCGTCCAGGCCCTGGTGCCCATAAATTTTTTGCTCCCCCTGCAAAATTATTTAGGGCACTACCACCACATCCCCCGGAAGCAGGGTGCGGTTTTGCTCCAAGGATTCCCCCTTGCTGACAGCCTTATAATTAAAGGGAAAGACTTCTTCCTTGCCGCCGACCTTACGGAGAACCACCACTGACCCCGGCGCGGCAAAAGGAGTCAGGCCGCCGGCCAGGGCAAGGGCTTGCATCACGTTGGTGGGACGGCCAACCAGGAATTCCCCCGGTTTATTAACCTTGCCGGTTACATAAATTTTATAGCCCTGCGGTTTCAGGAGGATGACCGTGACGTTGGCGTCGCTGACGAATTTTTCCAGGCGGCGGTGGATATCTGCCTGCAGTTGTTTGACAGTGAGTCCCGCGACCTGGATTTCGCCGATTAATGGATAAGAAATCTTCCCATCAGGCCGGACGACCATCTGTTTAGTCAGTTCGGGTTCTTTCCAGACGGAAATCTCAATCAGATCATCCGGTCCCAAGGGGTAAGTATCTTTATCCGGAGGCGCACTGGCGCCAGCCTCCCCTGGGGTCCCGGCATACTGTCCCCCGGGGGAAACACATCCCCAGATCGCCGCCATGCTTAACAATCCCAATGCTACCCAGCTAAGCACCCTTAGCCAATTCCTGTTCATCATGGCCCGTCCAACATAAGAGGTTTGGGTTATCTGGACAACAATAATAATCTTTATGCTCTTTGTCAAATTTTTTATGACAGAATTGCAGCAATTATAAAATATTATACCTTATTTGCATGGAACTGTTCATAGTAGTTCCTTATTATATTTGCATGATTCTAAAGAAGTTGGAAAAGAACAGAGGATTTCGCCAGGAACGCATGTTCCCGGGAAATAAAAGTGGAGATGGAGGTCTGACTTAGGGGAGCAAGGAATACCTGCCGACTCTGCCCCCCCCGCTGATTCTAGGAGTAGAGACGCCGGCAGACCAGGCATTGGGGATTGGCCTTTACCGGCTTTTCGTTGAAAAGAAATTGATCCCCCTTAAAGGTCAGGAGCCGCCCCAAAAGAGCCGCACCCATGCCGCCCAGGATGCGCAAGGCCTCCAGGGCCTGGAGCGTGCCCAGGATCCCGGGCAGAGGTCCCAGGAGCGCGGGTTTTTGGCCGTTCGTAGCTTCCGGGAAGGCGCAGGCCAAACAGGGGCCCTGGCCCGGCCAGAAGGTGGTGACGCGGCCGTCCATTTCCCACACCCCGGCGTGGATCAGGGGCAGACGGAATTTCACCGCGGCCTGGTTCAGAAGATACCCGGCCGGAGCGTTGTTCATGGCGTCGATTATCAGGTTGCAGTTGGCGGCCAGGCGGGAAATGTTGTGTTCGGAGACGGTCTTGGCCTGCCCTTCCACCAAGGAAAAGGGGTTCAGGTCTTTGAGGCGGCGTTCGGCCACCGTGGCCTTGGCCTTACCCAGATCCCGCTCCCGGTAGAGGACTTGATGGTTGAGGTCGGAAAGAGTCACCCGGGACTGGTCCACCATGCGGATGGCGCCGACGCCGGTGGACAGGAGATAGAGAGCTACCGAGGATGCCAATCCCCCGGCGCCGGCGATGAGCACCCGGGAGGACTTCAGCTTTTCCTGGGCCTCCCTGCCCCACCCTTCCAGGGCCATCTGGCGCGCATAGCGGGTTATTTCGGCAGGGCTAAGATTATTGATGGTCATTTCACTCCCTACTGCAGGCATGGGAGGGGTTCGTTACCCACCCCCCGCCCTTTTACCTAAGATTTGTCTAATGCATCGGCTCCCTCGGGCCCGAACTTTAACTTCCGGGCGCCCGCGGTTATAATGGCAATTGCTCATGAGTTTTTGGCTCTCATAGAGAAAATGAGGTTTTACCAGTGACCTGTCCCAGGATTAGCCCAATAAAGTTTCGAGGGCTTTTCTTCCTCCCATAGAGGGGCTTAGGCGCTAACTTAACCAATATTTGTCATTCTGAACGGAGCGAAGCTTCGTTTCGAATCTCGATTTTCCAATGAAATGAGAGATTCTTCGCTGCGCTCAGAATGACAGAAAAGCCTTATATTAGGGCCTATGCCCTTGAGGGGTGGCTGGGGTGAGGGTGACCATTCTGCGGTGGGGCGGGCCTCCGTGCCCGCCACCCATGACGGCCGAGACGGCCGCCCCCCCCTCACCCTACCCTCTCCCCCCAAGGGGAGAGGGAAATAATATGATATATCCATAAGATACAAAACTGATGGGTAATGGCCAGCACCAGAGGAGGGGGAATTATAAGGCCCAATAATTTGTTAAGGTGTATCCGGGATACGATAATAAGAGCTTGCCCCAAATCGAACTTTGAACCTTGAACTTTGAACTTTTCAAACCGGGAAAAACTGTTTTTCAGGGAAATTTTCCAGGAAATATCAATGATTGAACTGACGGGGGTGAACAAAACCTACCGCCGGGGGCCCGAAGAGATTCTGGCCCTGAGGCGCATCAATCTCAGCATTGCCGCCGGGGAATTCGTGGCCATCAGCGGCAAGAGCGGCTGCGGCAAAAGCACCCTCCTGCACATCATCGGCGGCCTGGAGCCCCCCACCTCCGGGCGGGTGATGGTGGACGGCCGGGACCTGGCAGGGCTTTCCGACCAGGAACTCACCCAATTCCGCCGGGACCGGGTGGGGGTGGTCTTCCAGTCTTTCAACCTTCTGCCCCTCTTGACCCTGGAAGAAAACGTGGCCCTGCCCCGGGTGCTCCAGGGTTTTTCGTATTACCAGGCCCGGAAGGAGGCCGCGCACTGGCTCGAGGAAGTGGAGCTGAGCCACCGCCGCAGCCACAAACCCCACCAGGTCTCGGGCGGCGAGATGCAGCGTGCGGCCATTGCCCGGGCCCTGATCAACCGGCCCGCGGTGCTCCTGGCCGATGAACCCACGGGTAACCTGGACTCCGCCACCGCCGCCCAGATCCTGGAACTCTTCGGCCGCCTGCACCGGGACTGGCGGCAGACCGTGGTCCTGGTGAGCCACGCGGCCGAAGTGGCCGCGTACGCGGACCGGGTGCTTTCCATGCAGGACGGGATTATACTCCCGTGAAGAAGTTCCAGGTTCCAAGTTCCAAGTTCCAAGTTTTTTGTAATACTTCCAGGAACTTTTCACGCCTTATGGAGAAAACCCTCTTGAATAGCGGCTGAGAAAGTTTTTAACCTGGAAATAGTATTATGTACCAGAATTACTTTACATTTACTAGTAGCCGTAAATTCCCTCCCCCTTGAGGGGGGAGGGTTAGGGTGGGGGTGGCGTATTTTGGTCTGATTACAGCTATTTGTCCAAGTCGCCCCCCTCCCCCCTCCCCCAACCCCATCCCCCCGTGGGGAGGGGGAGATTCTACCTGATTTTATTTTGCCGGTTATTTCTGGGACACGACACCTGGAACTTGGAACTATGAATCCTTTCCTCTTCCGCATCTCCCTGAGCCATTTTACCGAATACCCCGGCCGCACCCTCCTGGGCATTCTGGGCATCGCCCTGGGCACCGCGGTTTACTTAAGCATCTCCCTGGCCGCGGCCAGCGCGCTCAAAAGCTTCCAGGCCGGGGTGACCGCGGTGGCGGGGAAGGCCCAGTGGCGGCTGCAAAGCCCCGGCGCGCCCCTTTCTGAATCCCTCTTTGCCCGGGTACGGCGCTTGCCCGAGGTCAAAGCCGCGGCGCCGGTGGTGGAAAGCGTCCTGGAATTTACCGGACCTAATAAAGGCCCGGTGCTGCTGTTGGGGATCGACCCATTCTCCGAACGGCCTTTCCGCAATTACGACTTTAAAGCAGCCAGCGGCCTGGACCGGGACGCGTGGATAAAGTTTCTGACCGAGTCCGGCGCGGTGCTGGTGAGCGAGCGCCTGGCCGCAAGGCAAAGATTGAAGCCCGGCGATACCCTGCCGGTGCTGGTGGGCACGGCCCGGCGGAACCTGAAGGTGGTGGGGGTTTTCCGCTCTCCCGGCGGCCTTTATCCTCTCGAAGGCGCGATGCTCCTCATTGACCTGGCCGGGGCCCAGGAGCTTTTGGACCGGGTGGGGCAACTGGACTATATCGACCTCATCTTCTCCGGGGACGAAGCCGCGGCTGCGGCCCGCGTCTCCCAAAACCTGCCCCCCGGCGTGGACCTGGTGCGCCCCGGGTCCCAGGGCCGCCAGATGGAAGGGATGGTGGCCTCCTACCGCCTTAATCTCACGGTGCTCAGCGCCATTGCGCTGTTCGTGGGCATGTTCCTTATCTATCAGTCCGTCACCCTCTCGGTGGTGCGCCGCCGCCGGGAGATCGGCCTGCTCCGCACCTTAGGCATGGGCCGGCGCCAGGTTTTGTTTCTTTTTTTAGCCGAGGGCCTGGCCGGGGGCGCGGTGGGCGGCCTCCTGGGTCTGGGCTTAGGCGTGGTCCTGGGCAAAAGCGCCCTGGGGATGATGACCCATAATCTCAGTTCCCTCTACACGCCGGTTCAGGCCGGAGAAATTTTTGTCCATACCCCCCTTCTTCTCCAGGCCTGGGGCCTGGCCGTGGCCGCCACTCTCCTGGCCGCCTGGATACCCGCCCGGGAGGCGGCCCGCACCCGGGTCCGGGCCGTGTGGTACCGGGAGGAACTGGAAGAGCGCGTCCAGAGCCGGACCGGGGTTTTTTTTGGCTTGGGCTTGCTGGCCCTGGCCCTGGCCGGGGTTTTTGTATTGCTGCGTTTAGGGTCCGGCCCTTCCCTTCCGAGTTTCGCCGCGGCCTTCCTCATCCTCCTGGCCTTTGCCCTGTTCACCCCCCTTGCCGCCCGCACCCTGGGTGAACGCGCCCAGCCACTCCTGCGCCGCGTTCTGGGGCCTCCGGGTGACCTGGGCTGCCGGTATCTCTCCGGTTCCTTGAGCCGCAGCGCGGTCTCCATCGCCGCGTTGGCCTGCGCCTTGGGGATGCTCATTGCCGTGGCGGTGATGATCGGCTCTTTCCGCCAGGCCGTGAACTCCTGGGTGACCCGCTCCATCAGCGGCGACATCTTCTTCGGGCCCGCGGTCTTCTCCACCGCCGCGTATGATCACTATCTCCCCCCGGAAATCCTTACGGACCTGCAACAGGATCCGGACATTGAAGACATCTATCTTTACCGCTGCGTGCGCCTGCCTTTCCGGGACCGCTTTATCCTGGTGATCGGCGGCAGCTTTGACGTCCTGGCTAAATACGGCGGCCTCTGGTTCCGGCAAGGGGATGGGGCAGAGATAATGAAGGAAGTTGGGGAAGTAGGCCAAGGGGGTCCGGCGGGCACGGAGGCCCGCCCCACCGCGCCGGCACTGCCAAAACAAAATCCCCCCTACCCCCCTTTAGAAAAGGGGGGTGAAAGTTCTCCTTTATCAAGAGCGGTTAAAAGTCCCCCTTTCTTAAAGGGGGATTTAGGGGGATTTTCCGGTTTGGCTCAGCAGACTGAATCGAAAGATCTCCTCGGAAAACGGAAAACGGAAAACGGAAAACGGTCCATAGTCATCTCCGAACCTCTGGCCGAGACCTTCGGCTATAAAGAAGGAGATATTCTAGAACTCCCCACACCTGTGGGCCTTCAGCTCTTGAAAATCACCGGGGTCTTTTACGACTACCGCACGGACGGCCCCAGCGTCTGGATGGACCTCCGCCAGTTCCGGCGCTTTTGGCCGGATACCCACCTGAACGCGGTGCGCCTTTATCTAAAGGACAAAGCGAAAATTCCCGAGGTCCAGGCCCGGCTGTACGAAAGATACGGCTCCCGTTACCGGCTCCTGACCCTATCCCACCAGGAACTGCGCCAGGGAATATTGAAAATATTTGATGAAACCTTTGCCCTCACCTACGCGTTGGAGGGGGTGGCGGTGGTGGTCGCGGTCTTCGGGATCATCACCACCTTCCTATTGCTCATCATGGAAAGGGAGCGGGAATTGGCGCTCCTCCAGGCCCTGGGGGCCTCCCGGGGCCAGATTCTCCGCATGGTCCTGGTGGAATCCGGCCTCGCCAGCTTCCTGAGTTTCTTGTTAGGCGCGCTTTGCGGTTCCCTATTATCTTTATTACTGATTTATGTCATCAACAAACAGGCCTTCGGCTGGACCATCCACCTCTACTGGACCCCGGGCATCTACTGGCAGACTTTTATCTTAGTCCTGGCCCTGGGCCTGCTCTCCGGGGCCTACCCTGCCTGGCGGGCCATGCAGCCGCATCTGTCTGCAATCCTAAAAGAAGAATAATCTTTCACCACAAAGGCACCAAGAATCACCAAGAAAGCAATCATTGTGGGCGGGTTCCCCGCCCACAATAAATATTCTTTGTGAATCTTTGTGCCTTGGTGTCTTTGTGGTGAAAATCATTTTCTTCCCCCAGGATGACATAACCTCACCTTAATGTTATTCTTACATAATGCTCAAACGCACCTTCATCCATCTCCCCGGCGTGGGGGAGCGCACCGAGGCCCATTTCTGGCGCCAGGGCCTCCACACCTGGGAGGATTTCTTAAACGCCAGGGAGGTGCCGGGCCTGGGCCGGCAAAGGCTGGTTTTTCTCCGCTCCGGTGTGAAGGAATCCCTGGCCCAGGAAGACAATCCCGCGTATTTCGGGCCCCTGCTGCCCGTGGCCGAGCGCTGGCGGCTGTTTCGCCGCTTCCGGGAGCGGGCCGCGTACCTGGACATCGAAACCACGGGCTATACCTGGCCGGGCCTCCAGGTCACAGTGGTGGGCCTCTATGACGGCCGGACCATGCGCCAGTTCATCCACGGCCGGAACTTGGAAGAATTTCCCGAGGCCCTGGAAAATCTGGACCTGATCGTCACCTTCAATGGCTCCCAGTTCGACCTGCCCGTGCTTCGGACCTATTTCCCGGGCCTAAAACTCCCCCCGGTGCACCTGGACCTCCGCTTTATCCTGACCCGCCTGGGCTTTCGGGGCGGCCTGAAAAAGATCGAGCCCCGCTTCGGCATCAAGCGGCCTCCGGAGGTGGACGGGATGGACGGCTACGAGGCCGTGCTCCTCTGGGACCGCCACTGCCGGGGCGATTACACCGCCTTGCCCACACTCCTCACCTACAACCGGGAAGACGTGGTCAACCTGGAGACCCTGATGGACCGGGCCTTCCATTTGGCTCAGAGCAGATTGCTGGGGGGTGGGGGCCAGGGGCTTAATATCTGTGCGCAAAGGGAAAAAGGGGGAGAGGCGAAGCAAGGATGGTGAGTAAAATAAGCAACTAAACCCTCTTCGCCTTTTCACTTTTTCGCCTTTTTCCCCTTAATAACTTCTCTGACCCTTCCCCCCACTTTCCACAGGTGCTAACTTATACCAAGTCGCAAACAAACCACGCGTAATTGTAGGGGCGCACCCGTGTGTGCGCCCTCAATCTGGGGCGGACACATGGGTCCGCCCCTACAAGAAAATTGTCGTTTGTTTGCGACTTGGTATTAAACAATATTTGTCATTCTGAACGGAGCGAAGCGGAGTGAAGAATCTCTAATTTTCCTACGAAATGAGAGATTCTTCGCTGCGCTCAGAATGACAAAAAGCCTTATGTTAACGCTTATACCTCCCCTCCCCTCCCCCCCACAAAATCATTTCTAAATGTAATTGAGCTAGGAGTGCTGCTGTCGTAAGATAAATTTGGTAAAATATTATAGATTGGAGTTGGTATGTTCTATTCACGAATGCTTATTCCCACTCTCAAAGAAAACCCCGCGGAGGCGGAAGCCGTCTCCCACCGGCTGCTGTTGCGCGCGGGCATGATCCGCAAGCTGGCCTCCGGCATCTATAATTATCTCCCCCTGGGTCTCAGGGTGCTCCGCAAAGTGGAGCGCGTGGTCCGGGAGGAGATGAATCGGGCCGGGGCCCAGGAAGTGCTGCTGCCCGCGGTGCAGCCCGCAGAGCTATGGGAAGAATCAGGCCGCTGGCAGATTTACGGCAAGGAGCTGCTGCGCTTTCAAGACCGCCATGGCCGGGACTGCTGTTTCGGCCCCACCCATGAAGAGGTGATCACCGACCTGGTGCGCCGGGAGGTGCATTCCTACCGGCAACTTCCCCTCAACCTCTACCAGATCCAGATGAAGTTCCGGGATGAGATACGCCCCCGCTTCGGGCTGATCCGGGGCCGGGAATTTTTGATGAAGGACGGCTACAGCTTCCACGTGGACGAAGCCGACGCCGAGGCCTGCTACCAGGCCATGTATGACGCGTACAACCGCATTTTTCAACGCTGCGGCTTGCGGTTCAAGGTGGTGGAGGCAGATAGCGGTCCCATCGGCGGCAGTTTCTCCCATGAATTCATGGTCCTGGCGGACACCGGCGAAGACCTCCTGGCCTCCTGCCTGGCCTGCGACTATGCCGCCAACCTGGAGAAGGCGGAAGTGGTCCCGGCCGCAGCCAACCCCGGGCCCGCGGCCGCCGCAGCCGCGCCCGAGGCGGTGGCCACCCCGAACGTACGCACCGTGGAGGAAGTGGCCGCTTTCCTTAACGTTACTCCCCGGGAAATCGTCAAAACTTTGATTTACGAAACCGAGAAAGAGCCGGTCGCGGTCCTCATCCGGGGGGACCACGAAGTCAATGAAGTGAAGGTGAAAAAGCTTCTGGGGGTGATGGACCTGACCCTGGCCGGCGCGGGCCGGGTCCGGGAACTCACGGGCGCAGAGGTAGGCTTCGCGGGCCCGGTGGGGCTCAATCTGCCCATCTATGCCGACCAGGCCGTGGCCGCGCTGGCCGCGGCGGTCACCGGGGCCAATAAAACCGATCACCACCTGGTCCGGGTCAATCCCCAAAGGGACATAAACATTACCCAGGTTGCGGATCTGCGCACCGTCACCGCCCAGGACCCCTGCCCCCACTGCGGCGGCTGTACAAAAATCCTCCGGGGCATTGAAGTGGGCCATATCTTTAAGCTAGGAATCAAGTATTCCCAGGCCCTGAAGGCCACCTTCCTGGACGAAGCCGGCCAGGAGCAATTTATCTTCATGGGCTGCTACGGCATCGGGGTGAGCCGCATCATGGCCGCGGCCATCGAACAGGGCCATGACGACCAGGGGATGATCTTCCCCATGGCCCTGGCCCCCTTCCAGGTGGCTCTCATCCCCATTTCTTTAAACGACGCAGCCACCAGGGAGAAAGCCCTCAGTTTGCACGCGGCCATGGAGGAAGCGGGCCTCGAGGTCCTCTTCGACGACCGGGATGAACGCCCGGGGGTGAAATTCAAGGACTGCGACCTGTTGGGCATCCCCTTAAGGGTGGTGGTGGGGCCCAAGACCCTGGCCGCGGGGAACGCAGAGGTTCGTCAACGGCGCACCGGGGAGACCATTATGGCGCCCTTGGAGGAATTGCTGCCTTACCTCCAGGATCGCATCCGCCAGGAGATGAATGAGAAAGCCGAAATCTAAGCGGGTTTTGTAAAAATTCCCCCTCTTACCCCCGTTGAAAACTGAGCTTTACCGACAAGTGGAAGGGGTGGAGAAGGCTTACGGAGGTATAAAGCAATTTCATGGCCTCATCCCCCCATCACCCTACCCTCTCCCCCCCATGGGGGGAGAGGAAATGATTGATATATCCATAAGATACAAACTTATGGATAATGGATAACTTAAAAAAAAATGTAAATATGAGAAGTCTCCCATTATCAACAAGATTTGGTTATTAAGTCCCCCTTTTCTAAAGGGGGATTTAGGGGGATTTTATATTTTCCTAAAAATCCCGTATATTTTTAGGTTTTTCCAAAGGTAATACCAGGAGTTGCATGTCCACTAGAATCATCCGCCTCAACGATATCGTGGAAGAGGTGCAGAAGCACCATCCGGAGGCGGATACCTCTCTGATTGAGAAGGCCTACGTCTTTTCAGCCCGGGCCCATGAGGGACAGACCCGCCTCAGCGGCGTAGCCTACCTTTCCCATCCCCTGGAAGTCGCTTATCTTCTGGCCCAAATCGGTTTAGGCCCGGTGACCGTGGCCTGCGGCCTGCTTCACGACACCGTGGAGGACACCGACACCACCATCGACGACCTGGACGAATACTTCGGGGAAGAAGTGGCGGACGTGGTCAACGGCATCACCAAGATCGGCCAACTGGTCTTCGGGGACCGTATCACCCAGCAGGCGGAATACGTCCGCAAGATGATCCTCTCCATGTCCCACGACATCCGGGTCCTGCTGGTGAAGCTGGCCGACCGGGTCCACAACATGCGCACCCTGGGCTACATGCCCCCGGCCCGGCAGAAGCGCATCGCCCAGGAGACCCTGGACATCTACGCGCCCCTGGCGGGCCGGCTGGGGATGTTCCGCATCAAGGCGGAGCTGGAGGACCTGGCCTTTTTCTATCTGGAGCCGGACGCCTACCAGCAGATCCAGGAAGGTCTGGCCCGGAAAAAGGGGGAACGGGAGAAATATGTCCGGGAGATCTGTGAGTTACTGAGAGAGAAATTGGCGGAGAATCACCTGGAAGGTGAGGTCAGCGGCCGCCTGAAACATTATTACAGCATTTACCGCAAGCTCCAGGCCCAGCAGATCACCCTGGATGAACTTTACGACCTCCTGGCCTTTCGCATCATCCTGAACACGGTGTCCGAATGCTACGAGGCCTTAGGCGTGATCCACGCCCTCTTTCGGCCGGTGCCGGGCCGCCTCAAGGACTACATCGGCATGCCCAAGGCCAATATGTACCAGTCCATCCACACCACGCTCATCGGCCGCTACGGGGAGCGTATGGAAGTGCAGATCCGCACCCGGGAGATGCATCGCATCTCTGAAGAGGGCATTGCCGCGCACTGGAGCTACAAGGAGAACCGTCAATTCCAGGACAAGGACGGCGAACGCTTCGCCTGGCTCAAACAGATCGTGGACCTGCAAAAGGACCTGAAAACCCCCCAGGAACTCCTGGAGGGGGTGCGCCTGGAACTCTACCCCGAGGAGGTGTACGTCTTCACGCCCACCGGGGATGTCAAGGAACTGCCTCAGGGAGCCACTCCGGTGGATTTCGCCTATGCCATCCACACGGAAGTGGGCCACCGCTGCACCGGCGCCAAGGTCAACGGCCGCATGGTGCCTTTGCGCCATGAACTTTCCAACGGCGATGTAGTGGAGATCATCACTTCCCCCCACCACCGCCCCAGCCGGGACTGGCTGCAGTTTGTGCGTACCCCCAAGGCCCGGAACAAAATCCGCCAGGAACTCAAGGCCGCGGAACGGGAACAGAGCATCACCCTGGGCAAGGAACTCCTGGAACGGGAACTGCGGAAACACAGCCTAAGCCTGCAGAAGCTCCTGAAAGAAGGGGAAGAACTGAAAAAGATCACCCAGGAACTCTCCTTTGTGCGCAACGAGGACCTCCTGGCCGCCATCGGCCACGGCAAGGTGACCCCCGGCCAGGTCGCGGGGCGGCTGCTCAGGGCCGCGGCTCCCCCCCCGGAAGAAGAGATTATCCCCGCCGAGCCGGCGCCCCGGAAGGAAAAGGACCTGGGGGGCATCAGGATCAAAGACCTGGACGACCTGCTCATCCGCCTGGCCAACTGCTGCCAGCCTATCCCCGGAGATAATATTATCGGCTATATCACCCGGGGCAAAGGGGTGACCATCCACCGGGCCGACTGCTCCTATCTGGCCCACACCGAATCCTTCCGCCATATCCCCGCGCAGTGGGACGGCGCGCCCCAAAAACTCTATCCGGTGAACATCCGGGTGGTTACCGTGGACAAACCGGGGCTGCTCGCCGATATCACCAGCGCCCTGAAGATGGCGGAAGTGAACGTCACTCGGGCTTCAGTGGAGACCACCGCGGAAAAGAAAGGAGTTGCCAACTTCACCATCCAGGTGGCGGACCAACAACACCTGGAAAAGGTGTTCGCGGCCCTGAAGAGGCTGAAAGAAGTGATTTCGGTGCGGCGGGTGACTGGATAGGAAACAACGAATTGCGGTCAAAAAGGTATTAACATGTAGGGGCGAACCTTGTGTTCGCCCTGGATAGCGCGGGCGAACACAAGGTTCGCCCCTACGCAAAACTGACCGCTGATATCTGCTAGCTTTTACGCCGGCTTAGCAACCAAACCCGAGCGCAAACACCGGGTACAAACCCGCAAGTAACGCACGGTTCCCTGTTGCAGGGTGCGGACCCGGCGCAGGTTGGGTTTCCAGCGGCGCTTGGTGTGGTTGTTGGCGTGGCTGACGTTGTTGCCCACCACGGGGCGTTTGCCGCAAAGGTCACAGGTATAGGCCATGATTCCGTCCTCTCTAAAAAATATAAATTTGACAGATTTGATTCCAAAAAACAAGGGGCAAGTAAGGAAATTTCCGCTCACAGCCTGTCTGGGGGCGGTTTTTCTGGCCTTTCTTTTATTTTTCGGTCTCCTGGCCGGGGCCGGGGCCAAGGAATTGTCCTCCCAGGAAGAAGCGGCCCTCTTCTCCTTAACCGACCTGGGACCGGTGGATCTGACCCCCAAAACAGTGGCGGTGGAAATTTTCATCTCTCCGGACCCGGAAATGGCCCCCTGCCGCCGCATGATGGCCCTGGTATGGACCCGGGTCCAGGAATTTTATGGCCGCCTGGGAGTCAATTTGGCCCAAACCGAGGGCCGGTCCGAACCGGGGCCGTTGGCGCCGGGACAACGCCTGCGCGTGGAGATGTTGACCCATAAGGAATGGCTGGCCCGGAGCTTCAAGGCCTTTGACGTGGCCCCCCCTTTCCGGCTGCGCTTCCTCCAGGTCTGCCGGGACAAGTGCGCGTTCGCGCACCTGCCCCTGTCGGTGGTCCATGTCTCTTTCAAGAAGTTTCAAGACGCGGAGTTAAGCGCCAAGCGCGGGGATGCCGAACAGAACCGGCACTGGCTGGCCAATCTGCTGATCCATGAGCTGGGGCACTTGCTGGGGCTTTATCATGCCCATGAGTTTGTCAACGATCCCATTCCCAAGATCCTTCCTGACCGCAAGACCCCGAATTTCATGAGCCATGAGATCGCGTTCAAGTCGCAGCTGGGCGCGGTGGATTTTCAGAAACGCCTGATTCACAGTTACCTGGGAAAGGGCAAGGTCTATCAGCAATATGCCCAGGTGGAGTTCGACCCCCTGCGCTATCTGGAACTCATCAAAAAACACAACGGCTACCGGGAACCCAAGGCCGGGAAAAAGGATGGAATGCAGAAAAAGTCGGGGCAGAAAGGGAACCCCCGGACCTTCGACGATGATGATGATGAAGACGATGAAGATTAATAAATAGGGAGGCTCTTGCAAAAGTCTAACCTAACGAGTACTGGCTTCTGTTCCCCCTCCCCACGGGGGGAGGGGGTTAGGGGGAGGGGGGCGTCTTTCGTGGGTAACTAACTAATAATACACCCTAAACTTTCTCACCCC
>JACQYN010000258.1 GCA_016208235.1 Deltaproteobacteria bacterium
CATGAGTGTGCTACAATGTGCCATAAGCCCCATAACTCCTTTCAATGTTTAGGTTTTCAGCAAACCCATTATAGCATTGATTGGCTGCCATGGGGCTGTTTTACTTGCTATTCCAAGTAATTTCTACCGGACAGCAGTGTTCCTGCATATATGACGCATGTGCAATAACAGGATTTATTTTACCATGAGGATAAAGAAGCTCATGTTTAGGATGCAATCCATACGCCAAGTTATCAACATTAAAATTGAATACTACTGATGGATAGAATAGATCGAAAACACGATACTGTGTAGGAAAGATTTCCTCCTTCCGTGTCAGGAATTGTGCTACCAATACTTCTACTAGCTCAGGTGGCGTGTGTGCATCGAGTACTTCCTGTTCAATTAAGCAATTATGCTGTTGAATAGCTGAATTCTCACGCAAGATAGCCGATTTCAGTTGACTATTTGGTTGGATAGAGGCAGGGAAAATACCCGTTGCCCAAACGTCTCTTCTTACTTTGTTCGTGAGGCTATTACCAATTCCGATCTGGGGGTAGGAAGCTCCTGCCCCAAGGAGATAAAGGCTGCGAATAGAAGTTGCTCTTAAAAGCCATTTCCAAGCAAACATTTATTCGACTTTACTCATCTTCTCACGCCGCTACTCCCCAAGGATCATTCTATTGACTTAGGGCGCCGGCTGGAAGGCTTAGTTGGTTGAGTCGATCTTCGAGCAAGTTCAATGAGAGATCGAAGCGCCTCATTCACTGCTTCTTCCGTGGGAAATGCTTGGGCCACATCCGGACTCAGCAGGACTAAATTGGTGCCACTGCGGTAAGATTCCAGATATTTGCCCCGCACTCCTGGACCGAGGTCCTCACGGCGATATTCCGGACGCATATCGTCAGACTTAGCCTTCTTCATAAATTTTTACCTCCTGGCGGGTCATAAGCCGGGCACTGATAATTCTAGTCCGATCTCCACGATCGGTATGGAAAACGATAAGCTGCCGGTCAAGCCTGGAGAGCCCAAGCGTAAGGTATCGCTGTTCATTAACCGAGTGATCCGGATCATCAAAGGTCATCGCCAGCGGGTCCCCGAAAACCGTTGCCGCTTCATGGAAGGTGACCCCATGTTTCTTTTCATTCACTGCGGCTTTATCAGGGTCCCATTCAAATTTCATTTACCCGATCCTTTACTCCAAAAACCCCGTTAAGGGGGAAGAGGCCGCGACGGCTTCCCGCTCCGGGCCCAGTCCGGAGAAGGCAGGCCAGGCGGCCCGCGGGCTGGGGCGACAGCCGCGCATTTTATTGAATCGCGATGATTTTGTAATTATACAAGGCCTCCACTACCCCGTGGAAGACCAGGCCCATGCCGATGGCGGCTACGAAAAAGCCGACGATCCGGGTGGCCGCGTCAATCCCTAATGGACCGACCCGGCCCAGCAGCACCTTGGCATAGGCCAAAATCAGGTAGGTGACTAACATCGCCGCCAGAATGGCCAAAATGATGCCCAGCAATTCCACAAAGTCCGAGATGGGATGTTTTACCAGGGAACTCATACCCATGATCGTGGCCAGGACCCCCGGGCCGAACATCAGGGGCATGGCGAGAGGCACGAAGGCAATATTCCCGGCTGGCTGGGTCGAGCCGCTGCCGCCTCCGTGGATCACGCCCCCCGAGGCGGAAGGTAAGAAAAGGCTGAAGCCGACGCGCATCAGAATGATGCCGCCGACAATGCGGATCATGCTGAGGGAGACCGAAAAAATCTTGAGCATTAAAGTGCCACACACCAGAAAGAAAAAGATCAGGCAAGTAGCGTAAAAACAGGACAGGCGGGCGACCTGCCGGTGCGCGTGATCGTCCTGACCTGCCAAAAGTTTAAGGAAGATGGGGAGGGATTCCAACGGATTAATAACTGCCAATAACGTCGTGAAAGTACCGATAAACAGGGCCAGCGATTTTCCCATGGTTCTTTCTCCCCAGCCGATAAAAAAGCATCACTCGCCGATATCTCTATCTCAATAATAGTTGTTGCCAAGTCAATTACTTTAGGTTTTTAAGTACTTCTTTGGCCTCGGCCTGCCCCTGCTTGGCCGCCTTTTCCAACAATGACTTGGCCTGGGCCAGGTCTTTCTTCACGCCGTTACCTTTGGCATACATGAGCCCCAGAGCGATCTGGGCCTTGGCGTCTCCCTGGGCCACCGCTTTTTCCAGCCAGGTTTTCGCTTGGGCCCAGTCCTGCTTTACCCCCTCACCCTGGGCATACATAAACCCCAGGCTAAACTGGGCGGCCGCGTTTCCCTGGGCCGCGGCTTTTTCAAACCAGGACTTGGCCTGGGAAATATCTTTCGTTACCCCCAAGCCTTTGAGATACATAACCCCAAGATTCTGCTGGGCTTTGTGATATCCTTGGGCCGCGGCTCTTTCAAACCAGGTTTTGGCCTGGGCCCAATCTTGGGCTACTCCTTCACCTTTGGCATACATAACCCCCAGACTACACTGGGCCGCGGCCTCGCCTTTTTCTGCTTTTCCTTTGGTTTCCTCAAAAGATTGGGCATAAGCAAGATGGATCAACATCACCCAAAAAACCAAAAAAGATAAAGCGGCAAAGCGTTTCATTTTAACCCCCTTTTTCCAGAAATTTGTATCAGTTCTCCGATGGTGCGCAGGGCGCACCCTTCATCTCCTGAGATGTCAGAGGCGGGTTGCTATACTTCTCCGGGTGAAGCGGCCGGGGATATCTGGACACTTTGCGAAATTGGGAATAATTGGCCGCCACGCGCACTTTCCAGCCCGGGTCGGGCCGTACCAGTCGCCTTAGAATGTGGGACAGTTTATAGGTTTCCCGCACGGCCCAATACCAGCCGTTCTGAAGTTCTTCGGAGGTCATCCCTTGGGGGTGGATGACCGAGTGGCCGGTATCATAATGGGACCAGTCACGATCATGGATGCGTCCCTGGCGGTCCATCTCCTCGTAAAGCCTGGTGCCTGGAAAGGGCGTGAGGATATGGTAAAGCACCAGGTCGATTTTGGCGGCGTTGACGAAATCGACGGTCCGCTTGAACACGCCCAGATCATCTCCATCGAGGCCAAATATGAAACTACCCATGATGGTAATGCCGCGGCGTTGTAACTGACGGATGCCCAGGGCGTATTCTTCCGGACGATTAAAGCCCTTGCGAACCGACTTCAGTGTCTTCGTAGATAGGCTCTCGAAACCGATAAAAGCAAACCGCCCTCCCGCCTGCGCATAAAGGTCCATGAGCTCCGCATCCTGCGCCAGCGCCATGGAAACCTGGGCGCCCCAGTTGATTCCCAAAGGAATTAAGGCCCGAAACAACTCCTTGGCATATTTTTCCTGGCCGATGAGATTATCGTCGAGAAACATCCAGCGCTTATCCGGCTGACTTTTTATTTCCGCCACGACTTCCGCCACCGGACGACAGCGGAAATCGCGGCCGAAAAACCTGGTTACCGCGCAATACGCGCAGTTGAAAGGACAGCCGCGGGTGGCCTGAATAGTGTTAAAGACCGTGTACATGTCACGATTGAGCAGTTCGCGGCGCGGGATCGCCATATCCCGCATTTCCACCAGCGCCTCGTTTTGGTAAATAACCTGTTGCGACCCGCCGTTTGCAAGCTCAAAGAGGATGCGCGGCCAAAGTCCCTCGGCTTCGCCCACGACCACAATGTCGGCGTGCTTGGCGGCCTCATCAGGCAACGCCGTGGCATGATAACCGCCGATAACCACGGTCTTGCCCCGCTTACGGAATTCATCGGCCATCCGGTAAGCGTGGGAAATCTCACAGGTCATGCCGGTAAAGCCCACCAGATCCCAGTCCCCATCATAGTCAGGTTCGCTAAGACGCGCATCATGAATGACAACCTCGTGTTGAGGCGGGGTGAGCGCGGCGATGGTCGTCAAGGTCACCCTGGCTAAACTGGCCTTACCGCTTTTGGAAACCTGCCCCATGAAGCCGGTGGATTTCGGTTGGACGAGGAGTATTTTCAATGTTCTTCCTAGGATGCCGGTGAGATTGGAATTAGTAACTCCAAAAACCTACCGCCAAGCTCAGTCCCGTGATTTAGTGCGCCGGCTGGAGGGCTTAGTTGGTCGAGTCGATCTCCGGGCAAGTTCGATTAGGGAGCGCAGAGCCTCATTTACAGCTTCTTCCGTAGGAAAGGCTTGGGCCACATCCGGACTGAGCATGACCAAATTGGTGGCACTGCGGGAAGCTTCCAGATACTTGCCGCGCACTCCGGAACCGAGGTCCTCACGACGATATTCCGGACGCAAATCGTCAGACTTAGCCTTCTTCATAAATTTTTATTTTCTCGTTCCCAAGCTTGGCTTGGGAACGCATTTACCCGCCAAGCTAAGCTTGGCGACCATTCTCGTTCCCAAGTACAACTTGGGAACGAGTAGAGTGCTATTTTTCAAAGATGTATATGGGAAAACGGTTCAATGGCATGACTTTGTTCAGTTTTCCAGAACCACCTTGAACTCGAAAGCCGCCACCCTCTGGTTTTTCAACATATAGCCCTTCTTGTTCCTTGAAATTCTCATCTATTACTGCTGCATATTCGCCGTATTCGAGAAGACATACTCCCACCTTGCCACAAACAAGGGCAATAAAGGTTTTCTCCTTATACTTATTAAAGAGATTGCGAATAGCCTCTTGGTGCTCTGGGTGGAAGTTGAATTGCCAGGGACTGGAGGAATTTGTAGCGTGCTTGACGTAGACTGCTATATCGTGATTGACCGCAAAAGCAGCGCTTCCTGCGTCCTTTATGCGAGCCAATCCAGTAAATTCACCCCGCGATACGATTAAGGATAAAGCAGCCCCATGATAGAAATGATAGTCTGAAATAGTCATGATCGTTCCCCTCTAAGTTGGATGTTTTTCTCGTTCCCAAGCTTTGCTTGGTAACCATAAGAAATCAACCAGGGTTTGAAGTTTCTATCCTCATTACTAGCTCAGTCATTGTATAGTGAACAAACTGCTTCCCCAACTCTGTCAAAATATACGGTTTAGTATCCTCAAAAGCTGATTCCATTGTCCTGGAGGATTGGGTTCTTCGAGATGTTGGTTTTTTTAAAAATCTTCCATCGTCGGTCGTCTCGCGAGCTTGACGAATTACACCTCCAGTGCTTAAATCTCTGATAAGTAGCTTAAATAGATCGGCTTCAGCAGAATCTTCTCGAACAATTTCCCCATAAACTGATGTCCAGATATCATATCTCGTACAGCCAGGTTCATGGAATATTTTACGAATAACAGAAAAATGAGCCTCGTGATATGTATTAATCCAATCGATAAATAAGCGCAACACATCATCAGAGCAAATGCGTGTCCCGGCTGCGTTAGAAATGAGATTTGCAACATATTTCCGTTTTTCTTCTGTATCCGCTCGATCCCAAGTTCGAAAGGCTTTTCGCACTAAGTCTAAATAGGAATCACTCTCTATCCTCTCCTCTATCTTCTCCCCTAAGCTTTCAAATCGTTGATTAATAATATAAATAGTTTCTCCTAATCTCTTTATTTTTGATTCATGCTCTTTAATCCATTGGTTCTGGAGAACGTTTTCTCGTATTGAACCCTCTTCCGCTTTTATGCTGATTGCTGCGCTTAAGAATCCTCCTACCCAAGGGATACTCCCGAGAGCAGCCAAAACAAATTTTTCGAAGGCTCTTCGCTTTGTAGTTTTGGAAGTCTTTGCGATTTCTGATTGATAATATTCAGTGATATTGTCATCATTCATATCAATTTCCTAACATTCATAATTATATTATGTTTACTAAAAATCAAAGACTCTTAAGCCCTTTATGATGGGCCGTGTCCACCCTACGCTAACTGCTATCCCTATAGTTAGAGAACCGCGGATGAACGCAGATTAACGCCGATAAAGGTAAATCTGTGTGCATCGGCGGTTATCGGCGGTTTCTTATGGTGGGCAGTGCCCACCATACATACTAACTACGATATTTTACCCCCCTTTTCTAAAGGGGGGCAGGGGGGATTAAATAAGTGCTTAATAATCCCCCTAAATCCCCCTTTAGGAAAGGGGGACTTTAAACCCCAAATTCATACCGTGCTTAATTAACGGCCCCCCAGTTACTCCAAAAACCCCGTTAAGGGGGAGGAGGCCGCGGCCGCTTCCCGCTCCGGGCCCAGGCCGGAGCGGTAGGCCAGGCGGCCTGCGGCCACGGCCATGGCGAACGCGCCCGCCATCTTCCCGTGGTCGGTGGCTTCGGCCAGGGCCGTGTTCACCAGCACCGCGTCCGCGCCCATTTCCATGGCCTCCGCGGCATGCGAGGGCGCGCCCAGCCCCGCGTCCACCACCACCGGCACTTTGGCCTGTTCAATGATGATACGGATCATGTCTTTGGTCCTGAGCCCCCGGTTGCTGCCGATGGGCGCGCCCAGGGGCATGACCGTGGCCGTGCCCAGTTCCTCCAGGCGCTTGGCCAGGATGGGGTCCGCCTGGATGTAAGGCAGCACCACAAATCCGTCCTTGATGAGCAGTTCCGCGGCCTTGAGCGTCTCCACCGGATCGGGCAAAAGATACCGGGGTTCCGGGGTGAGCTCCAGTTTCACCCAGGGCTCCATGCCCATGGCCCGGGCCATCTTCGCCAAGCGCACGGCTTCCTCTGCGGTCCGGGCCCCGGAGGTGTTGGGCAGGATCAGGTGTTTTTGCGGGTCCAGCACGGAGAGGATGCTGTCTCCCTGGGGCTGGGAGAGGTCCACCCTTCTCAAGGCCACAGTAACGATCTCCGCGTGGGAGCTGGTAAGCGCAGCCTCCAGGGCCGCGGCGGAGGGAAATTTCCCCGTGCCCATCAGGAGGCGGGACTTAAAAGAGCGGCCCGCGATGATTAAAGGATCTTTTGACATTATTAACTCATTTAACTCGTTGATTATAATTTCGAATAGTGATTCCAGTCCCCCTTTCCTAAAGGGGATTTGGAGGATTATCGGGAGGTAATTATAATCCCCCCTACCCCCCTTTAGAAAAGGGGGGAATTTCCCTACAGCTCCTGCTTTTACTGCTCACAGCTCACTGCTTACTGCTCACTATCCCTGGCCGCACAGGGGGCAGTCAGGCTTCTTCTCCCTTTGCACATGGCGGAAACGGCACTTGAGCGCGTCATAGGACAATAACTGGCGCGTCAGGTCGGATTTCCGGCCCAGTAATAGCTTCAGGGCTTCCGTGGCTTGCAAACAACCCATCACCCCCGCGACCGCGCCCAGGATGCCTTCCTGTGGGGCCGGCGGCGGCCCTTGGGGCAGGAGGCAGCGGTAACAGGGATTCCCCGGGCCTGGGTCCATGACCATGAGCAGGCCGTGGAAACCGCCCACCGCCGCGGAAATCAAGGTTTTTTTGTCCAGCCAGCAGCAGTCCGCCACCAGCAGGCGGGTCTCAAAGTTGTCGCTGGCGTCCAATACAAGTTCATTTTCTTTTAATATATCCCGGATATTAGCCGCATCCAAGCGGAGATCATGGAGTTGCAATCGGCAATGGGGATTGAGGGCCGTGATGGTTTCCCAGGCCGACTCCACCTTCCGCCGCCCCAGGTCCTTAACATCATGGAGAATCTGCCGCTGCAGATTCGAAGTCTCCACCGCGTCGCCATCAATAATGCTGATCTGCCCCACTCCCGCGGCAGCTAGGTAATAGAGGACCGCGGAGCCGATGCCGCCCGCGCCCACCACCGCCACCCGGGCGGCGCGCCAACGCGCCTGGCCGTCCCGCCCCACCTCCGGCAGCATGACGTTCCGGGAGTAGCGGCGGCTTTCTTCTTCGGAAAAATCCAGGCTCATCGGGGTTCCGTGACGGAAACAGATTGATGGCAAAATTGCCAGGATCTAGTCTAACAGATTACACGCATACGGGAAATTTGGTAGCCGCAGGCTTTAACCTGCGCCGGCACAGGCTGGAAAGCCTGTGCCACCTGTAGAATGGAACCGGCCGCCCTACCCCCCTCCCCCCAACCCCCCATAGGCGCCAACATAAGGCTTTTTGTCATTCTGAGCGCAGCGAAGAATCTCTCATTTCGTTGGGAAATTAGAGATTCGTAACGAAGCTTCGCTCCGTTCAGAATGACAAATATTGTTTAAGTTAGCGCTTGTGTGGGGCCAAGGTCCCGAGGACCCTGCCCCTTCCCCTAAATTACCTCTACCCTTCCCCCTCCTTCCCCGGTTCCAGGCCGTAGGCCTTGAGTTTCCGGTAGAGGTGGGAGCGTTCCAGGCCGATACGCTCCGCCAGGAGGCTGACGCTTCCCTGGCATTCCTCTAATTGGCGCCGCAGATACTCCTTCTCGAAGCGGGCCCGGGCCTCCCGGAAATCGGGCATTTGCAGGAGATGGTCCAGATCCCCGGATTCGCTCTCCGGCGGAGTGGTGAGATGGAGGTCGGGCAGGTCGATCTGGGGCCCCGGGGTGAGGATGGCCAGGCGCCAGATGAAGTTTTTCAGTTCCCGGACGTTCCCGGGCCAGGGAAGATTCACCAGGGCCTCCAGGGCCCGAGGGGAGATAGTTTTAGGGGGAGCGTCGTTCTCCCGGGCCAATTCTTGGAGAAAATGCCCGGCCAACAGGGGAATGTCCTCCCGCCGCTCCCTTAAGGGGGGCACTTGCAGGGGAATGACATTGATGCGGTGATACAAGTCTTCCCGAAAGGTCCCCCGCTGGATCTCTTCGGCCAGGTTCTTGTTGGTGGCCGCCACCACCCGCACGTCCACCTGGATGGGGCGGCTGCCCCCCACCCGCTCAAAGCGCTGTTCTTCCAGGATGCGGAGAATCTTGGCCTGGGTCTTGAGGCTCATGTCCCCGATTTCATCCAAAAACAGGGTGCCTTCGTGGGCCAGGTCGAATTTCCCCTGGCGGCGGCTGGTGGCCCCGGTGAAGGCCCCTTTTTCGTGGCCGAAAAGCTCGCTTTCGATCAGGTCCTCGGGGATGGCGGCGCAGTTCACCTCCACAAAGGGCTTGTGGGACCGTTGGCTGAAGGCGTGGAGCGCCCGGGCCACCAGCTCCTTGCCGGTGCCGTTTTCCCCGGTGATGAGCACCGAGGCGTTGGTGGGGGCCACCATCCGCACCTGCTCCCGGAGGCGCTGGAGGGCCTCGCTTTTGCCCACGATTTCCCGGACCGGCGTAGCCTGGAGCCGCAGCCGCCGGTTCTCCTCCGCCAGCCTGGCCATTTCCAGGGCGTTCCGGACGGTAAGAAGAATATTGTCCGCGTTGGGCGGCTTTTCAATAAAGTCATAAGCCCCCAGGCGGGTGGCCTTGACCGCGTTCTCCACGGAGCCATAAGCGGAGATCATCACCACCGGCAGGGTCGCATACCGGGACTTCAGCTCCTGAAGAACCTCCAGGCCGTCCTTGCCCGGCAGGGCGATATCCAGGAGGACCAGGTCCGGGGGCTCCTCGGCCACCAGCTTCAAGGCGGCCTCCCCGTCCGGAGCGGTCACCACCTCAAACCCTTCATCCTGGAGGATGCCCGATACTACCTGGAGGATCTGGGGCTCATCATCCACTACCAGCAGCGTGGCCGGCATATTCGCCTCGAATCATGGGAATTTCAATCACTACTCTGGTGCCTTGGGGCACGTTGTCCTCCACCCGGATCTGGCCGTGGTGTTCGGCGACAATGGAATTGACGATGGCCAGGCCCAGTCCGGTGCCCCCCCGTTTGGTGGAGAAATAAGGCTCGAAGATGCGAGCTTTATCCCGCCCCGGGATGCCGCTGCCGGTATCCGCCACCGCCAGCACCACCGTTTCCCGGGCCGCATCCCCTTTGAGAGAAATGGTGATCCGGCCGCGATCCGGAATAGATGCCAGGGCATTGTCCATCAGGTTGAGCAGCACCCGCTTCATCTGCTCCCGGTCCAGGAGCAGGGGCGGGAGATTCGGATCGGGCTGAAACTCCAGGGTGATGCGGGAATGGACCTCCTGGTAGAGGAGCAAAGTCTCCTGCACCAAGGCGTTGAAGTCCTGGGGGGCCAGGGTAAGTTGGGGCAGCCGGGCGAACCGGGAGAATTCATTGACCAGGTTTTTCAGCTCATCCACCTGGCTGATGATGATTTGGGTGCATTCATCAAATACCTGGCTGTCGTCCTCGAAACGCCCCAGGTAGCGGCGCCGCAACCGCTGGGCCGCCAGTTTGATGGGGGTGAGGGGATTTTTCACTTCGTGGGCGATGCTTCGGGCCACCTCCCGCCAGGCTGCCAGGCGCTGGGCCCGCTCCAGTTCGGTGAGGTCCTCGAAGACGATCACCACCCCCAGATCCTGGCCGGCTTCATCTTTGAGCACCGTGGGCTTGATCAAAAGATATAGGGTTTGATCGGGCAGGGCCACGTGGAGGGGCGTCTCCACGGTCCCCCGGGGGGAGTTCCGGGCCGCGGCGATGACCTCCGCCAGGCGCTGAAATTCCCCGGCCGGGAGCAGTTCCCGGCAATCCGTCCCCAGCACTTCTTCCCGCCGCCAATTGAGCATCTGGGCCGCCGAGTCGTTGATGGTGGTGAGGCGGCCCCCGGCGTCGATGCTGATCACCCCCGCGGCCACGTTTTTGAGCAGGATCTCCATGTCCCGCTTCCGGGCCTCCAACAGAGAGTGGCTTTGGCTCAATTCCCGATAGGCCGCGGCCAGTTGCGCCTGGCTGATCTGCAGGTCCTGGGTCATTTTATTGAAGGATTGCACCAGAAAGCCGATTTCATCACGGCTCTCCTGGCCTTCCTGGTTGATCTGAAAATCGTAGTCCCCGCCGGCCACCTTCAGAGTGCCTTCCGCCAGTTGACGGATGGGGGTGGTGATCTCCCGGGCCATGTAAAAGGCCAGCCAGGTAGCAAAGAACATGGCCACCAGGGTGACGATCACCAGGGTCAGGAAATGGCTCACCTTGACCGGCCTCAAAAGGAGCTGCATCTGGCGTAGTTCCTGGATGCTCCGCTCCGCGCCGGCCAGGGGCTGGGGGAAAAACTGGCGGACCGCCACATAGCCTTGCAGCGCGCCCATGGGACCCTTGAGGGGCGCCAGGAAAGTCAGGAGTTCCCCCCCCTGGAAGGGCTGCCTTTGCAGCATCTCCCCGGTATCTGACTCCGGAGGCGGAATCCGGGGGAGTTCCCCGGCCTTGGGGTCGTAACTGGCCGTCAGAGGTTTCCCCGCCGGGTCCAGAAGCTCCAGACCCGAGAGGTGGTAAGCCACCCGCGTTTTATCCAGGAAAGCCTGCCAGGAGTCCCGGTCCGCTGCGGTCCATCTCCCTTGCCCCTCCAGTTCCAGGCTGAAAAGACGGCCGTAAGCCCGCAGCTTTTCCTCCATCCCCTGGGAAAAAGCCTTTCTCTGCTCCAGGGCCTGTTCCAGGTGCTCCTCCACCTGCCGCCCCCAGGAAAAGTCCACCCGGCTGGAGATTAACTGCCAGGCCATAAAAAACAAAAACAGGGTGGGGAGCATGGTCAGGCTGATAAAGGTGAGCACCAGGCGGGTGCGCAACCGGGAGCCGAAGACCCGGCGCCGCCTCTCCAGAAAGAGCTTGGCCAGATGGCGGAAAATGAGAAAGGTGAGGAGAAACAGCAGGATGGTGTTGAGATTAAGGAGACTGAAGGCCAGGAGACTGCCGGTGACCGGCTGCCCCCCCTGGCGCACCAGGTACACCTCCAGGGAGGTGATGGACACCACCATTATCAGGATCAGGATGATGAGAATCCGTTCCCGGCGGCGTTTCTGCGATTCCCTGAGGGCTTCCGGAAGGGGGGTTGGCTCCATGGATTTAACTTAGAGGCAACTTCACCAGGAAGGTGCTGCCCCGGCCCGGGGCGCTGACCACCTGGACGGTCCCGTGATGGTCGGTAATGATCTTATGGATCACCGCCAGACCCAGGCCGGTGCCCTTGTCCTTGGTGGTGAAAAAGGGGTGGAAGATATTTTCCAAGACCTCCGAGGGCATGCCTTTGCCGGTGTCCTTTACCGAAAACCAGGCCTGCCCATCCCGAAAGCCGGCGGCCAGGAGAATCTGGCCGTTTACTTCCGTAGCCTCCAAGGCATTCTTGATCAGGTTGACCAGCACCTGTTTGAGCTGGTTGGGGTCGGCCTCCAGGAACGGCACGGGGTCCAGCTTTTCTCCCAGGGTGACGCCTTTTTCCCTGGCCGCCTCGACCATCATGTCCTCCACTTCCCGGATCACCTGGTTCAGATCGATTTTTTGCTTTACCGGCAGTACGGGCCGGGTGAAATCCCGCAAGTCCCCTAAAAAGGACTCCAGGCGTTTGACTTCATTTTGAATAATCTTCAATTTCTCCCGGGTCTCCTGATCGTCCAGGCGGCGCTCCACCTGGTGGGCCATTCCGCCAATGACCATCAAGGGGTTTTTGATCTCATGGCTGACATAAGCCGCGGCCTCTCCCACTGCCGCGAACCTCTCGGAATGCACCAGGCGTTCCTGGGATTCCAGCAACTCCTGGGTTTTCAGGTCGATTTTCCGGGTCAGGGTTTTATTCCAGGTGAGCGCGGCCCCGATCAACACCGCGGTGGCTAAAAGCACCAGGACAAAAAAGGTCCCCACCAAGAACAGTTCCTGGTGCATCACTTCGCCCACAGAGCCGGAAACTTCCGCCACCGGCGCCACCACTGCCACTCCCCAGATATTACGGGCCGGATCTTCCACCTCCGTCACCTCGCGAATCAACCCCTTCGCAAAACGGATCGGTGTATAGGCCACCAGCTTGGGGGTGAGCCCCAGGCGCTGGCGGTGCCAGCCGGAATCGTATTCCCCTACGCCCTCCTGGCCCGCAAGGACCTTGGCATTGATCTCCCGCAATCCTCTGAAAATGATATTGGGATTACGGGCCATCCGTACGGCCATGGCTTCCTGGCCCACGAAGTCTTTTTCGTAGTGGGTCAGAAAAATTACGTCCTGGTCGATGATCCAGGCATAACCGGTCTGACCGGAACGGACATCGGCCGTAACTTTCTCACAAATAAAAAAAGGGTCAATGAGAAGCTCCACCACTCCTGAAAAATTACCTTTATCGTCCGCCCAGTATAGCGGGGTCAGGAACCGCATGACTCTGCGGTTTTTCCAGGGAGAATCCGCGTATACGAAAGTCTTGCTAAGAAATAGCTTGCCGCGGTGCGCGGGGTTCCGGGCCCATTCCAGGTAGGGGGCAGGAAGTACCAGGCTGCCAGTTGGCGCGGGACTGGGTGATGTGCTAAATACCTGTGCTGCCGCCCCCTCAGCGTTATAGCGGCGAATCTCCAAGATGCCGAAAAGCTTGTGCCGGGAAAACCGCTCCGCCAGGGAGACTTCTATCTGGGGCGCTTGGGGGGATATAGTCTGGTATAAGCCCGCGTATCCCAAAAGACTATTCTCTATGAAGTCGAAATAGGACTCCACGTTGTCGGCGATCTTCCGGGCCAGCATCAATTGCTGCTGGTTGAATTGCTCCTGCAGAATAATCTCGACTCTGTGGTTCAGCTTTTGCCAGAAAAAAAAGAAAAGCGCAGAAAGAAGGACCGCCCCGGCGAGGATGGCGAGAATGACTGGAGCAGGAGAGAAGAATCTGCGGACCCGGTCCGGTTCCATACCTGTTTTGCCCCCTTAAGCAATCTAAATAATATCATCAGCTTACCCAGGTGGCAAGTTGAAGCTGGCCCGGCTTTTAGAGGTCAGCCTTCAGCTATCAGCTGTCAGCTCTTTACAACCAAGAGTCAAGTCAACTACCGGAAACTCGGTAGAATTCAATCCAATGCCAGACCTCGTGTTTTTTTAAGCTGATAGCTGATACCAAGTCGCAAACAAAAAACGCAGTATTGTAGGGGCGCACCCGTGTGTGCGCCCTAACCCAGGGCGGACACATGGGTCCGCCCCTACAAGAAAATTGTCTTTTGTTTGCGACTTGGTATGATAGCTTTTCCCCCGGCCCTCCCCGCACCGACCTTACCCCTTTTTAGCCGCCTGCCAGATGGCCTCCATCTCCTCCAGGGTGGCGGTTTCCGGGGTCTTGCCTTGCTTCACCAGGGTCCGTTCCACCACGTGGAAGCGCTTGATGAACTTGTAGATGGTGCGCCGCAGCGCGCCTTCGGAGTCGATGTTCAGGAAGCGGGCCACGTTGACCAGGGCAAAGAGGAGGTCCCCCAGTTCCTCCTCCCGGGCGTCGTGGGGGGGCGCGGCCAGGGCCCGGCGGAATTCCTGCCACTCCTCCTCCACCTTGTCCAGGGCTCCTTGCACCGAGGGCCAGTCGAACCCCAGGCGGGCGGCCGCCTCCCCCAGACGCTGAGCCTGGACCAAGGCCGGCAGGGCCGTAGAGACCTTCTCCAGAGCGGCTTTTTTCTCCCCCTTGCCCTCCTGGGCCTTGGCCCGCTCCCAGATGCGGCGCAGGTCCTCCCTGGTTTTGGCCTCTTCCCCGGCAAAGACGTGAGGATGGCGGTGGATCATCTTGGCAGTAATCCCTAACGCCACCTCGGCAAAAGAAAAATCACCCCGCTCCTGATACAGGTCGCTGAGAAAAACCAGGTGCAGCAGGAGATCTCCCAGTTCCTCCTTGACTTTGTCAGGGTCCCCGCTCTCCACGGCCTCCACCAGTTCATAGGCCTCTTCCAGCACGTAGGTCTTCAAGGTCTCCGGCGTCTGGCGGGCGTCCCAGGGGCAACCGCCGGGACCCCGCAGGCGGCGGACAATGCCGATAAAATCCGTTACTGCCGCGCCCGGGTCCTGTTTTTTGGCGCACATTAAAGACAACTCCTTATACCAAGTTGCCGTCAAAGAGATTTTTTGTAGGGGCGGACCCGCGTGTCCGCCCTTGGGGTGGGCGCACACATGGGTGCGCCCCTACAACAAACATTTATAGTACTTTGACGGTAACTTGGTATTAAGATAGTTGAGGGGAGCGCCGGCAAGAGACCCGGCAGTCTCCCCTGAATTCTCTTCGTATTTATATGAAAAACTCTATGCCGGAAGATTGGCAGGCGGCCAGGGACGGCCGCCCCACCAAGAAATCCTTTTTAAGGGTGGGAGGGCCTCCGTGCCCGCCATCACTAAATTCTCATGCTTCTTTGCGATTCTTAGATCATGATGGTTTTAGGGAATTATAGCAGGCACATCGAGCATCTTAGCGGCAATTTGATTTCAAGACCAGGCCGCTTCTTCCTTTTTCTTCGGCTTCTGCCACTGCTGCAGGTAGTCATTAAATCGTTGTTTGAAGTCCGGGGGAAGCAGCCCCAGGGCCTGCCGGGAGAAATGCATCAGGTAAGGGGCCGTGCGGGATTCTTTAAAGAGATGGGAATCCCGGGGCATGACCAGGCCGACGAACATCAAGGCGAATCCCAGAAGCAGTGCGCCCTTGACCAGGGCAAAAAAACCCCCCAAAAGACGGTCAAACACATCCAGATAAAGATGATAAAGAAGCCGCTGAAGAAAGAAGGCCACCAGCCGGATGGCCCAATAGACCACCACCAGCACCAGGGCGAAGGCCAGCCACCGGGCGTGGTCGGGATTGGTTATCCAGGGGCTAAACTTCGCAGCCAGCAGCTGGTGGGTATGGGCCGCGACCAACACTCCCCCCACCACCCCGGCCAGGACCGCCAATTCCTGGAAGAGTCCCCGGTAATAGCCCCGGAGGGCGATCAAAATAAGAAGCACCAGAATTCCCAAATCCAATAAATTCATACCCTTGGCCGTCTCCTATTTGGGCCTATCAAAAAAACCGCCAGCCGTCAATCCGCAGGGAGGCGTGACCTGTGCCGTACTATATCGGGCACCGAGAATACCTGACAAAATATTGGAGCTCAGAACTCCCCCTCCCCTGGTGGGAGGGGGTTGGGGGGAG
>JACQYN010000259.1 GCA_016208235.1 Deltaproteobacteria bacterium
GCTCATTTAGTAGATCAAAGGCTTCCCGCAAGGGCGCCCGCCATTTCTGGTTCCAGGTGGGCTGCCCACCGGTGGAACAGCCGCAGTCCGATTTCCAGCGTTCCATCCCATGGGCGCAGCTCCAGGAGCTGCCACCGCCGGTGGGGCCCAGGTAGAGTTCCACCTCCATCTGGGGCGGGGCCTGCTTCAGAAAGGCGGCATAATTGGAGAGTTGGAACCCCTTCTGGGGCAGGGCCTGGGTCAGAGCATGGGCCAAGGCCAGTTCCCCGAATTCTTTATGATGCCCGTAATTCTCACCGTCCGTGGCCACGTGCAAAATTTGGGGACGGGCCCGGGTGGGGTAAAAGCCTTCCACCAGGCGCGCGGCCAGGCGGTTGCTGTCCTGGAGCAGGTCTCCGAAACTGATGTCCGCGGCCACCGCACCATTATAAAAAAAGACGTCGATATATCGTCTCTTGGCGGGCTTGCCCCCGGCGTCCGGCAAATAACAGCGGTAAGCCTGGGTGATGTCCAGGGTGTGGCCCTCTACCCGTTCCCAGGGGCCGCCGGCCAAGGGCCGCACCCGCCTAGCCTGGTAGGGGGAAAGGATGACAAATTTCAGACCGTGTTCCACCAGGGCCGCCAGGGTGGGGAGATTCACCGCGGTCTCCGGCACCCACATGGCCTCCGCGGGTCTTTGAAAGCGGTGGGTGAAATCCTTGAGGCCCCAGATTATTTGGGTCTCCCGGTCCCGGGGGGTGGCCAGGGGCAGGATGGTATGATTATACGACTGAGCCAGGGCGTTGCCATGGCCCAACCCTTCCAGGCTGCGGCGGTCCGCATCCAGAATCCGCCGGTAGGTCTGGGGGGCCTTGGCCTCCAGCCAGCTCAGCAGGTTGGGGCCGAAGTTGAAGCTGATATGCTCATAATTGTTGATAACGTCAAGAATACGGCGCTGGTGGTCGAAGATGCGGGCGCAACCGTTGGGGGTATAGCATTCGACGTTGATGCGGGCATTCCAATCGTGGTAAGGATGGGCGCTGGTCTCCACTTCTATCTGCTCAATCCAGGGGTTTTCCCGGGGAGGCTGATAGAAATGGCCGTGAATGACGACGTAGCCTTGGGGGCCTTTTTTCGGGAGCAAGGGTTCCATATTCTTTCCCGCACCTTGTGAGTTAGTACATATTAAAGCCCCCTGGAATTTCTGTCAATCACCGACCTTTCCGGATACCCGGAGGAGGAAAATTTAACCACAATTCCCAGGATAGCTTGACAAGATAAGAAAAACGGATATTATTAACTGTCTATCGGTATTTCAGCAGGAGGCTAAAGTGTACGCCATTATCCAAACCGGCGGCAAACAATATCGGGTCTCTCCCGGAGACGTCCTCCGGGTGGAGCGCCTGCCCGGCGAGCAGGGCGACCAGGTGGTTCTGGACCAGGTGCTGATGGTGGGCGATGACCAGGAACTTAAGGTCGGCCAGCCTTTGGTGGAAAATGCCACCGTTAAGGGCCAAATATTGACCCAGGGCAAGGCCAAAAAGATTCTGGTTTATAAAAAGAAACGCCGCAAGAATTATCGCCGCACCCAGGGCCATCGGCAACTTTTTACGGCCCTGCAGATCCAGGAAATCCTTTTGTAAGGTGATTTGAGGGAAGGATGGTAGCACAGGCTTTCCAGCCCGTGCCCCTGACCCCCTCCCCCAAAACAGGAGTTTCAACCATGGCACATAAAAAAGCGGGCGGCAGTTCCCGGAACGGCCGGGACAGCGCGGGCAAACGCCGGGGCGTCAAGCGTTTTGCCGGCCAGACGGTGTTGGCCGGCACTATCCTGGTGCGCCAGGTGGGCACCCGCCTCCACCCCGGAAACAACGTGGGTCTGGGCCGTGATTTCACCCTGTTCGCCAAGATCGACGGGGTAGTGGCCTTCGAGGCTTTCGGCAAAGATCGCAAACGGGTCAGCGTTTATCCCCCAGCTTGAAATCCTTTCCCGATGAGGCGGAGATCACCGTCCGGGGCGGCGCCGGCGGAGCCGGCTGCGTCAGTTTTTTAAGGGCGGCACACCGGCCCCAGGGCCGGCCCGACGGCGGCGACGGCGGCGCAGGCGGCGACGTCATTTTGGAAGCCGCCGCCGGTACCCGCACCCTGCGCCTCTTTAAGCGCCGCAAGATCTTCCAGGCCGACAAAGGCGGCCGCGGCCAGAGCCAGGACCGCCACGGCAAGAACGGCCCTCCCCTGATCATCCCCGTGCCCCTGGGCACCCTCGTTTATCATCCCGAAACCCGCGAATTGCTGGGCGAACTTCTCACCCCCGGCGCGCGTCTGTTGGCAGCCAAGGGCGGGCGGGGCGGCAAAGGCAACGCCCACTTCGTCTCGTCCCGGCTGCGCTCCCCCCGCTTCGCCCAACCCGGGGAACCGGGGGAGGAGCGACGGCTGCGCCTGGAGTTGCAAATCCTGGCGGACGTGGGCCTGGTGGGCGCGCCCAATGCCGGGAAAACCACGCTATTAAAGGCCCTCACCGCCTCCCGGGCCCGGGTGGGCGCCTTCCCTTTCACCACCCTAAGTCCCCAATTGGGGGCCCTGACCGGAGAAGTCCAGCAGGAGCCCTTGATCTTGGCGGAGATTCCCGGTTTGATCCCCGGGGCCCACCTGGGCAAGGGCCTGGGGCATCGGTTTTTGCGCCATATCAAGCGCACCCGGCTGATGGTCATGGTCATCGACCTGAGCGGGGTGGATCCGCAGCAACCCCTGGCGCCCCTGAAAGCGCTGGAAGTTGAGATGGATGCTTTTGACCCCGAGCTCTCCAGCCGGCCGCGACTGGTGATCCTCAACAAGACGGACCTGCTGCCCGGGGATTTTCCCCGGGAGGCCATGGTACGGGCCTATGAAGACGCGGGCTGGCGGGTCTTCCCGGTTTCCGCCAAGACCGGAGAAGGCGTCTCTGATCTGCGCGCAGCTTTGTGGGAAAAGGCCGCCCGCCTGGAGACACAGCCGGATACGGATTAAAAAAATCCTACCATAAATTCGCGGATTTAAGGCATACTAGTGTTAAGGTTCATAAATTGAGTGATTGATATTTAGGGGGCGCGTCCCGAGGAAGGGGTTTTAAGTCCCCCTTTTTTAAAGGAGGATTTAGGGGGATTTTCAACAGCATAAAATCCCCCCTGACCCCCCTTTAGAAAAGGGGGGAAAATACCTCCCCTTCCCGGCGACTCCCTTTGAATGGAAATCATTCAATTTTATCTACCCGCCTCCCCATACGCCTAGGCTTTGAATTTTTAAATTTTAAATATATGCGGGTTGGGGAGGGGGTGTGGGGGGAGGGGCAGTTAGAGTAAGCAGTGAGCAGTAAGCAGTGAAAAAGAATGGCCCGATTTTTTTTCTGCTCACTGCTCACTGCTCACCGCTCACTGACCTCCTGGCCTCTCCCCCCACCATCCATTATTCAATTATGAAGGCGACACGTCAAAAATATCTTTCTAAGGCCCGGCGGGTGGTGCTGAAGATCGGCAGTGCGGTGCTCACCGCCGCGGAGGGCCTCAATCAGCCCCTGATCCAGCGCCTGGTAGGGGAGATCGCGGCGTTGCGGGATAAGCGCCAGTTCATCCTGGTTTCTTCGGGGGCCATAGCCGCGGGCCTGCGGAAATTGGGCCTGGCCGAGTGCCCCAGCGGTATGCCCCAGCAGCAGGCGGTGGCCGCCGCGGGCCAGAGCATCCTCATGTACACCTACGAGGAGGCCTTTGCCGCGCACGGGCTGAAGGTGGCCCAGATTCTCCTCACCCACGAAGACCTGGAGTCCCGGAAGCGGTTCCTGAACGCCCGGAACACCCTGGGCAACCTGGTGGAGTGGGGCGTGGTGCCCATTATCAACGAAAACGACACGGTGGCCACCGATGAGCTGAAATTCGGGGACAACGACAACCTGGCCGCACTCATCTGCAACCTGGTGGACGCGGACCTGCTCCTGATTCTGACCGACATCGACGGCCTCTACGACCGGGACCCCCGCCAGGACCCGGAAGCCCGGCTCATTCCCCTGGTCAAGACTGACGACCCGCTGCTGCAAAAAGCCCCGGGCCGCCGGGCCGGGGCTTTGGGCCGGGGGGGCATGGTCACTAAGATGCAGGCGGTGAAAAAGGCCGCAGCCGCGGGCATCCCCACCATCATCGCCAACGGCCTGACCCCCGGCATCCTGGAAGCGGTCTTCAGCGGCCGGGAGGTGGGCACCTTGTTCGTGCCCCAGGCCCAAAAACTCAAAAGCCGTCAGTACTGGCTGGCCTACAACGTCACCCCCCAGGGGGCCATCCTGGTGGACCCCGGGGCCCGGGAGGCCCTGGTGCGCCACCACAAGAGCCTCCTGCCCGCGGGTATCGTCGAGGTCTTCGGGGGCTTTCGCAAGGGCGCGCCCGTGCACCTGGTGGACCCAGAGGGCCGGCCCTTCGCCATGGGCCTCACCAACTACTCGGCGAGGGACATCAACCGCATCAAGGGCCGCCAAACCCAGGAAATCGCCCAATCCCTGGGCCATAAGGACTACGACGAAGTTATCCATAGGGATAACTTGGTCATCTTCCCGGAGATTTGAGGCGGAGGGGAGGGAAGCATATTTGGGGGAGGGGGCTAAGGGCCAGTGGCACAGGCTTCCAGCCTGTGGACCTTAGCCCCCCTCCCCCAAACCCC
>JACQYN010000263.1 GCA_016208235.1 Deltaproteobacteria bacterium
GAGATATTGCTGGAAGAATTCATGAAGCCTTTGGGGCTAAGCCAGACCAGGCTGGGCCGGGACCTGGGCGTCTCCCCCCGGCGCATCAATGAAATCGTGCACGGCAAAAGAAGCGTCACGGCTGACACCGCGCTCAGGTTGAGCCGCTATTTCGGCACGTCGGCGGAATTCTGGCTGGGCCTCCAGGCCGACTATGACCTGGATACGGCTTCCGATCGGTTGGCGGAGAGGATTCTAAGGGAGGTGAAGGTTTTTTCTACCGTGCCTGGGGCTGATGCACTTTAACCCGATTAGGCAAAGCCTTCCAGATTGCCGAAGCAGGAGCTTCGGCAAAAATTTTGCGTTCCCAAGCGGGAGCTTGGGAACGAGAAGGGATGGATTTTTTTAATTGATTCGGCGCAGGGTAGCTTCCGAGGTTCCCGTCACGCCAAACAAAGAGTCCTTGTCGAAATAGAACTTAAATGGGCGACGTGGTGATTTAAAAAATAGCTCCCACCGGCCCTCGTCGTTCTTTTTAATCTCCCCTGAATAATCGCTGCTTCCCTTTTTTGTATGCCATTCCGGGCTATCGCCCCAGGCATAAGTAAGGGTTGCGTTGTACTTCTCGCCATCCTTGACAACGCTTTTAATGGCCATTTTGGCGTTTAATCCATGCCATTGTGGGCAATGGGGGAAGTTTGACCAACGACCTTCCCAAATTCCAGAAAATTTCCTGACATCGGGTTCAATTTGAGGGTCTGGCGGCGCAATAGTTACATTAGCAAGCTCAGGTTTCGATTGCCTTGAGGTTTGGTCTTCTGCAGCAAGGCCTGGTTTCATAACCAAGGCAATCATTGATATGACCATCAGGAGTAACAACAGTTTTCTCATTGCTATTACCTCCGAATACCTTGGAGGAGGGCCAGGGGCCCGCGGCCCCTGGCCCTCTCTCCCAAATCTATCATATTAAATGGTGCGTAAAACGCACCCTACAGCGCTTTGGAGCGCACGGCTTCGCCGCGTTTTTCTTTGATGTGAGCGTGGGCTGCGGCCATGCGGGCGATGGGGATGCGCATGGGGGAGCAGGACACGTAGTTGAGGCCGATCTTGTGGCAGAACTCGATGGCCTGGGGTTGGCCGCCGTGTTCGCCGCAGATGCCGATTTTTAAGTCCGGGCGGACCTTGCGGCCTTCGGTGACCGCGTGCTGCATGAGCCAGCCCACCCCTAACTCGTCCAGGATCTCAAAGGGATTGTGCCGGAGGATGCCCACGGTGTTGTAAATGGGCAGGAACTTGTTCTCCGCGTCCTCCCGGGAGAAGGAAAAGACGCCCTGGGTGAGGTCGTTGGTGCCGAAGGAGAAGAACTCTGCGGTTCTCGCCAGTTGAGCGGCCCGGACGCAGGCCCGGGCGATTTCCACCATGGTGCCGAACTTATATTTGATTTTGACGTTGTAGGATTTTTCTACTTCTTTGTGGAGCTTCTCCACCCGGGGCTGCACCCATATCAGCTCCTGGCGGGTGCAGACATTGGGGATCATGATCTCCGGCCGGACGTCGATCTTTTCCCGCAGCGCAATGGCCGCGGCCTCGAAGATGGCCTGAATCTGCATGTCGTAGATTTCCGGGAAGGAGATGCCGCAGCGCACGCCGCGGTTGCCCAGCATGGGGTTGTATTCGTGGAGCACCCGCACCCGGCGCAGTACCCGTTCTTTGTCCTTCAGCAGTTTTTTATCCAGGCCCTTGGCTTTGAACTCACTGAGTTCCCGGGTCACCGTCTCAATGGAGGGCACGTGCTGGTAAAGATCCGGACCTATCAAAGTGACGGTGCCGGGGAGTTGTTCCAGGGCGTTGATGATCTGGCTGAACTCCTTCAGGCGGCTGGTTTCATTGAGAAGCTCTTCGACGCTGGGGAGGAACTCATGCAGCGGCGGGTCCAACAGGCGGATGGTGACAGGCAATCCTTCCATGGACCGGAAGATCTGCACGAAATCATCGCGCTGCATGGGCATGAGCTTGTCGGCCCATTTTTTCCGCTCTTCTTCGGTGTCCGCCAGGATCATGTTGCGCATCAGGGGCAGGCGTTCCGCTTCGTTGAACATGCGCTCGGTGCGGCACAGCCCGATGCCCTTGGCGCC